>NZ_SMKF01000070.1 GCF_004348325.1 Micromonospora sp. KC213 | reverse complement strand
CCCCAGAGGACCCCGACCCCGCGGCTGACGCCGCACCGACGAACGACGGGCGGGCACCCCTCGCAGGGTGCCCGCCCGTCGCGCGTACCAGGGTCAGAGGCCGAGCTGTCGGCGCACCTCGGCGGCCACCCGGCCCCCCTCGGCCTGGCCGGCCACCGCGGCCTGGGCCGCCTTCATGGCCGGGCCCATCTGGGCCTTCCCGGTAAAACCGCCCGCGGCGAGCGCTCCGGCGACCAGCTCGGCGAGTTCGTCGTCGGAGAGCTGCTTCGGCAGGTAACGCTCCAGCACCTCCCCCTCGGCGGTCTCCTTGGCGGCCTGCTCGGCGCGGCCGGCGTCGGCGAAGGCGGCGGCGGCCTCCCGCCGCTTCTTCGCCTCCTTGGTCAGCACCGCGAGCACCTCGTCGTCGGTGAGCTCCCGCTTGGCCCTGCCGGCGACCTCGGCGGTCCCGACGGCGGCGAGCGCCATCCGCAGCGTGGACGTGGTCAGCTCGTCGCGCGCCTTCAGGGCGGCGCGCATGTCGTCGGTGAGGCGGTCCTTCAGCGTGCTCATGGACGGTCAAACTACCCTGAACGACATGCGAAAGCGCACACTATTCCGGCTCGCCGCCGGGACCGTCGCCGCGGGCGCGGCCACCCTGGCGTACGCGTCGCTCATCGAGCGCAACATGTTCACCCTGCGCCGGTACGACGTGCCGGTGCTGCCGACCGACGCGGAGCCGCTGCGGGTGCTCCACCTGTCGGATCTGCACATGATGCCGGACCAGCGGCGCAAACAGCAGTGGGTGGCGTCGCTCGCCGCCCTCGACCCCGACCTGGTGGTGGTCACCGGGGACAACATGGCCGACCCCGGGGCCGTCCCGGGCGTGCTGCGGGCGCTGCAACCACTGTTCGGCGTTCCCGGCGCGTTCGTCTTCGGCTCGAACGACTACACCGGCCCGGTCTGGAAAAACCCGTTCACCTACTTCCTGCCCAACCGCGAGTACACCGAGGGCGCCGCCCTACCGTACGAGGAACTGCGCGACGTCCTGGTCGGGGCCGGCTGGGCCGACCTGAACAACGCCCGGACCACGATCAAGGCCGGCGGCCGGGTGGTCGAACTGGTCGGCGTGGACGACCCGCACGTCGAGCGGGACGACTACCCGGCCGTCGCCGGCCCGGTCTCCCCGTCGGCCGACCTCTCCGTCGCGGTCGTCCACTCCCCGGAACCGGCCGTGCTCGACCAGATGGCCGCCGACGGCTTCGGCCTGCTGCTCGCCGGACACACCCACGGCGGCCAGGTCTGCGTGCCCGGGTACGGCGCGCTGGTGACCAACTGCGGGCTGCCCCGGTCGATGGCCAAGGGCCTGCACCGCTGGCCCGGCTCCGACTCCTGGCTGCACGTCTCCGCCGGCCTGGGCACCCACCCCACCGCCCCGGTACGGTTCGCCTGCCCGCCGGAGGCGAGCATGCTCACCCTCATCTCCCGCTGACCTGCCCTCCCGCCGCGCCGTCGTCGTACCGAACCGCGGGCCGGCGCGGCGGGAGGGGGTACCGAGTTTGACCACCGGAACGGGTGGGCTACTATTTCTCAGCACGCCTCGGGGTGTGGCGCAGCTTGGTAGCGCGCTTCGTTCGGGACGAAGAGGTCGTCGGTTCGAATCCGGCCACCCCGACCAGAGGTAAGGCCAGTTCAGGGCCGGTTTCCCCTACGGGACACCGGCCCTGAGTCGTCTCCCGAGAACACAGGCGCTGCCTGGTACTGCTTGGGACGACACGTGCCGCCGACGTTCGCGGGCGGCAGGAGAACAGGCATATCCGTCCCGGTCAGGGCTTGCTGGTCACGTGCCGGCGAGGGCTTCGGTCGGTGCGAGTCGGCTTGCACGTACTGCGGGGTAGAGGCCGGCTGCGGCACCGATCAGGAGGGTGGCTGCCAGCCCTCCGGCCATTGCCCAGGCGGGCACCACGACGGGCCAGCTTTGACTGGCCGCGTACAGTCCGGTAACGACGACGCCGAGCAGGGTGCCGCCCACGCAGCCGAGCGTGGAGAGTAGAAGTGACTCGGCGAGGAACTGGCCGCGGATCTGTCCGCGGGTGGCACCGAGTGCTCGACGTAGACCCACCTCGGCGCGGCGTTCCAATACCGAGATCACCATGGTGTTGGCGATGCCGACTCCCCCTACGAGGAGCGCTACCGCACCCAAGCCGAGCAGTAGCCCGTTGAGGGCATTGTCGGTGGCCTGTTGGGCGGCCAGCGCGTCGGAGGGTCGGGATACGGACACCTCGTTTGGTGCTTCCGGGTTGACGGTGCGCCCGAGTACTGCCCGAACCGCCGTGACCTGGGTGGGCGCGACACGGAGGTACAGCCGGGTGGGATGGCCGTCGAAACCGAGGTAGGACCGAGCGGCATCCCACCCCACCAGCGCGGCCGAGTCCAACTCCTCGACCAGCGGTACGGGCGTCAGAATGCCGATCACAGCGAACCATTCGCCGGCCAGCCACACGCGTGTCCCGACTCCGGGTACGTCCAGACGGCGGGCTGCGGTGGCGCCCAGCACGACCGTTGGATAGGTGGCGGTGGCGGGCGTGAACCAGGAACCGGCGTGCAGCGTGGCGTCGACGACGGTCAACAGTTCAGGTTGAGCGGCGAGCACCTGAATGCTGCCGGTCTGACCCGCCGGGACATGGTCGGTACGGTAGATGGATTTCTTGACGGCACCGGTTGCGCTGACCGATTCCACCGGCCCGATTCGACCGACCAACGCCGTCGACTCCTCGGGCAGGACTGCCTCTTCGCCCGTCCGGGTCTCGCCCGGGGCTGCGGTCAGCAGGTTGGTGCCGAGCCGGTCGAGGGTCTGGTCCAGTTCAGCCCGGCTGGACGTGGAGATGCCCACCACCGCCAGCATCGCCGCGATGCCGATGGCGATGCCCAGCGCGGAGAGGCAAACCCGCAGTGGTCGGGACCGCAACCCTGCCGCGCCTAGTCGGGCCACGTCGGCGGGACTGAGCCGCGCCGGTCGCGGCTTCGCGGCGCCAGGTTTCAGCGTCATGGCCCCGCCGGCTCTCTGGGTCACGGGCGCACCGCCAGCGGCGCGCCCGAATCGCGGATGATCCGGCCATCCCGCAGCATGATCTGCCGCGGCAGACTGGCCGCGATGTCCTGATCATGCGTGATCACCACGACCGTTGTGCCTTGACCGTGCAACTCCTCCAGCAGCGCCAGCACGGCCGCACCGGCGACCGAGTCGAGGTTGCCGGTGGGCTCGTCGGCGAGCAACAGCGCCGGCTCGCCGACGACAGCACGCGCGAACGCCACTCGCTGCCGTTCACCGCCGGACAGCTCATGCGGCCGATGGTCGAGCCGGTGGTCAAGGCCGACTCGGGCCAGCGCGTTCGCCGCCCGTCGTCGCCGCTCCCGCCTGGGCACGCCAGCGTAGAGCAGCCCGTCAGCCACGTTGTCCAGCACGGGTACGCCAGCGGCCAGGTGGAACTGCTGGAACACGAAACCGATCCGGCGGCCGCGTAGGGCGGACACCTCCCGGTCGGTGTGAGTAGACACATCGTGCCCATCGATCCGTACCGTCCCGCTCGACGGCCGGTCGAGGGTACCGATCAGGTTCAGCAAGGTGGACTTGCCTGAGCCGGAAGGGCCGACGATCCCGGCCAGTTCTCCGTACCCGATGGTCAGGTCAACCTCCCGTAACGCCGTCACTCCACCCGGATAGGTCCGCGACACCCCGACGAGTTCGATCACATCGGTCACTGCGGCACCCCGACCATCACGCCGTCGGTCAGGCCGTCGCCGCTGACCTCAACCCGCCCGTCGGCGAACATGCCAGCTTGCACCGCCACGACCCGGGTGCCCGCCGGCCCGGTCACCTCCACGCCGTACCCGCCCTCGGCGAGCGCCAACAACGCCTCCACCGGCACGGTGAGCACGTCCCGCCGCTCCTTCGCCACATATCGCACGTCGACCGGCGTGGCACCCAGCGCGCCCAACGCCTTCTGGTCAGCAATCGCGATGGTGACCTCGACCGTGGCGGCGTCAGTGCCGGGCCGTTCCGGGTTCACAGGCCGCTGCCCAGCGCCAGCCGAGGCATCGGATGCTGGGGCACCCACGGCCCTGACCTCGCCGGTTACCGAACCGCCGGTGGGCAACGTGACGGTGACCTTGGTGCCCTTCGCCGCCCAGGCAGCCTCGCCCGCACCGGCGGACACCGTCACCATCCGGGTGTTGCCGGTGTACGTCAGCACGTCTCCGCTCGCGCTCGCCCCGAGGCGTACCAGGTGCTGCGCGATGCGTACCGCCTTCGGCGCGTACACCACCCGGTCCCGCTCGACCCTACCGGTGTCCGGCAGTTCCAGATCCTTCTGCCAACGCTTCACCGCGGCGGTGGTGGCTGCCGTGAACTCCTCGTCCACCGTGAACCCGTGATAGCCGAGGGCGGCGAGATTACGCTCGAACTGCCGCACGTCCGACCCTTCTGTGCCCTCGGTCAACGGCCGGTACATCGGCAGGAACCCATACAGCAGCACCACCGGCAGTTCGTCGGCGCGCAGCAGCACACCGCCCCGCCGCACCGTGGCCCCGACCTGAGGTAGCCAGGTCACCGTGCCCGTGGCGGTCGAGGCGAGCGGTACGGCCGGGCCGTATCCGAGTTCGCCGGCCAGCGTCACGGTCTTGACCAGCGTCTGCCGAGTGACCGGCGCGGTGGCGGCCGGCCCGGTACGCGCCGCCGGGGGTTCATCCCCTCCACGCCCGCCAAGGCCAAGGGTCGCCGCGCCGGCCACCGCGAGGGTGACCAGCGCGGCGACGCCGCCCAGCGCAGCCCGCACCCGCCGTCGCCGCCTCCAGTCGGTCACCGTACCGGCCGGCTCGGTAATTGTGGTGGGCTCTGCCACGGGCACCTGCTGGCTCATCCCCGGCCGGCCCCGTTCGGGTTCGCGGTGGTCTTCGGACGTCCGTCAAGCACCGGTTCACAGATCTGCAGCGCGCGAATGTTCAGCGCCTGCTCCTGCGGGGTGAGCTCCCTGCTCATTGACCCGGCCTGGGGCCATTCCCCGTCCGGTCCCGGGTCAGGCCAGTCCGGCATCCCGTTCGCGCGCATGCACTTCGCGTACTCACGCCGGTGGGCGATCTGCTCCGCTGTCACCGGGGGCCCCTTCTCCTCCAGCTCGTCAGGGATAGGAAGATTGAATTCTTTGCATTTTTCCTGAGCTGCCCGCCATTTCTGATCGGTCTTTTTCGGGACGTCGGGTGCGCTCAGGTCGACGCGCCCCTTGGCGTCCGGGTCCGGCAGGTCAAAGCCCTCCTTGCGCAGGCAGTTGACCCACTGGCGTTGCCCTTCGACGTACTGGGCGACAGGCCCACTGACCGCACCGGCCGACCCGGTCGGCTGGGCGCTGGAACCGCCCGCCGTGGCCACCGTCGGCGCCTCGGCGGCGCCACCGCATGCGCTCAGCACCAACGCCACCATGGCAGCGACTCCCGCACCGACGACATGGCGCCGATACCGGCGGGAAAGTTTTAGATGAACCATGCTCTCCTGACCTCTGTGTCCGGACTGAACCCGCGCGGAGACGCGCGGGCAAACAAACGAGCTAAGACCGTGAGAAAGGGGGTGATGGCCTACGACCCGCGGGCTACCGGCGACCAGTGCCAGCCATCGGTCGACCCGTACACCACCTTGTCGAGGTAGCTGTGTGTGTAGAACCAGCCGTTGGACGTACGACGGATCGGGTTGACGGTGTCCGGGAGGCCCACTGGTTCGACTGCCTCGTACGTGCCGTCCGCGCCAGCCCTCCACCAGCGGTGAGCGTCGACGTCCTGGTCGGATTGGGTCACGACCTGGAACAACACATGGGTTCCATCGGCGGTGACGAACGACTGGACGCCGCCAGGGAGCCGGTCGGACGGCACACTGCCCGCACCAGGAACCCGCTGCCAACCACCTGCGCCCTGGCCGTCGTTCTCCTCGTAGCGGTAAACAACACGCTGCTGCGCGCCGAGGACCACCGCATACCCGATCGGCCCGTTACCCGCCGCAAGGTACGGCGCGGGACAACCCGCCCGGGAGCAGGCAGGCGCGTCCGCGAAGACCTGGGTGGACCAGCTACGTCCAGCATCCCGGCTCACGGCGACCCCCGGCCGGCCGGTCGCCGGATCGACTCCCGACGCCCACAGTCGTCCCGCCGACTCCCGGATCCGCAGATCGTCACTCAAGGTCAAGGCGGGCTGGCTGGTCAGCGGGGCGATCCGGCGTGTTGCCGGATCGAGCGCGTGCATCCTGCACGGTGAAGGCGCCTTGTTCGACTCCGGCCAGCACACGGCAACGCTCCCGGTGGGCACCGCCGCCACGGGAGGGGCCTGATCCAGCCTGTGCCAGGTTCGCCCGCCATCCGTACTGGTCTGCAGGGTCCACTTCGGCCCCGGCGAGTCGTGCAGGACGGCCAGCAACCGACCGGGTCCGAGAACCTCGAAGCTGGCGGCGTTGATCGGTCCGCCCCGATCGCTCCAGGTACGTCCACCGTCGTCGGAGGCAACCAGTTGCACGATGCTCTTGGCGCACGGCTCCTTGGAACAGCTCAGCTGCGTCGACATCGACAGGTACAGGTGTCGCGCATCGGCCGCCCCGGACCACTGAATCCGCTCCCCATGGTGTGGCAGGGCGCCAGGCGACGACTGCTTCTGGTCGACGCCCACCTCGCCGCTGACGGACCGCTCGTGCCCAGCCAGCGCGGCGATACCCGTACCGGCGGTCATGACGAGGGCCACGGCGGCCGCATAGTTGGCGACGGTCCGCCGGCGCCGACGCCGGCGTCCGGCCGCGTACAGTTCATCCGCGACCAACCGGCTCGGCGGCGGCGCCGAGTTCGCCGCCTCCTCGAAGAGATCACGCAGCTGTGTCATTCCTTTCCCTCCGTAGCGCAGGCCAATGCGGGGACAGGCAGTGCGTCACCCAGAACCTTGCGTAGCGTGGCGAGACCCTTCGCGGTCTGACTCTTCACCGTGCCCTCCGAACAACCCAACGCGACGGCCGTCTCGGTCACGTCAAGCCCTTGATAGAACCGGCAGATCAGGGTCACCCGCTGGCGGGGTGGCACCTGCCGCAGTGCCTGAGCGAAGGCCACCCGACGGGCCACCGACTCGGCGTCGTCATTCCCGCTGGCCAGATCGGGCATCTCCGCCACCACGCGCTCGCGGCGGCGCCACACGCGCCGGGTCTCCGACAGGTACGTCCGAATCAGACAGGTCCGGACGAACGCGTCCAACGCCTGTGGATCACGGACCCGGTGCCAGGCCGAGGCAACCCGGATGAACGCGGCCTGGGTCAGATCATCCGCCCAGTGCCAGTCCCCGCACATCAGGTACGCGGAATGCCGGACCACCCCGCGCCGCGCGGCGAAGTACTCACTGAACTGGCGCCGATCCTCGTCTTCGTGACTTCGCATCCGACTCCTCTCACCGTTAGGTGCACCAGCGAGATGAAATCGGTTGCTTGGACCGCCCAAAATATTTCGCGCTGACGAAGCCAGCCAGGCCCTTGATCCTTACAGCGGTGATCCGGCATACCGCTTGCCCCACAGGTAGCCGCCGGGACGCTGGACTTCGAGCCCGCCACCGGGGGCGCCTTCATCGACAGCCTCAAGGTGGACGGCCGCTGCTGAGCCGTCGCCGGACCGCCTACCGGCCGCTGACCATCTGTCGGCACCGCAGCGATCACCGCCCCTTGGGCAAAGTCGATAGCCACGAACCGGCAGGCCGGCGACGATGCATCGATGAGTCTGATGGGCCCGGTCCAACACCTCTGGATGAGCCTGGCTGGCGTGGCGGCCAGCTTCCCGACCAGCGGCATACAGGTGTTCGTCGCCGCCGAGTCACGGTTGTGCCCGCCCGGCTGGGCCGGCGTCGTCGTGCTGGGCAACGCCGGCATCGCCACCGCACCGAACGCGGCCGCCGCTGACATCCTGCGGCGCTCGCTGTCCGGCCTTCCCACGGGTACGGCACTTCAGGTGGAGCGCTGGGGCGGCGAGCCGCACGTTCTCGATGTCCTCGGCCCTGCTGCCCTGGCCTACCTGGACGAGCAGGAGTTCCAGCCATGGGCCGGGGCGGATGTGGACGTGTTGCCTCCCGGGCACCCCAACCTGGCTCGCTTCGTCGCCACAGTCGGCCAGGACGAGGCTGAGGAGAGCGGCATCGACGAGGTCACGTCATCCGTGTTCGTCGTCCGAGACGGGACGGAGGTGACGGCGGCAGCGGGTTACCGCCACTGGCCCGGATCCGTCGCGCACCTGTGCGTCCTGACCGACTCCAGGTTCCGCCGTCGAGGGCTGGCCCGTACGGTCGCCTCCTCGGCGGTGGCCGATGCGCTGCGGAACCGGCTGCTACCACAGTGGCGCGCGCGCCCGGAGCCGTCCCGGCGGTTGGCTGGCCGGCTCGGCTTCCGGGGTCTCGGGAGCCAGGTGAGCCTGCTGATCGAGAGGCCGACTGTTCATCGCGGTTCCGAGACTCCTTTGGTGGAAGATGCACCGTAACCGGTATCGATCCGAGCCAGATCGGGGCGGGCGAGCAGAGCCGGCTCAGCCGCCGCTGCCAGCTGCCGCAGTTCCTCGGCCACCTGGTGGTTGGGTGCAGGACGAGCCGTGTTCATCGCGCCGTCTCCTCTACCAGAATGGGGGTGGGCTGCAAGGCTGCGCGGACCTTCTGCAGTCCGCGAGCGAGGTTGCTCTTGACGGTCCCCAGCGAGCACTTCATGATCGCTGCCGTTTCGGCCTCGCTCATTCCGTCGATGACGCGCAGCACGACGGTGACGCGTTGCCTCGGGGGAAGCGCGGCAAGGATCTGATCGAGGTGGGTACGGGCCGCGATCGCCTCGGCATGATCGGGCCCGGCCCGCAGTACGCCGGGGTCGGCCTCCACGGGGACGGGTACGAGATGCCGCCGCCGACCCCGGTCCTTCGCGAGATTCACCAGCGCGATCCGTACGTACGCCTCTGGGGCCTCCAACCGCCTCGACCAGTGTCTTGTCAGCCGTAGCAGGGCAAGCTGCAGGACATCCTCGGCATCGCCGGCATCCGGTACGAGCAGCCGCGCGAACCGCAGCAGCCGATCACCATGGGCCTGCACGAACTCGGTGAAGGCCAGTTCCTCTGCGGGGGTCACCTACCAGAACGTGATCTGTTCTACCGACGTTGCACGCCTTGCCGGCGATTCTGCGAACGGCAGCGGGGAGGACTGTGGGTGGCCTCGTATGACGAAAGGGCCCCTCGGTGGAGGGACCCTTTCGCTGTCTGAACCGCCGCAGCCGGTGGCCGAGCCGGCGGGCGCGGCGGCCCGTCAGAGGGGCCGGTTCGGCTCGTTGACGGGGCCACCCGGGTAGGTGGTGGTGTCGGGCGCGGGCCAGTCGATCTCGGTCACCACGTAGTCCCGCTCGTTGGCGTCGGCCACCCGGTCCTCGTCGTCGCTGGAGCGGTGCTTCACGTCGGCCGGGCCGGCACCCGCGACGGCGGCGCCGAAGGCACCCGCCCGGCCACTGTCACCCTGCGACGCCGCCGCGTGCGCGACGCCCGGCGTACCCACGCCGAGCCCTTCGCCGATCGAGCCCCGCCACGCGCCGGTCTCGACGCCCCGGGACTCGATGAAGCTCTTGAACTTCTCCAGGTCGGACTCGGCCTGCTTCTCGATGATGGTCAGCTTGTCGCCGGCCTTCTCGACCAGCCCCTCCGGCTCGTACTCCAGGTGCAGCCGGACCCGCGTGCGGCCGGTGCCCACCGACTGGAAGTAGACCGCGCCGGCGTTGGTCGCGCCCTCGGTCGCCGCCCAGGCGACCTTCTCGTCCGGCACCTGCTCCAGGACCGTCGCGTCCCACTCACGTCGGACGCCGGCGATCTGGGCGACCCAGTGCATACGCCGGTCGTCGAGCTGGCGCACCTCCTGCACGCCGCCCATGAAGCGGGGGAACTCCTCGAACTGCGTCCACTGGTTGTAGGCGGTGCTGATCGGCACGTCGACCTCGATCGACTTGTCAACCACGGTGGTCATGGCACTCCTCCTTCTCCGATCGAGCCTCCCTGCGAGCGGGAGGGAGTCGTCCTTGTCCACCTGAATCCGTACCCCCCGATTTCCGGCTCAACCGAAAACACCAAAACCGGCGTCCTGCCGTCTGCGATGCTGTCTGCGGAGCCCACCGTGAGGCTCACCGGTGTGAACAGCTTCGATCGGTCGCGCCCCGCGGCCGTCCGGCCCCACCGGTCAGTCGTGTCGTTCGGTGCGCTCGATCTCGGCGAACGCCACGCCCAGGTAGCCCTCGACCGGCCGCCCGGTCACCGCCAGCAGGTCGGCGACGAGCAGCGGGGCGTGCCGGGCGAGCGCCGCCGGATCGGGCGGGGAGTCGTCGCCGTCCGGGTCGTACACGCCCAGCGCCCCGGCCAGCAGGACCAGCACCACGTGCGGGTCGACGCCCGGCTGCCAAAAGGTGGCCGCCCGGACGCAGCGTTCCAGCACCCGCCGCACGTCGTCGGAGCCCAGCCCGTCCGGGTGGGTCTCCTCCAGCAACAACCGCACCACCGAGCCGAGGACCAGCCCGGCGTGCTCGACGCCG
This sequence comes from Micromonospora sp. KC213, assembly GCF_004348325.1. Taxonomy (GTDB): domain Bacteria; phylum Actinomycetota; class Actinomycetes; order Mycobacteriales; family Micromonosporaceae; genus Micromonospora. Next base: position 17,299 of record NZ_SMKF01000070.1, on the reverse strand, counting down.
GCGAGCCGCGCGGTCGCCCTCTCGTACGCCTCGACGTCACGCTCCCGGACCGCCTCGACCGCGTCGACCGTCGCGGCGGCGATCTCCCGGGCCGGTGCGGGCAGGTGCCGCCAGGTCACGTTCACCCGGTCAGCATGGCAGAGCCGACCGACAGTGGCGGCGACGCGGCACGGGCGGTGCGGGTCACCGCCGAGCGGGCGCCTGCGTCCGGGTGCGGAGCAGGGGACGCCCCGGGGAGTGCGTCGGCTCCCGGTGCGAAGGAGCCGCCGCACTCTCCCGGGGCGGTCGGATGACGAGTCGACACCCCCGTCAGGGTGCCGACCGCCAGGATTGTGCGGGGCGCGGGCGGCTCGTCCGGCCGCCGGGAAGTGCGCCGAGGCTATCCGTGCCGCACGGCAGTCGTGCACCTCCGAACGTCTGCGTCCGCCGGCGCGTCCGTGACCTCGCGGCCCCGGCCGCCGAATCAGGTCCGGGCGATCGGTCGGCTCGCCGGTGCGACCGGGCCGTACCGCACCAGCCGTCCGTCATGCTTCCGCGCCGACCCGGCGGACGAACCGGCCGGTCGGCCGGTCAGAAGCCGCAGGTGATGCCGGCGGCGTGACTGACCTGCACGGTGTGCGTCACGCACCCGCCCTGCTCGACGGCGTGCAACAGGAAGGCGGTCGGCTCGTCGACCCAACCGATCTCCTCGTCCGGGCTCATGGTCAGCGACGCCTGCCGCCAGGTGCTGGGCGCGACGGTGAGCACGGTGCCGGCGAAGGCCGTGGTGACCGGGCGGTGCAGGTGGCCGGCGGCGACGCGGACCACGTGGGGGTGCCGGCGGATCACCTCGGCGAGGGCGTCGCCGTCGGCGAGCCGGATGGCGTCGGCGGCCGGAACGCCGACGGCGACCGGCGGGTGGTGCAGGAAGACCACCGCCGGCACGTCGCGCCGGCCCGCGAGTACGCCGTCGAGCCAGCCGAGTTGGTCGTCACCGAGCCGACCGGCGTTCTCGCCGGGCACCAGCGAGTCCAACGCGACGGCGGTCAGTTCGGGATGGTCGACGTGGTAGTAGGCGGAGAAGCCGCCGCCGAGGTACGGCGTGCCGCCGAAGGCGTCGAGCAGCGACTCCCGGTCGTCGTGGTTGCCGGTCACCAGGTGCACCGGCAGCGGGTAGCGGCCGAGCACCTCGCGCAGCGCGGCGTACTCGTCGGGCCGGCCCTGGTCGGCCAGGTCGCCGGAGATCACCACGCAGTCGGGGCGTGGCCGCAGGGCCAGCACCCGGCCGAGTGCGCGGTGCAGGCCGGCGGCGGGTGCGGCGGCGAGCACGCCGGTGGTCAGATGGGGGTCACTCAGCTGGGCGACGAGCATGGCTCCTCCACTGCGACCGGGACCATCACGCTATCCCGCCGAGGCGCTCCGCGTGGCCGGCTCGGCCACTCACCGACCGCGTCCACACCCTGTGGATAGAACATGTGTACGACCTCAATGATCTTGACCACGGTGGGTTCGGTGGCACTGAGTACGCTTGACCGCAGCCTCGCCGCCGGCCGGGCCCGCCCCCACCTGGAAGAACGTGGATCACGAACGAGTCGTCCGGGACGTCACGGTCCGCCTGCCCATGGCGTCCACCGCCGTCGAGGCCTGCCAGTGGACCGTGACCGCGCTCGCCCGGCACACCTCGGCCACGGTCTCCGTCCTGCTCCAGGTCCACGACCGGCTGCGCTGCGTCGCGGCGACCGGCGCCTGGCAGGTCTTCGCCACCGTGCCGCCGAAGTCCGGCATCGTCGGGCGGGTGTACGCGTCCGGGGCGGGCGCTACCGTCGCCGATGTCACCGCCGACCCCGACTACCTGCCGGTACGCCCCGACGTCACGGCCGAGATCTGCGTGCCGGTGCTGGACCCGGCGGGCCGCCCGATCGGGGTACTCGACCTCCAGTGGAGCGAGCCGGTCGGGTTGGAGCCTTGGCGGGCGACCGCGGAACGGCTGGCCGGGCGGCTCGGTGCCCGGATCGTGGCCTTCGGCGGGCCGCCGGCCGAGAGCCGCAGCGAGAAACTGCTGCGACATGCCACCGCGATGACCTCCGCCCCCACCGACTGGGACCTGATGGCCGCGGCGATCACCGCGGCCCGGGAGGTCTCCGCCCTCTCCGCCGCCGTGCTGGTGCTCGACGACCGACACGGTCCCCGCCTGGGCGCCCCGACCTGTGCCCTGGGCGAACTGGAGTCACGCGTGCGGGCCGAGTTGACCGAGGCGGGCCCGGGCCCGCTCGGTCAGATGGTCGCCCGCGCCCACCGGCACGGGGCGGCGTACACGCTGGGCGAGGCGGGACGGTCGCCGACCGAGGAGTACGAGCCGCTGGTCCGCGCCGGGGTGCGCACTCTGGTGTCGGTGCCGCTCGGGCCGCCCGACTCGGGCGGGCTGCTGCTGGTCGCCGACGAACGGCTGCTCCGGCCGGACCCGACCACGGTGAACCTGATGGAACTGCTCGCCGGGCAGGCTTGGGGCGCGTTGGACCGGCTTCGTACCCTGGCTCAGCTGCGTGAGCAGGCCAGTTCCGACCCGCTCACCGGGCTACGCCACACCGGGCCGTTCGGGCAGCGGATCCGGGCGGCCACCCCGGGTCGTACCGCCCTGCTCGCCATCGACGTGGACGGCTTCAAGACCGTCAACGACACGTACGGCCACCAGGCCGGGGATCGGCTGCTGGTGGGGCTGGCCCGAGCCCTGGAAGGGGCGCTGCGGCAGGGCGACGAGTTGTACCGGATCGGCGGCGACGAGTTCGTCGCGGTGCTCGAGGTGAGCCGCCCGGAGGAGGCGGTCGGCATCGCCGAGCGGCTCGCCGAGGCGGCCCGGCGCACCGGACGCACCATCAGCGTCGGGATCGCGCTGCCCCGTGTCGGCGAGCCGGCGGAGCTCACCCTGCGCCGTGCCGACGAGGCGCTCTACGCGGTCAAGCGGCACGGTCGCGACGGCGTACGCCTCGCCGCCGCCTGATCTTCCCCGGCCTGACCGCGCGCCGCGCCCCGGGCGCCGATCGACTCCATCTGCGCCAGGTGGGGCTGTCGCGCGCATCAGATACCCCGCTTTGCCGCAGGCGGAGTCAATCAAATCAGCGGGCGAATTCGCGGACGAGGAGTTCGCCGATCTGGGCGGTGTTGAGCGCGGCGCCCTTGCGGAGGTTGTCGCCGGTCACGAAGAGGTCGAGGGCGCGCGGATCGTCGAGGGCGCGGCGGATCCGGCCGACCCAGGACGGGTCGGTGCCCACCGCGTCGATCGGCATCGGGAACTCCCCGGCCGCCGGGTCGTCGACCAGGATCACCCCGGGCGCGTTGCGCAGCGCCTCGCGGGCACCCTCCGCATCCACCTCGCTGGCGAAGACGGCGTGCACCGCCACCGAGTGGCCGGTCACCACCGGCACCCGTACGCAGGTCGCGGAGACCTTGAGGTCGGGCAGGCCGAGGATCTTGCGGGACTCGTTGCGGATCTTCATCTCCTCGGAGGACCAGCCGCCGTCGGCGAGCGATCCGGCCCAGGGCACCACGTTGAGCGCCAGCGGTGCGGGGAAGGGATCGAGGTCGTCCCCGACCGCCTGCCGCACGTCGCCGGGTCGCGAGCCGAGCACCCGATCCCCGGCGATCTTGCCGAGTTGCAGGTGCAGCGTGTCCACGCCCGACTGGCCCGCCCCCGACGCCGCCTGGTACGAGGCGAGGACCAGCTCGCGTAGCCCGTACTCGCGGTGCAGTGGGGCGACCGCCACGATCATGGCGAGGGTGGTGCAGTTGGCGTTGGCGATGATCCCCCTGGGCCGGTTGCGTACCTGCTCGGGGTTGATCTCGGGCACCACCAGCGGGACGTCCCGGTCCATGCGGAACGCCCCGGAGTTGTCCACCACCACCGCGCCGCGGCTCACGGCGACCGGCGCCCACTCGGCGGAGACCTCGTCCGGCACGTCGAACATGGCTACGTCGACACCGTCGAACGCCTCCGGCGTCAGCGCCCCGACGGCCAGTTCCTCACCCCGGCAGCGCACCTTCCGCCCGACCGAGCGCTCCGAGGCGAGCAGCCGGATCTCGCCCCAGACGTTGCGCCGGGAGGAGAGCAGGTCACACAGCACGGTGCCGACAGCACCGGTCGCCCCGACCACGGCCAGGGTGGGCTGCGCCGCCACCGGCGCTACCGTCCCGTCCCCGCGTAGACCACGGCCTCGGAGTCGCCGCCCAGCTCGAACGCGTCGTGGATGGCCCGTACGGCCTTGTCGAGGTCGGTGTCCCGGCAGACCACCGAGACGCGGATCTCCGAGGTCGAGATCATCTCGATGTTGACCCCGGCCGCCCCCAGCGCCGCGAAGAAACCAGCCGCGACGCCCGGGTGCGAACGCATCCCGGCACCGATGAGCGACACCTTGCCGACGTGGTCGTCGTAGAGCAGGCCCTTGAACTTGACCGAATCCTGGATCTTGCTGAGGGCCGCCATGGCGGTGGGACCGTCGGTCTTGGGCAGCGTGAACGAGATGTCGGTGCGGCCCGTCCCTTCGGTGGAGACGTTCTGCACGATCATGTCGATGTTGATCTCGGCGCCGGCGACGGTGTCGAAGATCTTCGCGGCCGCGCCCGGCTCGTCGGGCACCCCGACGATTGTGATCTTCGCTTCGCTGCGGTCGTGGGCGACCCCGGTGATCAGCGCCTGTTCCACGGGAAGGTCCTCCATCGATCCGGTGACCATGGTGCCGGTGTTGGTCGAGTATGACGAACGGACGTGGATCGGCAACCCCGCCCGACGGGCGTACTCCACGCTGCGCAGGTGCAGCACCTTCGCGCCGCAGGCGGCCAACTCCAGCATCTCCTCGTAGGTGATGTCGGAGATGTGCCGGGCGTTCGGCACGATTCGCGGGTCGGCGGTGAAGATGCCGTCCACGTCGGTGTAGATCTCACAGACGTCCGCGTTCAGCGCGGCGGCGAGCGCCACGGCGGTGGTGTCCGATCCGCCGCGGCCGAGCGTCGTCACGTCCTTGGTGTCCTGTGAGACGCCCTGGAAGCCGGCGACGATGACCACCGCGCCCTCGTCGAGCGCACCCTTGAGCCGCCCCGGGGTGACGTCGATGATCCGCGCCTTGCCGTGTACCGACGTGGTGATCACGCCGGCCTGCGAGCCGGTGAACGAGCGGGCTTCGTACCCCAGGTTGTGGATGGCCATGGCCAGCAGCGCCATGGAGATCCGCTCCCCGGCGGTGAGCAGCATGTCCAGCTCACGGCCCGGCGGCAGCGGGCTGACCTGGTTGGCCAGGTCGAGCAGCTCATCGGTGGTGTCCCCCATCGCGGACACCACCACGACCACGTCGTCACCCGCCTTGCGGGCGGCGACGATCCGCTCGGCGACCCGCTTGATGCGCTCGGCGTTGGCGACGGAGGACCCGCCGTACTTCTGCACCACGAGTGCCACGACGGTGCGCTCCCTCCCAGCGATGACCCTGAGCGTGCCGACGCCGCCGGGCTGCTTTCTCCGGCGGCGCGTCAGACCTCATCAGGGTATCCGGCGAGACGCGAGGACGGGTCAGGTGATCCCACCATCCGGCGGTCCGCGCGGGTCGGAGCTGCGCTGGTGTCCTCGTCCGGGCGGCGGCGACACGCCGGTGCCAGCCGGGCGACGCGGGTCCTCGCCCCGGGCGGACCCGGCGCAGAATGACCCCGTGCATGCCCATCCGCGCGCCCCGCGCCGAATGACCGGTGCCCTGTCCGTCCTCGTTCCGGCGCTCCTGGTGGCCTGCACCGCCGATCCGCCGGGCGGGGTGACCCCGAGCACACCCCCCGACCCGGCACCTGCCGGCGTCGACGCGGCCTGGGACGAACTGGCGGCGCTCGCGGCGGCTGCCCGGGACCGCCACTTCACCGCCCGGTACAGCCACGTCGGCAGCGACGGCTCGGTACGGGACGTGACGGTGGTCAGCGCCGAGGACGGCAGTTGGCGGGTCGACGTGTCCGGCGGCGCGCTGGGCGGTACGGCGGACGTGGCGATCGCGGCCAACCCCGACGGCCTCTTCCAGTGCGGTCTACCGTCGGCGGGCCGCCCCGAGGCGGCGACCTGCGTACGACTCGGCGGACCCGACGCCGTCGTGCCGGACCGATTGGACCCGCGGGTGCAACACCCGTTCACCGACTGGCTGGCGGTGCTCACCGACCGGCGCAGCCCGTTGGTGATCTCTCCCGCGTCCCCGCCCGAGGGGGTGGCCGGGCGCTGTTTCACGGTGGAGAGCACCTCCGCCTCGCTGAACCCGCCGCTGGACGTGGGCGTCTACTGCTTCGCGGCGGACGGGACACCGACCCACGTACGGGCGGCGCTCGGGACGCTCACCCTGGCGGGCCCGGCGGGTCCGGCACCGGCCACCGTCGCCCTGCCCGGGGCGGTGGTGGACGCCGAGCCACTGGGCCGCGACGCGCCCACCACGACGGAGAGCCCAGGCGGGCGAACGTCCTGACCAATGAAGCGGTTACGGGTGCCTTTGACCACATTTGTACAGCCCGGCCACACCATTGAAAACGCCCATACGGGATGCTTTTCGCATGGTCGACATCACCCCGCTGCTGGCGTTCCGCTGGAGTCCTCGCGCCTTCGACCCGGACGCCGAGCTGACCGGCGACGAGGCGGCGTCCCTGCTGGAGGCCGCCCGCTGGGCGCCCTCGGCGGGCAACACCCAGCCGTGGCGGTTCGCCCTCGGCCACCGGCACGACGAGACCTGGAAGCGGATCCTGGTCAGTCTGCCCACCGACGACCAACGGTGGGCCCGGGACGCCGCCGCCCTCGTGCTCGGCGCGCACATTGCCGCACATTCACAGCGACCTCCCGTTTCTCACGGTCACCCGGAACGCGCCACACGCCCCCAGGGCGGCCCGCAACGCGCCACACGCCCCCAGGGCGACCCGGAACGGGCCGCCTACGACCTGGGGCAGGCGATGGCCCACCTGGTCGTCCAGGCCACCGCGCTCGGCCTGCACGCGCACCAGCTCACCGACTTCGACCGGGTCGCACTCCGCGCCGACCTGGACCTGCCCGCAGAGGTACGCCCACTCAGCGTGACCGCCGTCGGGCGCCTCGGTGACCCGTTCCGCCTGCCCGAGGAGCTACGTCGCCGCGAGACGGGTCTGCGCCGCCGCCACCCGGCGCACGCCCTGCTGCTGCGTTGACCCTGGACACCCCGGTTGTCGGGTGACTCCGGTCCCATACTGCGGACCTACCTTCCCACTTCCTCCCTCACCACGTAGGGTGACTCTGTCATGTGGCAGGCGTACCTCATCCTTGGTCGCCGCGACGAGGCCTGACCGGCCGGCACCTCGTCGCGGAGTCGAACCGCGCCGTCCAGCAGAACACGTCGCCCGGCATTGCGCCGACATCTTCCGATCGCTGACGCCCGACATGACCCACGGGAGTACTCCGCCATGGCACAACCCACCGCCGACGCCACGAACGATCCGATCGCCCGGCAGACCCCCAGCCAGATGCCGTTCCGCCGTTACCAGCCATACCAGCAGCAGTTCCGGATCGACCTGCCGGACCGCGCCTGGCCCAGCCGGCACGTCGAGGCCGCGCCTCGCTGGTGCGCCGTGGACCTGCGCGACGGCAACCAGGCGCTGATCGACCCGATGTCCCCCGAGCGCAAGCGGCGGATGTTCCAGCTGCTGGTGCAGATGGGCTACAAGGAGATCGAGGTCGGTTTCCCGTCGGCCAGCCAGACCGACTTCGACTTCGTCCGGCAGTTGATCGAGCAGGATCTGATTCCCGAGGACGTCACCATCCAGGTGCTCACCCAGTGCCGGGAGCACCTGATCGACCGGACCTTCGAGTCGCTGCGCGGTGCCCGCCGGGCCATCGTGCACTTCTACAACTCCACCTCGACATTGCAGCGCCGGGTGGTGTTCGGGCTGGACCGTGACGGCATCACCGACATCGCCACCACCGGCGCGCGGCTCTGCCGGAAGTACGCCGAGATCCACACCCCGGACACCGACATCTACTACGAGTACTCGCCGGAGTCGTACACCGGCACCGAGCTGGAGTACGCGCTGGAGGTCTGCGCCAAGGTCATCGAGGTGGTCGACCCCACCCCCGACCGCAAGCTGATCGTCAACCTGCCGGCCACGGTCGAGATGGCCACGCCGAACGTGTACGCCGACTCGATCGAGTGGATGCACCGGCACCTGCCCCGCCGGGACAGCCTGGTGCTGAGCCTGCACCCGCACAACGACCGGGGCACCGGGGTGGCCGCCGCCGAACTGGGCCTGCTGGCCGGCGCGGACCGGATCGAGGGCTGCCTGTTCGGCAACGGTGAGCGCACCGGCAACGTCGACCTGGTGACCCTGGGCTTGAACCTCTTCTCCCAGGGCATCGACCCGATGATCGACTTCTCGAACATCGACGAGATCAAGCGCGCCGTCGAGTACTGCAACCAACTGCCGGTGCACGAGCGGCACCCGTACGCCGGCGACCTGGTCTACACCGCCTTCTCCGGCTCCCACCAGGACGCCATCAAGAAGGGCTTCGACGCCCTGGCGGCCGACGCCGTGACGGCCGGGGTGCCGGTGGACGAGTTCACCTGGGCGGTGCCGTACCTGCCGATCGACCCGAAGGATCTGGGCCGCAGCTACGAGGCGGTGATCCGGGTCAACTCGCAGTCCGGTAAGGGCGGCGTCGCGTACATCATGAAGACCGAGCACCAGCTCGATCTGCCGCGCCGGCTCCAGATCGAGTTCTCCGGGGTGGTCCAGCAGGTCACCGACCACTCCGGCGGCGAGGTCGAGCCGGCCGCGATGTGGGGTATCTTCGCCCGCAACTACCTGGTCGAGCACCAGGCGGAACCGGCCGTCGCGCTGGTCGACTACACGATCGGCACCGTCGACGGCAAGGTCGAGATCGAGGCCCAGGTCGGGGTCGGCGGCGAGCAGCGGTCGCTCACCGCCGTCGGCAACGGCCCAATCGACGCGTACGTCAACGCGCTGCAGTCGGTGGGCGTGGCGGTACGCGTGCTCGACTACCACGAGCACGCGCTCTCCTCCGGCGGTGACGCGCAGGCCGCCGCGTACGTGGAGTGCGACGTGGACGGTCGTACCGTCTGGGGCGTCGGCATGGACGCCAACATCGTCACCGCCTCGATCAAGGCGGTGACCAGCGCGGTCAACCGCGCCCGGAGCTGAGCCGGAGGTGGCCGGGCCGGGCGGCCCGGCCACCCCGTCTTCCGCCGGTCGGGCGCCCGCGGCTGGTCGCACCCGGCCAGCCCGGGTCGTACGCCTTGGTGACCGTGTGGGGCCAGCGCGGGGTCAGATCGGGATGACCCGGGCGTCACCGGCGTCGTCGAGGACCACAGCCTGGGCGACGACCACTCGCTGCCCGTCGAAGGTGATCGCCGGTGAGCCGTGCAGCCGGTAGCCCTGAGCCAGCGCCTCGCTGACCCGGCGGCAGAACTCGGCGTCGTCCGGCCCGGTGAACAGTCGGTACCTCAACCGATCGTCATGATCGCTCATTCGCCGAACGTAGCAACCGCCGCAGGCGATCGCCGGTTGCGGTTGGTTGTGGTGTTCCCGGCCACTGAGGAGCGCACCATGGCGCGACTTACGACTGAGACTGGCCGGACGGGCGGCGGACCAGCAGGGCGGCCAACACCGCCCCGGCCAGCAGCAACCCGGCGCACCAGGCCAGTGCTTGCCGGTACGCGGCGGTCAGCTCGGCCGGCTGCGCGTACCCGGTGCCGGAGAGGCTGACCAGCAGCGGCAGCGCGGCCACCGCGAGCAGGCCACCGACCCGGGACGCGGCGTTGTTGACGCCGCTGGCCACCCCGACGAACCGGTCGGGCACGGCGGCCAGCACCGACGCGGTCAGCGGCGCGACGACCAGGGTGAGCCCTGCGCCGAACAGGAGCACCCCCGGTAGCACGTCCGCCCCGTACGACGCGCCCGCCCCGACCCGGCGCAGCAACAGCAGGCCGGCCGCGGCGACCACCGGACCGACGGTCAACGGCAGCCGGGGCCCGATCCTCGCCGCGAGCGCGCCGGCCCGCGCCGAGCCGACCAGCAGCAGGACGGTCACCGGCATGCTGGCCAGCCCGGCCCGCAACGCCGACCAACCCACCGCGTTCTGCAGGTGGACGGCGAGGAAGAAGGTGAACCCGCCGAGCGCGGCGTACACCAGAACGGTGAAGACGTTGAGCACCGGGAAGAGCCGGCCGCTGAGGAGCCCGACCGGCAGCATCGCGGCGTCGCCCCGGCGTCGTTCCAGCAGGACGAAGGCCACCGCGGCGAGCAGCCCCACCAGCGCGGCGACCAGCACCGGCGTCGCGGCCGGACCGCGTACCGGCGCCTCGATCAGGGCGTACGCGACACCGGCCAGCGCCAGCGCGCCGAGCACCGCCCCCGCCACGTCGAACCGTTCGCCGCCGGTACGCGGGGCGTCGGAGTCGCGGCTCTCCGGCACCCAGCGCAGTCCGGCGAACACCACGGCCACCGCGTTCGGAACGTTGATGAAGAAGATCCATCGCCAGGAGAGCGTGTCGATCAACCAACCGCCGAGGAACGGCCCGAGTGCGGCGGACACCCCGGACAGCCCGGACCACGCGCCGATGGCCCGACCCCGGTCGTCGGGGTGGAAGCTGGCCTGGAGCACGGCGAGCGATCCGGGGGTGAGCAGCGCCCCGCCGGCCCCTTGCAGGAAGCGGGCGGCGACCAGGGTGCCGGAATCCTGAGCCAGCCCGCACGCGACGGAGGCGACGCCGAACCAGACGGCGCCGACCAGGAAGACCCGCCGCCGGCCGAGCCGGTCGCCGAGCGCCCCACCGAGCAGCACGAACGCGGCGAGGACCAGCGCGTAGCCGTTGACGGTCCACTGCAGACCCGCGACGGTGGCGTCCAGCTCCGCGCCCAGCCGGGGCAGCGCCACGTTGACCACGGTGCTGTCCAGAAAGACCATTCCGGAGGCGAGGGTCGCCGCCAGCAGAGCGCCCCGACCCGCGCCGGTGGAGAACCGGAGCGCGTGGGCGGATGCGGTCATGGGTACCAATCTTCCCCGGGTCGGGTGGGACATCCCACGAAACGCCGAAACCGTGCCCGGGTACTGTGCGGGATCGCCGGGAGCCCGCAAGCTGGAAAGGTGTCGTCTGTGCGTACCAGATCAGGAGCCCGTGCGATGGCAGCGGCGGCGCTCGCCGCGCTGCTCGCCCTCGGCGTCGGCGGGTGTGCGGTCACCATCGACGAACCGGAGGCACCGCCCAGCGGCTCGGGCAACGCCGGCGAGCAGTTGGCGGAGTTGACCGTCGCGAAGGCCGGGTCGATGCGCGGCTACAGCCGGGCACGCTTCCCACACTGGCAGAAGACCGGCAAGAACTGCGACGTCCGGGACACCGTCCTGCAACGCGACGGCAAGGACATCCGGCTCTCCGGGTGCAACGTGGTGGCGGGCCACTGGGAGAGCGCCTACGACGGGCGGACCTTCACCGACCCATCGGGCGTGGACATCGACCACATGGTGCCGTTGGCGAACGCCTGGCGCTCCGGGGCCGCCGAGTGGGACGACACGAAACGCGGCGAGTTCGCCAACGACCTGACCCGCCCGCAGCTCATCGCGGTTTCCGCCAGCTCCAACCGGGCAAAGGGTGACCAGGACCCGTCGCAGTGGAAGCCGCCGAACCGGTCGTACTGGTGCACCTACGCCGCCGACTGGATCACCGTGAAACATCACTGGCGGCTGACGGTCACCGGTGCCGAGAAGGACGCGCTCAGCGACATGTTGGAGGGATGCACGTGGGCGAGCAAGCCGTGACCGGAGGCGGGGACACACCGGAGCCGGAGCGAACGCCGCACGCCAGCGATGCCGCGGCGGCCACCGGCGGCGGCGACACGGCGGCCACCGGCGGCGAGCCGGCAGCTGCCGGGCCCACCACCGCCGGGATGAGCGTCAACGGCCGATCGGCCGAATCCACCGCCGTGCCCGGCGCCGGGATGAGCGCCGACGCCTCCGTGGCAGCAGAGCGCTCTGCCGCCACCAACGCGGCACCCCGGGAGTTGACCGCGGACCTGGTCGCCGGTCCGGGCGGGGTGATGACCGACGAGGTCGGCGTGATCACCGGCGAGTTGACCCTGAGGACGACCTACGCCGACGGTCAGGTGCAGCTCTCGGTGCAGTACAAGGACGCCGACGAGTGGTACGCGGTGACCGGCGGCAGCACGGAACTGGCCGACCCGGCCGGCATCGACGCCGTGCACAGGATCGCGGTTGCCCTGCTCAACCGGCCCGAGGGCTGAGCCCGGCCCCGCCCGGGAGAAGCGCCGCCACCGCCCGCGCGGCGCTGCTAGCGCGCGTATCGAAGTCCGTGTCGGTCGTTGTGGGGGACACGGCGCGTCGGAACGGATACACGCTCTACTCGCTCTCGGGCCAGATGAGGCCCTGGTCGGTCCAGATGACACCCTTGTTGTGGCAGAGGCAGAACGGGTGGCCGACGGGGTCGGTGTAGACGCGCCAGCCGTAGCCGTCGGGGCCGATGGAGTTCTGCTGCAGGGTCGCGCCGAGGGCCAGGACGCGGCTCTGTTCGGCCTCGATGTCGTCGACTTCGAAATCGAGATGGAACTGCTTGGGGTGCTCGCTGTCGGGCCACTGCGGGGCGCGGTAGTCCTCCACCCGAATGAAGGCCAGCTCGATCTCGCCAAACCGGATACCGGCCCAGTTGCCGTGGCTGCCCCCCTTGACCGGGTGACCCGTCACCTCAGAGTAGAAGGCTGCCAGCTCCATTGGGTCCGGGCAGTCGATGATGAAATCGGTGAGTCGCAGCATCCGGCGATCTTGCCACAAGGTCAGATAAGCCGGAGTTTGAGACAGGCCTAGCTGTGGGAGAGGCACCTCGATGGTCCCGACTCCCCGCCAGGCGAACGCGGCCCCGAACCAGGCGACCCAACTTGTCGGCACACCCGTGGGCTCCGACCGGGTCCCCGTCGTCATGGCGACATCATGGGTCGTCCGAGGCGTGCGGGGCAAGGAGTGAGGCACCCCTCCCACCCGGGAGCCGCCTACACGTACGAGCCGGGCTCGGTCGGCGCGGACACCACCTGCGGATTTTCGCCCTCGTCCAGCGGGCGGGTGACCTGCACCTCCACCTTGTGCGGTCGGACTTCCCCGCTGGCGATCTGCTCGGCCCAGTGGCAGGCGACCCGGCTGGCACCGATCTCCCGCAGCGCTGGGCGTTCGTCCACGCAGCGTGTCGGCTGCGCCCACGGGCAGCGGGTGTGGAACCGACAGCCGGCGGGCGGGTTCGCCGGTGAGGGCAGGTCGCCGGCGAGCAGGATCCGCTCCCGCCGGTCCTCCACGTCGGGGTCGGGCACCGGCACCGCCGACATCAGCGCCCGGGTGTACGGGTGCAGCGGCTCGCGGTACAGCCGGTCGCTCGGGGCCTCCTCGACCAGCGCGCCCAGATACATCACACCGACCACGTCGGAGATGTGCCGGACCACGGCAAGGTCGTGCGCGATCACCAGATAGGTGAGGCCGAGGTTGTCCTGAAGTTCGTCGAGCAGATTCACCACCTGGGCCTGGATCGACACGTCGAGCGCGGAGACCGGCTCGTCGGCGACGATCAGTTCCGGGCCGAGCACCAGCGCCCGGGCGATGCCGATACGCTGCCGCTGCCCTCCGGAGAACTCGTGCGGGTAGCGGGAGAGCGCCCAGCGGGGCAACCCCACCGCGTCCAGGGTCTCCCCGATGATCCGCCGCCGGTCGTCGCGGCCGGCGCCGATGCCGTGGGTCTGCAACCCCTCGGTGAGGATCGACTCGACGTTCTGCCGGGGGTCGAGGCTCGACATCGGATCCTGGAAGATCATCTGCATCCGCCGACGCATGGTGCGCAGCCGGCCGGCCGGCAGGGTGGTCAGCTCGACGCCGTCGAAGACGACCTCGCCAGCGGTGGGTGGGGTGAGCTGAAGCAACGCCCGGCCGAGCGTCGACTTGCCGCAGCCCGACTCGCCGACCAGACCGTACGTCTTGCCGCGCGGGATGCGCAGGTCGACGCCGTCGACCGCCTTCACGTGGCCGACCGTACGGTCGAAGATGACCCCCTTGGTGATCGGGAAGTGCACCTTCAGGTCGCGGACCTCGACGAGGATGTCGGTGTCGGTCACGGCTTCTCCTCCTCGCGCGGGGCGGGGTTCAGCCCCGGCACCGTCGGCGGGTCGTCCGGCACGGCCTGCGCCGGCACCGATCCCGGTTCGGCCAACGTCGGCACCGTGGCCCGGACGTCCGCGCCCGGCGTCACACCAGGCAGCGGCGCCGGGTTGACGCACCGGTAGGCGCGGTCGTCGTGGCTGAGCACCAGCTCCGGCGGTTCACCAACGCATGCGTCGACCCGTCGTGAGCAGCGCGGCGCGAAGGCGCAACCGTCCGGCCAGGGCAGCACGTCTCGCACCGAGCCGGGGATCGGGTACAGCCGCTCCCCGCGGCCCGCGTCCAGTCGCGGCACCGAACCGAGCAACCCCACCGTGTACGGGTGCCGGGGCTGCCGGAACAGCGGACGACGGCGGGCGGTCTCCACCACCCGTCCGGCGTAGAGCACGTTGATCGTCTCGCACATCCCCGCCACCACACCCAGGTCGTGCGTGATCATGACGAGCGCGGTGCCGGAGTCCCGGACCAGCTCCTTGAGCAACTCCAGGATCTGCGCCTGGATGGTGACGTCCAGCGCGGTGGTCGGCTCGTCGGCGATCAGCAGCCGGGGCTGGCAGGCCACCGCCATGGCGATCAGGGCACGCTGCCGCATACCGCCGGAGAGCTGGTGCGGGTACTCCTTCAGGCGCCGCTTCGGGTCCGGGATGCCGACCCGGTCGAGCAGTCGCGCGGCCTCCTTCTCGGCCGCCGCGCCCTTCATCCCACGATGCCGGGTGAGCACCTCGGTGACCTGCAGTCCGATCGGGATCACCGGGTTCAACGAGGAGAGCGGATCCTGGAAGATCATCGCCACGTCCCGGCCGCGGATGTCCCGGCGCGAGCGGTCGTCGAGTTGGAGCAGGTCGGTGCCGTCGAAGACGGCCTTGCCGCCGACCCGCAGGCCGGGCTGCTTGGGCAGCAGACCCATGATGGCCAGCGACGTGACGCTCTTGCCGCAACCGGATTCACCGACCAGGCCCACCACCTCGCCCGCGTCGACAGCGAACGACACCCCGTCGACGGCGCGTACCGGCCGCTGACCGCGTCGGGAGAAGGTGACGCAGAGGTCGTCCACTTCGAGCAGCGCCATTACCGGCCCTCCGTTCGCGACTGCGGGGCTCGCACGCTCACTCCTCGCGCTTTACGCATACGAAACCTACTTCCGGAGCTTCGGGTCGAGAGCCTCGCGCATCGCCTCACCGAGCAGGGTGAACCCGAGCGCCGTGACAATGATGGCGAGCGCCGGGTACACCGCGAGGCCCGGCCGGATGTCGAGGTAGGGCTGCGCCTCGGCGAGCATCATGCCCCACTCAGGGATCGCGGTGTCCGGGTTGCCCAGGCCGAGGAAGGAGAGCGCGGCGGCCTCGATGATCGCGGTGGCCAGCGTGAGGGTGGCCTGCACGATCACCGGGGCGAGCGAGTTCGGCACCACGTGGGTCAGGGCGATCTTCGGCTTCCGGACGCCCAGCGAGGTGGCCGCCAGTACGTAGTCGCTGTTGGACTGGGAGATCATCGAGCCGCGCAGCAGCCGCGCGAAGACCGGTACGGACACCACGCCGACGGCGATCATCACGGTGGTCAGGCTCGCCCCGAGCAGGGCGGCGATGCTCACCGCCAGCAGCAGGCTCGGCATGGCCAGCATCATGTCGATGATCCGCATCAGGGTGCTGTCCAGCCAACGGCCCCACCGGCCGCCCAACCCGGCGGCGGCACCCGCCACACCACCGATCAACGCGCCGACGGCCAGGCCGATCAGCGTGGAGACCACCCCGACCAGCAGGGTCTGCCGGGCCCCGACGATCAGCCGGCTGAACTCGTCGCGACCCTGGTGGTCGTAGCCAAGCCAGTGGTCGCCGTCGGCGCCGGGGATGACACCGGGCCGGATCAGCCCTTCCCGGATGCCGATGGTGTCGCTCGGACCGAAGGGCACCAGGAGCGGACCGACGACCGCCACGATCACGAAGACGGTCAGGATGGCCGCGCCGACGATCGCGGCCGGGTTGCGACGCAGCCGGCGGAACGCCTCCTGCCAGAGGCTCACACCCCGCTCGTCGTCCCGGGCGGCCAGCTCGGCGAGCCGGTCGATCTTCTGCTTCTTCTTGCCGGGCGCGATCGTCATCGGACCCTCACCCTCGGGTCGATCAGGCTGTAGGAGAGGTCGACCAGGAGGTTCACCAGCACGTACACCACCGCGATGATCAGGATGAAGCCCATCAGCACCGGGTAGTCCCGCTGGCTGATCGCGTCTGCGACGAAGGCCCCGATGCCGGTGAACCCGAAGACGGTCTCGGTGAGCACCGCGCCGGAGAGCAGACCGCCGGTCAGCAGGCCGATCGAGGTGACCACCGGAAGCATGGCGTTGCGCAGCACGTGCCGGCGGCGGACCGTGGACTCGGTCAGGCCCTTCGCCTCGGCCGTGCGCACGAAGTCCTCGTTGAGCACCTCCAGCACGCTCGCCCGGGTGATCCGCACGATGATGGCGAGCGGGATGCTGGCCAGCGTGAGGCCAGGCAACACCAGGTGCCACAGCGCGTCGGCCGCAGCGTCCCACTCCCGGGTCAGCAGGCCGTCGAGGACGAAGAAGTTGGTGACCCGGGTGGCGGCGATGGTGGGGTCCTGCCGGCCGGCGGAGGGGAACCAGCCGAGGTTCTCCGAGAAGATCGCCTTGAAGACGTACGCCAGGAAGAAGACCGGGATGCAGATGCCGATCAGCGAGCCGCCGACCGAGAGGTGGTCCAGCAACCGGCCCCGACGCCGGGCGGCCAGGTAGCCCAGCGGGATACCGACGCCGATGGCCAGCACCAGGGCCATGAGCGTCAGTTCGACGGTGCCGGGGAAGCGCTCCAGGAACTCGGTCACCACCGGGCGCTTGGTGGCGGTCGAGGTGCCCAGGTCCAGGCGGATCAGCCGCCGCACGAACCGCGCGTACTGCACCATGACTGGCTCGTCGAGGCCCATGTTGCGGCGGATCGCGGCGCGCATCTCAGGCGTGCCGCGCTCTCCGAGGATCGCGGTCTCCGGACCGCCGGGCAGTCGACGGAGCCAGATGAACAGCAGGAGGGAGAGCCCGAACAGCGTCGGTATCAACTGAAGCAGGCGTCTGACGATGAACCGGAACACGGCGGCCTCGAAGGGGGTGGGGAGGGGTACGGG
>NZ_SMKF01000006.1 GCF_004348325.1 Micromonospora sp. KC213 | reverse complement strand
CCCGGACGCGGGGAGCCGTACGGCTCCTTCGTGTGGCTTTCCGCGCCCATAAAAGCCCAAGGAGGGCAACCCATGACCACGGCAACCGCCCCGACCGCCGGCATCCCGGTGGGGCCTGGCCTGTCGATGTTCGACCCGATCTTCCTCGGCATCGACGAGTTCGGCCAGCCCGTCTACATCACCCTCGCCTACCGCAACCTCCTCGCCGGCGGTGAACCCGGTGGAGGCAAGTCCGGCCTGCTCAACGCCATCGCCGCTCACGCGGCGCTGTCGGCGGACTCCCGGCTTGTGCTGCTGGATGGCAAGCTCGTCGAACTCGGCCAGTGGGAAGACTGCGCCGACGCCTTCATCGGCCCCGACATCACCGCCGCTCTCGACGTCCTGCGACGTCTTCAGCAGGTGATGAACAACCGGTACGCCTGGCTGCGCGCCCACGGACGCCGCAAGGTCACCGCCCTCGACGGCCTCTCCGTCATCACCGTCCTGGTCGACGAGATCGCCTTCTACTCCGCCACCATCGGCGGCAAGCAGGAACAGGAAGAGTTCGTCGCCCTCCTGCGAGACCTGGTCGCCCGGGGCCGGGCCGCCGGCATTCCCGTCGTCGCCGCCACCCAGCGGCCGTCCTTCGACATCATCCCCACCAGCCTGCGAGACCTGTTCGGCTACCGCGCCGCGTTCCGCTGCACCACTCCGAACAGTTCAAACATCGTCCTCGGCCACGGCTGGGCCGAGCAGGGCTACAGCGCCACCGACATCGCTCCGACCAACCAGGGCGCGGCCTACCTCATCGCCGAGGGCGGCGTCCCCCGCCGCATCAAGGTCGCCTACCTGTCCGACGCCCAGATCGCCGGCATTGCCGACTACGCAGCCTGGATCCGGCGTCCCAGCGGCATCACTACCCCGACCGGCTCTCCTTCTGACTGGGGGATCGCGGCATGACCACCCGAGAGCGCACCGTCATCCGCATCAACAACCAGCGGGCCGCCCAGTACACCGAACTCTGGGTCATCGGCACCCCCGAAGACCTGGCCCTGATGTTCGAGGCCGCCAACCGCACCGGGCGACTCGTCTTCGTCTCCGCGCCCACCCCGATGGGCGGCGACGACACCCGCTTCCGCCGCTACGTGCGGCTGCGCAACCAGTAGCAGTCGACAGGACCGGACCACGCCTGGCAGCAACGCCGGTCCTGCCGACCTCCGCCAACAGCCCTCGAAAGGACGTGGCTGCCATGAAGGCTACCCAAATCCCACCCATCACCGGAACGGTCACTCCCGCTGACCTGCTCCGGATGGCTGCCCTTTATCTGCGCCGGCACGGCTGGCACCAGGGCACCTACTACGCCCTTACCACCGACACGGTCACCCCGCCGGCCTGCGCCGCCGGGGCCATCGGCATCGCCTGCGCCGGCCACCGGGTCGAGCACTTCTCCCAGCTCGACGGGGACGCCCTCGCCGACTACCTCACAACCCTGGCCGTGTTCGTCGACTATCTCGACACCCACGAGCCGATCTTCCACATCGACGAGGACGGCTACCTCGTCGACGAGCACACCTCGCCGTACTCGTGGAACGACGACCCCGGCCGCACTGCCAATGAGGTCATCACCGCCCTTGAAGCCGCCGCCGACGAGTGGGACCGCCTCCACACCACCGGGGGTAAGAACCGGTGAGCACTGTCAAGAAGACGTTGACGCCCCACCTGCCCCGGCAGAAGCGCCGGGAGGTTGTCGAGAACGACGAATTCGCCGCCTTCGCGCGGCGCATCATCCGCGCCCACGGCCGCCGCGTCGCCACCGGCGACGTCGAAGCCCTCCGCGACCTGACCGCTCTGTCCGCCGACCTCGACCAGGCCATCAGCGAAGCCGTCATCGGCCTCCGCGCCTTCGACTACTCGTGGGCCGAGATCGGCTCCCGGCTCGGTATCTCCCGTCAGGCCGCCCAGCAGCGCTGGGGAGACCGGCCATGACCACCACCACCTACCCGGCCGACAGCGCCGAGGAGTTCCCCACCTACCGCTACCGGCTCGCCCCTGCCGGGCTTGCCACCCGCCGGCAACTCCGCGCCGCCGGCCTCCGACCCGGAGGACATGACCCGGTCGCGCAGATCCTCTGGCGGCGCGGCAAAAGAGTCGCCTACCTCTACCGCCTCGACCTCGCCGCACCAAAGCGCACCGCCACGCCCGCCCAGCGGGCCGCCATCGACAAGGCCCTGCGCGCCCGACGCACCTGCGCCGTGTGTGGCCTGGTGCAGCCCTACTACATCCCCCGCCGCTACGGCTGCTGCCTCGACTGCCACGGAGGCCACTGACCATGACCGCGAAAACTCCGACCGCCGGCACCCGGGTCGAGGGTGTCGTCCTGGTCCTCATCCTCCTCATCGTCGCCGGCTTCGCCGGTGCCGCCTCGTTCACCCACGTCAAAGACTGGACCCTCGCCAACTCCCCGGCAGGCACCGGCGCATGGTTCGGCTGGGTTAACGCCGTCATCTCCGAACTCGTCCCCATCGCCTGCCTGTTGACCATCCGCCGACGCCGCCGCATAGGTGCGCCGATCGGCTACCCGCTGTTCCTGCTCATCGCCGCCGCCGGCCTCTCCCTGGCCGCACAACTCGCTGTCGCTAAGCCGGGCATCTCCGGCTGGCTCCTGTCCGCCGTCCCCGCCCTGGCGTTCATGGCCCTGGTCAAACTCGTCCTCGCCCCCACCAAGGGCACTGTGCCGGCTCCCACGCCGGTCAACCAGGCCGACCCGATCCGCGTCCAGGTGACCGAGCAGGTCACCACCGAACCGGCACCACCAGCCGCCATCACCCCGGCCCCGGCCACCGAGCCGGAACCCGTTCCCGCCCCGGCCGCCGAGCCGGAGCCCGTCGCTACCCCGGCCACTGAGCCGGTCGACGTTCCTACCCACCTGCTGCCCATGGCCCGCTTCGCCGCCGTGCAGCACGAACAATCCACCGGCACCCCGATTACCCCGGGAGAGCTGGCCGACCGACTCGACGTCACCCCGGCCGTCGCCGGGCGACTCCTCACCACCCTGACCGGTGGTGCCCGATGACCATCTACACCGTCGACGTTGTGCACGTCCTGCACACCTGCCCCGCCGAACCGGAGCCGCACCCCTACGACACCCGTCGGACGCTCGTCGACGTCATCCCCGGCGGACCCTGCCGGGCACCGGTCACCATCCGATGCGGCCAGGTGACCACCACCATTCCCTGCTCTCGGCACGAGCCGGCCAAACGCCAATGCGGCGCCTGCCGGACCATCGTTGTCGAACGCACCATCACCACCCGCACCCTCGACGCTGAGGTTGCGGCTTGATGGCCTCGACGCTGGACCTCACCCCCCGCGCCTCCGTGGCCCGGGGGGTGGGCTCGAACGCCGACACCATCCCGCCCGTCTACGGCTACACCGCCGCCGGATCCGCGTTCGAACGCGCCACCCGCCCGGACTACTTCGGCTGGATCGAACACGTCCGCGCCGCCGCCGGCTGCACCCGCCCCATCCGCCTCGCCGGCAGCCTCTACACCGTCGACGCCACCACCGGCAGGGTCATCGAGCAGCGGCACACCGACGCCATGCCCGACGCCGCGATCTACACCGCCTGCGGCAACCGCCGCGCCACGGTCTGCCCGTCCTGCGCGCAGACCTACCAGCGCGATGCGTTCCAGCTCCTGCGCGCCGGCCTGATCGGCGGCAAGGGCATCCCCGACACGGTCGCCCAGCACCCGGCGGTGTTCGCCACCTTCACCGCCCCATCGTTCGGCACCGTCCACGCCCGAGTGGTCAAGCGGCACACCTGCGCCAACCGGAAGCGCTGCGACTGCCGCGCCGAACCCTGCCACGCCCGCCGCGACGCCGGCCTCTGCCCGCACGGTCGGCCTACCGTCTGCTGGGCCAGGCACGAGGCCGGTGACGCGGTGTTGGGGCGGCCGTTGTGCCTGGACTGCTACGACCACGACCACCAGGTCGTCTGGAACCTCTTCGCCGGTGAGCTGTGGCACCGCACCAAACAAGCCGCGGAACGCTACCTGGCGAAGGTTGCCCGTCGCCGCGGCATCCCCCGCGTCGAGATCGTCACCGCCTCGGGCAAGACGCGGACAGTGTCGCCGGTCCGGCTGTCACCCGGGAAAGTCGCCGAACTCCAAGCGCGGGGAGCGGTCCACTTCCACGCCATCGCCCGACTCGACGGCGTCGACGCCCTGGACCCGGACGCCATCGTCCCCCCACCAGCAGGCTTCACCCTCGCCGACCTCGTCGACGCCCTCCGCCATGCCGCCGGACAGATCACCTTCCACACCCCGCCACATCCCGACCAGCCTGACGGCTGGCCCATCTGCTGGGGCGAGCAGGTCGACCTGGAGCCCATCGCCACCGACGGCACGGGCGAGGTCACCGACGGCATGGTCGCCGGCTACCTTGCCAAGTACGCCACCAAAAGCACCGAGGCCACCGGGCACACCAGCACCCGCCTCACCGCCGACACCATCGGCGACTACGCCGACCCCGACGGCGACCACACCGCCCGCCTCATCGACGCCTGCTGGCGCATCGGCCGACCCACCGGAAACCCGGTCCCCCTGTCCGAGCGACCCCGCGACCCTCGGCCCCGGCCCGGCTTCGTCCAGCCGTGGGAATGCCCCGACTGCGGCACCCACACCCGCTACGCCGCCTGCCCCACCTGCACCGCCGCCCGTCAAGCCAGCCTTGACACCCAACCGACGAAACCCGCGACGACCAACCCGTACGCACGGCTGCGCCGATGGGCGCACATGCTCGGTTTTGGCGGCCACTTCCTGACCAAGGGCCGCCGTTACTCGGTGACGTTCCAGCTCCTGCGGGACACCCGGGTGAACTTCCGGCGGCACGAGGACCAGGCCCACGAGCACCCAACCGCCGGCGGACAGCTCGTCGACGAGCGTCACGAAGACACCACGCTCATCGTCGGCACCCTCACCTTCGCCGGAGTCGGCTGGCACACCACCGGAGACGCCCTCCTCGCCAACACCGCCGCCGCCATGGCCCGCGAGCGAGCAGCTACCGGCCGCGAAGAAATGGCCCACGAGTTCGGCACCGTCCCGGCCGGCATCGCGCCGGCTGCTGCCCGATCCCGACAGACCTGGGGAGGTCATCCGTCATGAGCACCACCGTCCGCCCGAGTCCCGTCGTCCGGCTCGTCCCGCGCACCGGGGCAACCGTCGTCGGGCCGGTCACCTACACCGTCCGGGAGGTCTCCAAGCTGCTGGGCATCTCGCTGGGCAGCACGTACGCCCTTGTCCGGGACGGCACGATTCCAGCGACCCGCCTGGGTGGCCGCTGGCTCATTCCCCGTACCCGGTTCCACGCCTGGCTCGACGGCGTCACCGAGGAACCGGCCGCCGCCACCGGCACCGAGCACGGGCGGAGGCGCTGATGGGCTTTGTCCGCAAGACTCCGGCCGGCACCTACCGCGCCTGCTGGCGTGATCCTGCCGGCGGGCAGAAGTCCAAGAGCTTCCGCACGAAGCGGGAGGCCAGCGCCTACCTGACCGAGGTCGAGGGGAGCCTGAACCGGGGCACCTATGTCAACCCGCACGCCGGCCGTCTCCGCTTCGGCGACTTCGCTCAGCAGTGGCTCGCCACCCGGACCGTCGAGGCGCGCACCACCGAGCGGACCGTCTCCATGCTCCGCACGCACCTCCTGCCGAAGTGGGGTGACTGGCCGCTCGGGAAGGTCGACTTCATGTCGGTGCAGGAGTGGGTGGCGGGCCTCGGTCGGGTCCTCGCACCTTCCACAGTGGCCAAGTGCTATCAGCTCCTCTCGATGATCCTCCGGACGGCTGTTCAGGCTCGGCTGATCGCTACCAACCCGGCCGAGGGGGTGAAGCTGCCGCGTGACCGGTCCCGCGACGTCAAGCCGGTCACGATCAGCCGGGAAGACTTCCTCGGCCGGCTGCTGCCCGCCGTGCCGTCCCGACACCGGGCGATCGTCTGCACCGCCGCCGGGGCCGGCCTGCGCTGGGGTGAGTGCGCAGGCTTGACGTGGTCGTCAGTCGACCTCGACCGGGCATCGCTGCGCGTCGTCCAGGTGGCCGAGGAGACCCACGGCGGAATCGTGCTGCGCCCGTACCCGAAGAGTCGCGCCGGGGTCCGAACCGTTCCGCTGCCAGGCTTCCTCCTGGCCTCGCTCCGCGAGCTGCGCGCCGCCGCCGACGACCCGGACCCGCGCACGCTGGTCTTCCGTGACCGGGTGGGCCGCCCACTGCGCCGGTCGAACTTCCGCCGTCGGGTCTGGCTGCCGTCGCTGGTCCGTGCCGGCCTGCTCGGCCAGGTCGTGGCCACCGGCCCGCACCGGTACCGCGCGGTCTGGCCCGACCAGGACGGCGTCGAGTGGTCGGCCGAGTTCACCACGGAGCGGGAAGCCATCGCCTGCGTTGCGGCCAAGGCCGCTGGCGGGATGAGGTTCCACGACCTGCGGCACGCCTACGCCACCTGGCTGGTCACCGACGGCGTCCCGATCAACCTGGTGCAGCGGGTCATGGGCCACGAGCAGGCGTCCACGACGCTCAACCGGTACACCCACACCCCGGACGACTACGCGGCGCGCGTCCTGGAGGCGTTCGACGGCTCTGCTGCCTCCCTGCTGCCTCCGGGCGGGGAAACGCCGTCAGAAGGCCCTGTCTACGGGGACGGAGACGACATGTGACCTGCGGCGCAACGCTCAGCCGGGAAAGGGACGACCCCCGTCGGGGGGAGACGGGGGTCGTCGGGAGGTTCGGCTCCGGGGGGGTTTGAGCCGAACCGCTCAGCGGTTACGGGGGGTGCAACCGCCGAGGGTCTGCAACTGTCCGAGATATGAGCACTCGTCGTGATGACAAGCATGCCCGAGCGCGCTGTTCACGTCGAGTGGTGTCGACCCCACTCATCGCCAAAATGTGACCGAAGAGTGTGATCGTGATCACTCAGAGCAGGGAAGGGTGCGCCTCGGTGCCGGACCGGAGCTGCCGCGCGCCCCAGGCACCCCGCCGACGATAGATTATGGGACTAGACTTGCGCGCCGTGGGCCGAAGCGCCGCTTTCTTCGATCTGGACAAAACCGTCATCGCCAAGTCGAGCGCCCTGGCGTTCGGTAGGCCGTTCTACCGGGACGGTCTGATCACCCGGCGGGACGTGGTGAAGTCGGCGTACGCGCAGCTGATGTTCCGGCTGGGCGGCACCGACGAGCAGACCATGGCCCGCACCCGGGACTACCTGGCCACGCTCTGCAAGGGCTGGTCGGTGGACCAGGTCCGCCAGATCGTCGCGGAGACGCTGCACGAGCTGATCAACCCCTACGTGTACGCCGAAGCCGCTGCCCTCATCGAGGAGCACCAGGCCGCCGGACGCGACGTCGTCCTGGTCTCCGCCTCCGGCGAGGAGATGGTCCGGCCGATCGGGGAGTTGCTCGGTGTGACCGACGTGATCGCCACCCGGATGGCGGTCGAGGACGGCCGATACAGCGGCGAGGTGGAGTTCTACGCCGCCGGGCCGAGCAAGGTCGAGGCGGTCAGCGAACTCGCCACCGCCCGGGGCTACCACCTCGCCGACTGTTTCGCCTACTCGGATTCGTACAGCGACCGGCCGCTGCTGGAGTGCGTCGGCCATCCCACCGTGGTCAACCCGGACCGGGCCCTGCGCAGGCTGGCCACGGAGAACGCCTGGCCGGTGCTGGAGTTCCGGCACCCGATCCCGCTCGGCCGCCGGCTGCGCGAGCGCCCCGCCGTCCCGGTCGCGGCTGCCGCTCTGAGCGTGGGGGTGGGCGTGGCGATCGGCATCGCCTGGTACGGCCGCCACCGCCGCATGCGGACCGCTCCCGCCGCCTGACCCATCACCGTGGCCGAAGGGCGCGCCGACAGTGCCCTGCTCTTCGTGGGGCTGCCGGTGCTGCTGGCTGCGGCACTCGCCCTGACCCCAGGCCGCACGACGCACGGCCGGGTATTCGTCGCCACCACCATCGCGCTGCTCCTGGCGTCGGTGGCGCTGCAGGAGGGCGCGATCTGCGTCATCCTGTCCGCGCCGCTGGTGTACGCCATGGCGCACGGCACCACCGCCCTGATCCGGCTGGCCTGCCGCGACACCACCCGGGCGTACTCGCTGGTCGCCGTGCCCCTGCTGCTCGTACCGGGACTCGAGGGCAGCGGGATCGGCCCTCGGATAGCCCCGGAGCAGTCGGTCGAGGTGGTCCGCGTGGTGACGCTCCCCGCCCGTGCGGTCGAGGAGCGCCTGGCGACCGGCCCTCGCCCGGTGCCGGTCCGATCGGTGCCGCTGCGTCTGCTCGGCGTTCCCGTGCCGACCCGGGTCAGCGGCGACGGCCTCGCCACCGGCGACCGCTGGATGTTCGCCTACCACGGCAGCTCGCACGGCCCGGGCGGGCACCTGCTCACCGAGGTGACCGGCGCCGAGCCGGGCCGGGTCCGCTTCCGGTTCGTCGAGGACACCGCGATCACCGGCCGGTGGGTCACCTTCCGGCACGCGGAGGTGACCTGGCAGGCGGTGGACCGGGAGCACACCGAGGTGCGGGTCCGGGTGGCGTACGAGCGCGGCCTGGATCCCTCCTGGTACTTCGGACCGCTCCAGGACGGTCTGCTCCACGAGGGCGTGGGGCACCTGCTCGACATGCTCGTCCTGCGGTGACCGCCGCCCGGTGGCTCGCCCTGGGAGTACCCCTGCTGGCGGTGCTGGCCGCGGCACGGCTGGAACGCGACCGCCGGGCGCGGGGCGCCGCCCTGCTCGCCGCCGTGGCCGCCGCACTGGGCGTCGCCGCGCTGAACGAGGTGGCACGCCAGACGGGCTGGTACGCGTTCGCGCCGGTGGACGGGGCCTACCGGGGGATGCCGGTCGACCTGTGGCTGGGCTGGGCGGCGCTCTGGGGCGCGCTGCCGGTGCTGCTGCGCCGGTTCCTGCCCCTGCCCGTCACTCTGGGCCTGCTGCTCTGGCTTGACGTGGTGGCGATGCCGGCGTTGCACCCGCTCGTCGTGCTCGGGCCGCACTGGCTGGTGGGCGAGGTCGTGGGGCTGTTCGCCGTCGCGCTTCCCGCGCAGCTGCTCGGCCGGTGGAGCGCCGACGGGCGGCACCTGCGGGCCCGGGTGCTGCTCCAAGTCGCCGTCTTCGCCGCGCTGGTGCTGTGGTTCGTGCCCGGGGTCGCCTTCGAGCTGGGTGATGGCTCGTGGACCCCGCTCACCGGGCTGCCCCGGGCCGCTCTCCTGACGCTGGGCCAGGTCGCACTGCTGGTGGCCACACCGGCGCTGGCCGCGGTACGCGAGTTCGCCGGACGGGGCGGTGGCACCCCGTACCCGTGGGACCCGCCCGTCCGGCTCGTCAGCACCGGGCCGTACGCGTACCTCGCGAACCCCATGCAGGTCGGTGCGGCTGCCCTGCTCCTGCTGACCGCGACTCTCACCCGCAGTCTTGCGCTGGTGGCCGCGACGGTCCTCGCCGTCGCCTTCAGCGCGGCCGTGGCCCGGCCACACGAGGAGCACGACCTGATCCGCCGGCACGGGGACGCGTGGCGGGACTGGCGACGGGCGGTACGCGACTGGTGGCCGCGCTGGCAGCCGTACGCCTCGGGCGCGCCGGCGGTGCTGCGGCTCGACGCCGGGTGCAGACCGTGCGTGGGGGTCTGGCGGTTCCTGGCGCGGCGGGACCCGGTGAACCTGACGATCGCGCCGGCCGAGGAGGGGCAGATGCGGGCCGGATACACGGGCGGCGACGGCCACACGGAACGGGGGGTGGCCGCCGTCGCGCGCAGTCTCGAACACCTCAACCTCGGCTGGGCCTGGGTGGGTTGGACCCTGCGGCTGCCCGGCATGACATGGCTGGCGCAGTTGGTGACGGATGCGATGATCGCACCGCCACACCCGGCGGGAGGAAAGCGATGTCCGACACCAAGCGACGCCTGCTCGACGGCACGCTCGCCGCGATCCGCCGGCACGGCATCGCCGGCGTCTCGGCCCGCACCATCGCCGCCGCCGCCGGCGTGAACCAGGCGCTGGTCTTCTACCACTTCGGGACGCTCGACGAACTGCTGTCGGCGGCGTGCCGGACGGGCACGGCCGAACGGGTCACCCATTGGTCGGCCCGGCTGCGCCGGGTCGGGTCGCTGCGCGAACTGCTCGACGTCGGGCGTGGCCTGCACCAGGAGGAACGCGAGCTGGGCAACGTGTCCGTGCTGGCCCAGATGCTCGCGGGCGCACAGACCGACGAGCGGCTCGCCGGCCCCACCGCCGAGTCCCTGCAGCTGTGGGTGGACGAGATCGAGTCGGTCCTGCGCCGGCTGTTGGCCGGGTCGCCGTTCGCCGAGGTCGCCGACGTTCCCGGGCTCGCCCGCGCGGTGTCGGCCGCGTTCATCGGCCTGGAGTTGTACGACGGTGTCGATCGGCCCGCGGCCGAACGCGCCATCGATGCGCTGGACCAGCTCGCCGTGCTCATCGAGATCGTCGACGACCTCGGCCCGATCGCCCGGCGCGCCCTGCAGAGCAAGATCGGCAAAGCGACCGGACGCTAGGCCGCCGCGAGCACCTCGTCGCCGATGGCGGTGAGCTGGTCGGCGCCCACCTCGACGGCGGACATGTAGTGCCGCAGCCAGGAGCGCAGCCCGTCGGGGGTGCCGGTGGCGAACGCGCCCGCCGCTCCCACGTACTCGGGTTCCCGCTCGCGGTGGCCCACGTCGACGGCGACCAGCCCGCGCGGGTCGAAGCCACGGGACATCAGCACCAGGCGGGCGGCGGCCCGGGCCACCACGCCGGACGGCCCGGCGAACGGACGCAGGTTGAGCAGCTCGCCGTGCACGACGGCGGCCAGCACCAGCGGCGGAACGCTCGTCCCGCCGGCAACCAGCTCAGCCAGCCCGTTCAGCCGTGCGGCCACCACCGGGTCCGTCACCGGGCGACCCAGTTCGGCCTCGGCGACCACGTCGCGGGCGGCGAGCACGTGCAGCTTCGCCAGGGCCTGCCGGGGCGACTTCGGCCACAACTCGGTCAGCGCGGGCAGGACCCCGGCGATCCGCAGCGCGCCCTGCAGCACCGGCTCGGTGATTGTGCCGGCGCGGACCGCCTCACGCTCGTGGGCGTACCCCTCGAGGGCGGCGCTGGCCACCGCGGACCGGAGGCTGACCTCGGCCGCGACCTGGCCGCCGTGGCGGCGCAGCGCGCGGTGCCGCATCGCCTCGTCGACCCGCTCGCGGGCCCGCTGGACGGCGGGGGCGATGTCGGCGAGCGCGAGCAGCGGGGCGAGCGGATCGGTGGTCACCCCGCCACGCTAGCGACCGCGCCCAGGTTGCCGGCCGCCGCCCGGCCGCGACGCGACCGGCACCACCGCCGTCCGGTGAGGCAGCCGGCACGGGATACGGCAAGTGAGGCAATCCCGCGCCCGAGACACCGCCGCCCGCCGCAATCGGCCCCTGATGTGACGGGTTGCCGTCGGGCGCGTGGCGTGGGCCGCTGGGCGCGGACGGCGGGCAAGCCGTCGCGGGCGTCGAGCCTCCCGACTAGCCTCGGGCGGGTACGAGACGCAGGTCACAGGACGAAGGAGTCACCGCATGAGTGAGGCATTGGCCAACCTGCTCAACGAGACGCGCCAGTTCCCGCCGCCGGCCGCACTCGCCGCGGAGGCCAACGTCACCGCCGACGCGTACGCGGAGGCGGCTGCGGACCGGCTCGCCTTCTGGGAGAAGCAGGCCGGGCGGCTGACCTGGGCGCAGCCGTGGGAGCAGACGCTGGACTGGTCGAACCCGCCGTTCGCGAAGTGGTTCGTCGGTGGCCGGCTCAATGTGGCGTACAACTGTCTGGACCGGCACGTGGAGGCTGGCCGGGGCGACAGGGTGGCGATTCACTGGGAGGGCGAGCCGGGGGACACCCGCACCCTCACCTACGCCGACCTGCACCGGCTGACCTGCCAGGCGGCGAACGCGCTGACCGAGCTGGGGGTGACCGCCGGCGACCGGGTGGCGATCTATATGCCGATGATTCCCGAGGCGGCGGTGGCGATGCTGGCCTGCGCCCGGATCGGCGCCACCCACAGCGTGGTCTTCGGCGGCTTCTCCGCCGACGCGCTGACCAACCGGATCCAGGACGCCACCGCCAAGGTGGTGATCACCGCGGACGGCGGCTACCGCCGGGGCAAGCCGTCGGCGTTGAAACCGACCGTGGACGAGGCCGTGGCGAAGTGCCCGTCGGTGGAACACGTGCTGGTGGTCCGCCGCACCGGTGAGGAGGTCGCCTGGTCGGCCAAGGACCGCTGGTGGCACGAGACGGTGGAGGCGGCCTCGCCGGAGCACACCGCCGAGGCGTTCGACGCCGAGCATCCGCTGTTCATCCTGTACACCAGCGGCACCACGGCCCGACCGAAGGGCATCCTGCACACCACCGGCGGCTACCTCACCCAGGCGTCCTGGACGGCGCACGCGGTCTTCGACCTGAAGCCGGAGAGCGACGTGTACTGGTGCACCGCCGACATCGGCTGGGTCACCGGGCATTCGTACATCGTGTACGGCCCGCTCTCCAACGGCGTCACGCAGGTGATGTACGAGGGCACCCCGGACACCCCGCACAAGGGCCGGTTCTGGGAGATCGTCGACAGGTACAAGGTCACCATCCTGTACACCGCACCGACGCTGATCCGCACCATGATGAAGTGGGGCGAGGACATCCCCGCCGGGTACGACCTGACGTCGCTGCGTCTGCTGGGCAGCGTCGGCGAGCCGATCAACCCGGAGGCGTGGATGTGGTACCGGCAGCACGTCGGCCGGGGTGAGCTGCCGGTGGTGGACACCTGGTGGCAGACCGAGACCGGCGCCGTCATGATCTCCCCGCTGCCGGGGGTCACCGCCGCCAAGCCGGGTTCGGCGATGACCGCGCTGCCCGGGATCAGTGCGGACGTGGTGGACGACCAGGGTCAGCCGGTGCCGAACGGCGGCGGTGGCTACCTGGTGCTGCGTGAGCCGTGGCCGTCGATGCTGCGCACCATCTGGGGCGACGACAACCGGTTCATCGAGACGTACTGGTCCCGGTTCGGCGCGGGTGCCGGCTCGGGCGGCGAGGGTGACTGGGTCTACTTCGCCGGGGACGGGGCGAAGAAGGACGACGACGGGCACATCTGGCTGCTCGGCCGGGTCGACGACGTGATGCTGGTGTCCGGGCACAACATCTCCACCACGGAGGTGGAGTCGGCGCTGGTGTCGCACCCGGCGGTGGCCGAGGCGGCGGTGGTGGGTGCGACCGACCCGACGACCGGCCAGGCGATCGTCGCCTTCGCCATCCCGCGCGGCACCACGGACACCTCCGGCGCGGCGGGCGAGCAGTTGATCGCGGAGCTACGCAACCACGTGGCGAAGACGCTCGGCCCGATCGCCAAGCCGCGGCAGATCATGCTGGTGCCGGAGCTGCCGAAGACCCGCTCGGGCAAGATCATGCGTCGGCTGCTGCGGGACGTGGCGGAGAACCGGTCGCTCGGTGACGTGACCACGCTCCAGGACTCCTCGGTGATGGAGCTGATCTCCTCAGGAATGAGTGGCGGCAAGTCCGACGAGGACTGACGGCAGGCGTACTCCCGGTGGGTGGCGGTCCGCGCGGACCGCCACCCACCGTCGTCTTTTTCCGGGTACGGAAGCCGACCGGGGTGGCGATTACGGAGAGCACTCACAAACGGATCGAAATCTGTCACTTCTGTTGCCGCGACTCACATCCAACCTGCTCAGAAGGGGTGGCAAGGCGCAGAGCTGTGACAGTGAAAAGCGTTCCCATCAAGAAGTTGCAACAAACTGACGGGGGCATCTTCCCAGCGCTGCGGCCAATGTCTATCTTCACCATGAGTCCCACTGGTCTCACCCAGTTGGACGCCTACTACCGGCCCCTACCCCCGTTGGGCCGGTTCCCTCACACCGGAGGTACCACGTGCGCAAAGTCGCAGTGGGTGTGCTCGGGCTTTCGCTGACGGCGACAGTGCTGTTGACCAGTCCGTCGGCCAACGCCGCGCCGACGCCGAAGCCGGCGGCCCAGAACCCCGACCTCGCCCAACTCGACCACGATCTGCCCAACCCGCTGGAAACCAAGCGGCGGGCACTGCGCCAGGAGGGCCTGAGCAAGGTTCTCTCGGGCAAAGCCAAGGCGCAGCGGATCAACGGCAGCACGGTCGTCAAGGTCGGCAAGACCCAGGCGGAGGGTCGCAGCGCCCGGACGTTCGCGGCCAGCGCCCCGACGCAGGACCAGTACGTCGAGTTGTCCCGCGAGAAGACCGACCAGATCTTCGTGATCCTCGCCGAGTTCGGCAACCAGCGGCACCCGGACTTCCCGGACCAGGACACCGACCCGGAAACCGAGGGTCCGACCCGGTTCGACGGGCCGCTGCACAACGAGATCCCCAAGCCCAACCGGGCGGTGGACAACTCCACCGTCTGGCAGGCCGACTACAGCGCCGACTACTTCCGGAAGCTCTACTTCGGAACCGGTCAGGGCGACGAGTCGCTGAAGCAGTACTACGAGGCCCAGTCCTCGGGCCGCTACAGCGTCGACGGCACGGTCACCGACTGGGTCAAGGTCCCGTACAACGAGGCCCGGTACGGCCGCTCGGGCGGCTACCCCTGCGGCTCGAACGTCTGCACCAACACCTGGGCCCTGGTCCGCGACGCCGCCAACCAGTGGGTTGCCGACCAGAAGGCGAAGGGGCGCTCCGACCAGGAGATCGCCGCCGACGTCCAGGCGATGGACAACTGGGACCGGTACGACCACGACACCGACGGTGACTTCAATGAGCCCGACGGCTACATCGACCACTTCCAGATCGTCCACGCCGGCGGCGACGAGGCCGACGGTGACCCGCACCAGGGTGAGGACGCCATCTGGAGCCACCGGTGGTACGCCTTCGCCTCCGACCAGGGCAACACCGGCCCGGTGAACTTCCCGGCCGGCGGCACCCAGATCGGCAACACCGGCGTCTGGATCGGCGACTACACCATCCAGCCGGAGAACGGTGGCCGGAGCGTCTTCTACCACGAGTACGGCCACGACCTCGGCCTGCCGGACGACTACAACGTCACCAGTGGTGGGGACAACAACAACGAGCACTGGACCCTGATGGCCCAGAGCCGGCTCGGCGCCAAGAACGACGGCGGCATCGGCGAGCGCGGCGGCGACTTCGGCGCCTGGAACAAGCTCCAGCTCGGCTGGCTCGACTACGAGGTCATCGTCGCCGGCCAGAAGCGCACCCTGGAGCTGGGCCCGCAGGAGTACAACTCCGACAAGCCCCAGGCCGCGGTGGTGGTGCTGCCGGAGCGGGAGTACAGCTTCGACAACGGCAAGCCGTTCGAGGGCACCAAGCAGTTCTTCTCCGGCAACGACGACGACCTGAACACCTCGATGACGCGGACCATCGACCTCACCGGGAAGACCAGCGCCGCACTGTCGATGAAGGGTCGCTACAACATCGAAGAGGACTACGACTACCTCTTCTTCGAGGCGTCCACCGACGGTGGCCAGACCTGGGCGACCCTGCCGGGTACGGCCAGCGGCAAGGCCCTGAAGGAGATCTCGGCGGGGCGTTACGCCCTGGACGGCTCCAGCGACGACAAGTGGGTCGACGTCAAGATCCCGCTGAACGCGCTCGCCGGCAAGGTCGTGCAGGTCCGGCTGCGCTACCAGACCGACGGTGGTGTCTCCTCCGGCGGCTTCTTCGGTGACGCCCTCACCGTGACCGCCGACGGGCAGACGCTGCTCAGCGACGGCGCCGAGGCCGGCGCCACCGGCTGGACCCTGAACGGGTTCAGCGTGGTGGAGGAGACCTACAAGCGCAAGTTCGCCAACTACTACATCGCCGGCAACCGGTCGTACGTCTCGTACGACCAGTACCTGAAGACCGGCCCGTACTTCTTCGGCTACGCGAACACCCGACCGGACTACGTGGACCACTACGCGTACCAGGAGGGTCTGCTGATCTCCTACTGGAACCTCCGGTGGGCGGACAACGACACCTTCGTCCACCCGGGTGAGGGTCGTAACCTGATCATCGACTCGCGTCCGCGGCCGCTGTACAACCTGACCGGTAACCCGTGGCGGGCCCGGGTCCAGGTCTACGACGCGCCGTTCAGCCTGAAGAAGGCCGACTCGTTCACGCTGCACCTCAACAGCCAGCCGCAGTACGTCCGTGGCCAGGCCGCGCAGCCGCTGTTCGACGACACCCAGAAGTACTGGTACGAGGAGCTGCCGAACCACGGCGTCAAGCTCCCCGCCACCGGCACCAAGATCAAGGTGCTGGAGCAGAACGGCACCTCGGTGAAGGTTCGCTTCTCCTGATCTGCTGATCAGCGCAGTACCGATGCCCGGGCAGGTCACCTGCCCGGGCATCGCCCTGTCCGAGCCGCCCTGCCGACGCGCGGCCCGTCTGGCCGATGCCCGGCCCATGTCCGGCCCGCCCGGGCCGAGCCAAACCCGTGCCGGCCCTCGGAATGCGGCAGATAGCGGTATCGGCGTTGCCGGAAACCACGACCTGCCGCAATTCGCCGAGGCGCACCGGCGGGCGGGTGCGGAACGGAGCCGATCACCTGTCCGTGCCACAGCCGGCGTCGGGCGCTCGGTCGAACCGCGGATTACGCCCCAGGCCCTAGGCTGTGGCACATGACCGAGCAGCGTGGCGGGCCCCCAGACGAGTCCTGCGTCCTCACCGAGGGGCCGTGGACGCACCGCTTCGTCGGCGCGAACGGCAGCCAGTTCCACGTGGTGGAGGCCGGTGCCGGGCCGATGGTGCTCTTCCTGCACGGTTTCCCCGAGTATTGGTGGGCCTGGCACGAGATCCTGCCGGCGGTCGCCGACGCCGGTTTCCGGGCGGTCGCCGTCGACCTGCGCGGCTACGGCGCCAGCGACAAACCACCCCGGGGGTACGACGGCTACACCCTCGCCGCCGACGTCGCCGGGCTCATCCGCGGCCTCGGTGAACGTTCCGCTACGGTGGTCGGCAGCGGCGCGGGCGGCATGGTCGGCTGGACCGCCGCCGCCTTCCACCCGGCCCTGGTCCGCCGGCTGATCGTGCTCGGCGCACCACACCCGCTGCGGCTGCGGGCGGCTCTCTTCGCCGACCCGCGTGGCCAGTTCGCCGCCTCCACGCCCACGCTGAAGTTTCAGCTACCCAGGTACGAGCATGTGCTGACCCGCGACGGCGGCGCCGCCGTGGCCGAGATGCTGCGGCGTTGGGGCGGGCCACGCTGGGTCGACAGCCCGCAGTTCGAGACGTACGCCCAGCGTTGCCGGGAGGCCATCCAGATTCCGCAGGCCGCCTTCTGCGCCCTGGAGGGCTACCGCTGGGCGTTCCGGTCGGTGCTGCGGCTGCACGGCTACCGCTTCGTCCGGTTGATGCAGACACCGCTGGTCACCCCGACCCTGCAACTGCACGGCGCACTCGACGCCGCCTCGCTGCCCCGCACCGCGCAGGGTTCCGGCCGCTACGTCAGCGCGCCGTACGAGTGGCGGCTGCTCGACGGGGTGGGGCACTTCCCCCACGTCGAGGCCGGTGAGGTGGTGCTGGGCGAGATCCTGCGGTGGGCGAAGTCCTGACTCAGATCCGCTTCTGGCGCAGGTCCGCCACCTCGTTGGCCGGCGCCCAGCCCTGGTAGACGCCGAAGTCGAAGACCTCCAGCCCCAGCGCCTGCGCCACCGGCCAACGGCCGCCGGTGTACTCCACCCGCAGCCAGCCGTCGTGTTCGCCGAGCACGATGAACGGTTGGCCCTGCCAGGTGCAGGTGGTCCGCACGTACGCCAACTCCTCGACCTCGGTCGCGGAGAGGACCCGGACGTAGCGGCCGGGGCGTACCTCCTGGAAACCCTCGCCCGGCTCGGGCTGGTAGATCCGCACGTTGTCGCCGTCCGGGCTGGCCTGGTATTCCCGCCCGCGCCAGCGGGCCACGTATCCGTCGCGGGTCACGGCACCCCTACCTGTCGCCACAGCAGTGCGTCGGTGTCGAGGACGGCGACCAACCGTTCGGTGCCGTCCGCGCCGATTCGCCACAGCTGCGCGCCGTGCGGCAGCCGGGCGCTGTCCACCTTGAACTCGGCCACCACGTCGCTGCTCTCCCCCGGGGCGAAGCCGTTGCCCCGGAACGGCGCGCGCTCGATGACCCAGCCCTCCATCGCCCGCATGGCGGCCTCGTTCTGCCCGCCGTACGGGATGCGGTACAGGCTCGGCCGGTAGGCCGGCCACCGCAGCACATAGATCTTCTCGGCGTCCGGCGCGAAGGGCGAGTCGGGGTAGCCCAGGCCGAGCGCCTCGTGCAGCTTCGCCGGGGTGGTGAGGTGTGCCAGTTCGTTGGCCCGGTGCACGAAGCCGGAAACCCGGTCGTAGCCACGCTCCAGGTAGTAGGCGAGCTGGCTGGGGGCCACCGCCTTCTGCATGATCACCGGTTTGGTCGGGTCGACCGCCGGCGGAACGTGCCGGCGGGTGTCCGCCGGCGCCGGCGCGCTCGACGCCTCCGGCTCGCTGCCGGCGTCGTCGCCGAGCCCCACCTCGGCGGCCCAGTTGGCCAGCGCGACGATCTGCTCGCCGGGGAGTTTCGCCCCGACCGGGGTACCCGGGTTGACGGCGAAGGACCAGTCCTCCTCGGGCCAGCGCCGGATCAGCTGCACGAACCGGACCTCGACCGTCTCCACGCCCTCGCCGCCGTGATCGGTCAGGCGCTGGGGGGAGGTGTGTACCACCACGTACCGTTCCCCGTCCAACTCCTCCGTACGCCACACGAAACCGGGTTCGCCGGGGCGGCTGCCGGGTGCCGAATCCGGCGCGACCGGCAGCAGCACCCGAGCCAGCAGGAGGGTGGACAGGAAGGTGTCGGTGCTGCCGGAGCCGGCCGCGTCCAGCAGTTCCTGCTCCACCTCGTTGGCCGGTTGGAACGCCACGTCAGTGGTCGGGACGGTCGGCGACGGAGGCCCGGTCTGGCCCGAAGTGGACCGTTGCGGGTCCGCCGCGACGCCGACCGGCGCGGGGTCGGATTGGCCCACGGTGGAGGGTTCGGCGGACGTCGCCGCGGCCTGCGGTGCGGCAGGCCGGTCCGCCACCGCGTCGGCGGCCGTCGTTCCGGCAGTCGAAGACGGCGACACGCGCGCATCGGGGGACACCGCCGGGGACGGCGACACCGCCGCGTCAGGCGACACCGCCGGGGACAGCGACACGGTCGGCTCGGATGCCGGGGGGAGCGCGCCGGGCCGGACGAGCCGCGCGGTCGGTTCCTCGTCCGGAGGCACCGTCGTGGCGGGCTCGCCGGCCAGCCGCCAGGCGGTCGTGACGGGCTCGCCCGGGTCGGGCGTGGTCGGCTCACCGGTCGGCCGCCAGCCAGTCGTGGCGGGTCCGGAGCCGGCCTGGACCGGCGCGGTGCCGGGTCGGGCACCGGCGGAGACCGGCAGGTCGTGGGCCTCGATGACGACGCCCTCTATCACGATGGGCGAGAAACCGCGCCGCGACTCGGGCGGCGCGAACGAGGCCGACACCTCCTCCACGGCCGGCCCGTCGACCGGGGTGCCGGCACCCGAGGTCGAGCGCGCAGCCGGGTCGGGAAGCGGCTGGGTGGGTTCCTCGGCCGGACGTGGCGCGGGCGTGGGTGTACGTCGCGGCAGCGCCTGGAGGGACTCGGCGGCCGGCACCCGGAAGGCCCGGGTGGGTTCCTCCGTCGCCGGGTCGGGGCGCGGGCCGGGCGGCGCCGGATCGGGACGCGGGCCGGGCGGCGCCGGATCGGGACGCGGGCCGGGCGGCGCCGGCCGCCCTTCGGCCGGGTCCATCCGGAACGCGCGAGCCGGGTCCTCGCCGGGCGGCCCGGCCGGCCGGCGGCGGGGGAACGGCTGGCCGCCGAGCCCGGGACGCAGCGGCGGCGCGGCGCGTTCACCGGCGCGCAGCGGATTGTCCCGCATCGGCCGGGATGCCGCGCCTCGACCGGAGGCCGGCTCGAAAAACGAGTTACGCCCGTTGGGGGAGGCGTCGGACGCCGCGAGGCGAGCGCCCAACCCTTCACCGAGCAACCGCCGGCGGGGCGGGACCGGCCACGGCTCGCCGGGCCGGCCTGGGCCGCCGTGCGGATCCGTCCGGGTGCCCGTGCCGGGTTCACCACTGTCGGGCCGGGCGGCTGGGTGAGCGCCGGCGTCGGCCGGCACGGCCCGCGGACCCGGCCCGGGCACCGGGCTCGGGGAGCCGCCGTTGGTCGGACCGACGCCCGTGGTGTCGGGACGGGTGGGATACGGCTCCCCCACCGCGCCCGGCCAGCCGGGCGGGCGCTCCGCCGGAGCCCGGAGAGCCACCGGCGGCACCGGCTCGGGCTGACTCCAGGCGCCGCCGGCGTCGGTGGCCAGGGCCTCCGCGGGTGGCGGGGCCACCCGCGAGCGGGCTGCGGTGCGGCCAGGCAGTCGCACGTCCCCGCGGGAGAGTTGGGAGACGAACCAGGCCGGGAGGTAGCCCTCGACCGGCAAACCCGGGTTGACCGCCAGCCACCACTCGTGGTGGGGCCAGGCGGCGGCGAGCTCGGCGAACGGGACACGCCGGCTGGGACCGGCGTCCACCCCCAGGCAGGCTCGCATCGCCGTGGGCGAGGTGAAGGCCAGCACGTGGGTGCGGCCACCGGTCGTCCAGGTGCCCCAACCCATCGGCGCCTCACCGGCGAGGGCCTGGGCGGAGACCGGGAGGTACAGGTCGGTGCCGGCCAGGATGCGGAAGTAGCGCTCCTGGTCGTCGGCACGCAGCGCGTCCCGCAGCGCCGTCTCGGTTTCGGTAGCCGGCTCCCAGTCGGTCACGGCCACCTCTCCTCCCGCTAACAGGCCATAGGCATCGCGTACAACCTACAAGGTGAAGGCAAGATCACGGCGGGTCGACCGACGCCGGGCCACCCGCCGGTCCACCGGGCGCTAACATCCCGTTCCGACGTCGACACGATACGGAGGCGGTCGATGTATCGGCCCAGTGCGCGACCAGCGTCCGCAGCTCTGGCGGCGGTCCTGCTGACCGGGCTGCCCACCCTCGCCGTGTCGTCGGTCACCCCGGCCGGTGCGGCGGCGCCCGCCCGGGTGGCCGCGCCCCTCTGCTCGACCCCGCTCGCGCCGGCCCGCCCGGTCGCCGCCGTTCCCTGGGCCCAGCAGCGGTACGCCCCGGAGCGTCTCGCGCCGCTGGCCGACGGCGCGGGGATCACCGTCGCGGTCATCGACTCCGGCGTCGACCGCCGGCATCCACAGTTGGGCGGTCGGGTGCTCGACGGGACGGACTTCCTCGACCCGGGCGGCGACGGCAGCCGGGACTGCGCCGGCCACGGCACCGGAGTCGCCAGTATCATCGCGGCCGGCCCCGCCGTCGGGGTGGCCTTCGCCGGGCTCGCGCCGCAGGCCCGGGTGCTACCGGTCCGGGTCAGCGAGCAGCAGGTGGTCGAGGGGCGGGAGTCGGGGCGTACGGTCGGGGCCGCCGACTTCGCCCGGGCGATCCGGTGGGCGGTGGACCAGGGTGCCGACGTGCTGAACCTCTCCGTGGTGCTGTACGCCGACGACCCGGCCGTTCGGGAGGCGGTGGCCTACGCGTCGCGCCGGGACGTGGTGGTGGTGGCCGCCGCCGGCAACCTGCACGGCAGCGGTGACCCACGCCCCTACCCGGCCGCCTATGAGGGAGTGCTCGGGGTGGGAGCGATCGGGCCGGACGGCACCCGGGCCGACTTCTCCCAGACCGGCCCGTACGTCGATCTGGTCGCCCCCGGCAGCGACGTGCTGATGGCCGCGCCGGGACAGGGACACCACCGGGCGGAGGGGACCAGCTACGCGGCACCGTTCGTCGCGGCGACGGCAGCCCTGGTCCGGCAGTACCGGCCCGACCTGAGCGCCGCGCAGGTGGCGCAGCGCATCCTCGACACCGCCGATCCGGCACCTGGCGACAGTCGGAGCGACGAGTACGGCGCCGGCGTGCTCAACCCGTACCGGGCGGTCACCGACACCGGACCGGGATCGGCGGTGACGCCGGGCGGGCCGTCCGCGTTGCCGGCGGACCAGCCCGATCCGGCGCTGCTGGCCCAGCAGGCCCGGCGGGCGGCAGCCCGGGAACGCGCGCTGCTGGTGGCCGGGTTCACCGGTGCCGCGGTCGCGGCGGCGGTGCTGCTGGCGCTGGTGCTGCCCCGGGGGGCCCGGCGCGGCTGGCGCCCGGCCGGCCCCGCCTGACCCGCGCCCTGCGCCACGGCGGCCGCGCCGAAGGGTGGTCGGCGCAGCCGCCGTGGCGGACCCGGCGGAGGCCAGACGCCACCGCAGGGCAGGCTCCACCGGAGCGCACAGCCCGGTGGGGGGCAGAACTCACCGGAGGGTGGGGCTCACTGGAACAGGCCGGTGTTGCGCTTCTCGGTGTTGAGGTAGTCGACCGCCGAGTCGTCGACGGCGAACTTGATGTCGCGCAGCATCGCCTGGAGATCCTGTGAGACGGCGCGCCACCGCGCCTGCCGCTGCTCGTACGCCTGCTGCGCCTCGCCGGTCCAGGTGGCCACCAGTGGGGCCGCGTCCTTTTCCAGTTGGCCGAGCTGTGAGTCGAGCGTGTTCAACGCTTTCTGGATGTCCGCGCCGGCCTGTTGGAGCGCGGCGAAGTTGACGACCAGGACACCGTGGTCCATCGGATGTTCCTCCCCCTCGATCGGTGGTTACAGCGGCAGTTGGATGCCGCCCCGGTTCGTGCCGGCGATCCGGCCGGCGGCCTCGGTGTCCGAGACGTCGTACTGCTGGCCCGCGGTGCGGATCGCCGAGGCGGTCTCCCGCAGTGCCCGCTGCAACGCGGCCTGATCCTGCGACCACTGCTGCTTGACCTGCTCGAAGGAGCGCCCACCGGCGCCCCGCCATGCCTGCTGCAACACCTCCAGCTCGGCCATCAGGCCGCTGAGCATGCTCTGCAGCGACTGGTCCACCTGCTCGAACTTCGCGGCGGTCTGCTGCATCACCGCGGCTTCTGCCTGGGTCTGCGACACCTTGGACGTCACCTCGCCTTCCCGGTTGTGGCGAACCGTCGGCCTGTCCATCGTGGACCTGAAGAGCCGGGAGCAGGCCCGGCGGCCGCGGTCGGCCGAACTCGTCGCTGACGGTAGCGGTCAGATAGCGGTCGTGCTACCCCCCGGCGCTCCCCTGTGGACGACGCGAAGCCGGTCCGGCTCTTACCATGGGTCACGCCCCCGTCGCGCTGCGGCAGAGCAGGCGCGGTGCCGGGTTGGCACGTCGAGTGCGGAGGAGGCACGGTGACGGCGAGCACGACCGGAGAACCGGTCCGGGTGGTTTCCCGCCCGCCGGTGCCGGGGCGGTGGATCGGCGCGGGCCGGTCCGGCACCGCCGTGCGTGCCGGTCAGATCGTGGCCGCCCAGCTCGCGGTGGCGCTGGTCGTCGCCGCGTCCGGCCGGGGTCCGGCGCTGGTCGGGCTCGCCCTGCTGACCGCCGGTCTGATGGTCGTTACCGCCTGGGTGCGCTGGCGGGGCCGGTGGCTGTTCGAGTGGCTGATCACCGCCGCCGGGTACGCCGGCCGGCGGCACGTGTCCCCGCCGGCCGGCGGTCCGAATGCCCTGCTGGACCTGGTGCTCCCCGGCGCGGCCGTACGCCCGGTGGAGCTGGCCGGGGAACCGGCCGCCGTGGTCGACGACGCCACCGGGCTGACCGCGGTGCTGGAACTGGGCGACCCCGGCGACCTGCTGGGCGATGCCCGGCGGGCACTGCCCACGCCCAGCGCGCTGCTGCCGCCGGCCGACGGCGAGCATCCGCCGGTCCGGATCCAGTTGCTGCTGCACGCCGCGCCGGCCCCCGCGCCGGTCACGGCCGGCGGCACCGCGGGCACGTCGTACCGGCAGTTGACCGGGGGCCGGCTGCCGGGGCAGGAGCGGGCGCTGCTCGCCGTCCGGGTGTTGCGGGTCGACGGCTGGCGCGACGAGGAACTGCGGGTAGCCCTCTCCGGCACCGTACGCCGGATCGTCCGACGCCTCGGCCCGGCCGGGGGGCGACTCCTCGGTGAGCATGCCGCGCTGCGCGTACTCGGGGAACTGGCCCACCACGACGGCGCTTGGCCGACCCGCGAGACCTGGCAGGTGGTCTGTGCCGGCGGGCTGCTCCAGGCCAGCTTCCGGCTGCGCCGCTGGCCCGACCCGCACGCCGAGTTGGGCCGCCGGCTGGTGACCCGGCTACTGGCGCTGCCGGCGACCGCGACCAGCGTCGCGCTCTGCGCCGGCCCGCGCACCGGCGCCGACACCGCCGGGATGCCAGCGGAGCTGACGGTACGGCTGGCCGCCTGGACGCCCGACGAACTCGCCCTGGCCACCCAGGCGTTGGCTCGGCTCGTCGCGGACGCCGGGGGCGAGGTACGCCGACTCGACGGCGATCAGCTCGACGGGCTGGCCGCCACGCTGCCGCTCGCGGTGGCCGGCGCTGCGGTGGCCGTCGGTCCGGATCCTGAGCCGCTGGAACTGTCGATCGGGGGCGGCGGGCTGATGGTCGGCGCCAACCGGCACGGCGGTGCGGTCACCGTGCGGCTGTTCCGCGCCGAGGGCACCCGGCTGGTCCTCGTCGGCGGGGTCCGCGCGGCGCAGCTGCTGGTCCTGCGGGCGATGGCGCTGGGCGCGCGGGTGGCCGTACAGACCGGCCGCCCACGGGTGTGGGAGCCGTTCGTACGAGGGGTGGGCAGCACCGGTGGCGGCGTCGCGGTGCTGCCGCCGGGGCGCACGGTCGGCGGTGGCCCCGGCTCACCGATATGCCCGGTGCTGCTGGTGGTGGACGCGGGGGCGACGCCGACCGAACCGACGCCAGGGCCGGCCTGGCAGGCCACCCTGGTGGTACGCGACGAGCTGACCGCCGCCGACGTGGACGTCCTGGGCCGGGCGGACCTGGCGGTGCTGCAACCGCTGGACCCGCGGGAGGCGGCGCTGGCCGGGGCCGCGCTCGGGTTGGGCGGGTCGGCGGAGTGGCTGACCCGGATCCGCACGGACATGGTGGCGGTGGTGAACCGGCGGGCGTTGCGCTGGGCGCTGCTCTCCCCCACGGCGATCGAGTCGCAGCTGATCGGCCGACCGGGGCGGCGCTGAGGCCGGCGGTCATCCGCCGGCGGCCTGCCCAGAGGGTTCCCACAGTGGATCTCCCGTGACACCATCCCTGCATGAAGGGCATTTTCATCCGGCTGGGTGCCACCGCCGTCGCGTTCTGGTTGGCCACGCTGCTCATCCCCGGCATCTCCCTGGATTCCAGCTCGGCGGTCGACACGGTCGTCACGCTGCTGCTGGTCGCGGTGATCTTCGGAGTGGTCAACGCGGTACTCCAGCCGATCATCAAGACCGTGGGCTGCGGGCTGTACCTGCTGACCCTGGGGCTGATCGCGCTGGTCGTCAACGGCCTGCTGTTCCTGCTCACGAGCTGGATCGCCGGCGAGGCCGGGCTGCCCTTCCACGTGGACGGCTTCTGGCCGGCCGCCGTACTCGGCGCGCTCTTCGTCGGCATCGTGACCTGGATCCTGGGCGCGGTCCTCGACCGGGACTGAGCGCACCGGGGCGGCGACTGCACCGGGGCGGGCATACGGGTCACCAGTCACCGCAACAGCCGTTGGGACCGCGCTGCTCGGCTCGAACCGAAGAGCCAGGACGGCCGTTGACGGCAAGCAATAAGCCCCATTTGTCGGGTCACACCAATCGCCCTACGCCGATATTCTTGTCGGGCACCTCACAGTGAGCGCCGGTCATCTCTCTCTGCGTGCACCGAAGCAGGCTCACGCCGGCAGGAAATAATCGAAAAAGGGTGAATGCGCATGGAACGACGGGCCATCGTCTCTGCCATCGGAGCGTGGACCGCCTTTGCGGCGACCGC
Organism: Micromonospora sp. KC213; assembly: GCF_004348325.1. Classification (GTDB taxonomy): domain Bacteria; phylum Actinomycetota; class Actinomycetes; order Mycobacteriales; family Micromonosporaceae; genus Micromonospora. The sequence continues at coordinate 60,653 of NZ_SMKF01000006.1, read as the reverse complement.
CTCCCTGCTGGGAGCGCCACCAACCGGCGCACACGCGGTACCGCCCATAACCCCGGCTTCCGTCGTCACACCGCCCGCGTCCGAGGCCAGGGCGCTCGCCGAGTCGGAGGTCACTCCCGCGGAGCGGGCCGAGGCACTCGGCGAGGACTGGCAGAAGTCGACCGACATCGCCTGGACGACCGCTGGAGACGACACCGGCTTCCATCTACTGATGGCGCCAGCGGCCAGCGGCTACGCCTGGCGCACCGTCGCCACACTACGTGAGGCCGGCATCGAGACCGACCGTTGGATCGGCAATGTCTGCCTGACCGAGTCCGGTCGTAAGGCGGTCGTCGTCTATGCCCCCCGCAGCTTCACCAACCGTGATCAGCTCTTCGACCGCGGTGCATTTACCGCGGTCGTCGACACCACCACTGGCGCTGTCACGAAACTGCCGGTCCGCGGTTCAATCGCCTACTTCGATCCAGGCTGCGGTGCTGGGGAGCGGGCGGTGATTACCCAGGCCCGCGGTGAAGTGGACCCGTCTGGCGCACCACCCGCGACCCGTCTGATCGCAATCGACGCGTCTACCGGCGAGGTGGTCCGCTCACACGAGCTACCCGGTCAGGTCACCTCGGCGGTACCCGCACCGGCCGACCGGATCGTCGCCGCGAACGGGGCAAGCCTGGTCTCGATCGACACCAGGGGTCGCCGTCGCACCCTCACCCGGACCTCGTCTGTTCCGTTCCGGCTGACCATCGATGGCGAGGGCGGCCTCGTGTACCTCGACCCCGGCACCCGTACCAGCACCCTGCGCCGCCTCGCGCACACGGCCGCAGCAGGCCGGCCAGTGACTCTGGCCTCCGGTCCGGTGGACCGACTCGATCTGAGGCCGGGCACCGGGCTTCGGGCGTTCGTCCTCGGAGAGGCGAACGTCACGGGTCGCCTACCAGCCGGGGCGAAACGCCTCGAGGTGCCCGCCACGTCGGAGCCGTCCACGGGCGGTGGGCTGGCAATTTTGCACTCGTCTAGGCCCAAGCCCAGTGCCGGCACCGACCCGCTGCCCAAGGCGTACGTGGACGCGATGACCAACCCTCATGCCTCGGCTTCGGGCACCCCCGATACGCTCACCCTGTCGACCCGTGTGCTGACCACCGGCCGTCAGGCGTCGTTCACGGTGCAGCCCGGCGTGCGGCCGGCGCCGCTGCTTTCCGATGGCTCGGCCCCGCACCCGCTCAACGCGGCACCGGCCGCCAATGCGCAACGTACCCGTGCCGCCTCCACGTCCTCACCGACCGACCCGGTTGACACCGACGCATGGTGCTCGGTGGCCCGCAACGACGCCCGCACGCAGACCTACCAGCCCACCGCCCGGCAGGTCGAGTGGGCGGCGGACCAAGCCGTGGTCGGCAACCTCAACCTGGTTCGGCCGTTGAATTGGAAGGGGTCCGGGCTTCCGTCCTACCAACCGCAGAAACTGTTCCCACCGTTGGCCCTGACCGACGGGGGCCGAGTCCCAGTGCAGATCTTCCTCGGCATCCTGGCGCAGGAGTCGAACCTCTGGCAGGCGTCGGGCCAAGTCAAGTCGGGCAGCACCGGCAACTCACTGATCGGTAATTTCTACGGAAGGGACACCTACAACAACGACGCAGGAGACGACTGGGTCATCAACTTCGCGGACAGCGATTGTGGGTACGGGTTGACCCAGATCACCGACGGCATGCGCAAGCCCGCGCACCCGAAGCCCGATGAGGTCATCCTCAGCACGACCCAGCAGCGCGCTGCGGCGCTGGACTACACGGCCAACATCGCCGGCGGCCTACGCATCCTGCAGTCCAAATGGAACCTGCTCAAAGCAAAGGGGATGCTGCCCAAGGACCGGTTCGACCCGAAGTGGCTGGAGAGCTGGTTCATGCCCGTTTGGGCGTACAACTCCGGCTTACAGCCCAATGCCGCCAACGGCAACACCTCCGGCTGCGACCCCGGGCCGACCTGCACCGACGCGCAGGGTAACTGGGGTCTCGGGTGGCACAACAACCCGGCGAACCCGAAGTACCCGCCGAGTCGCCTGTTCTTCAACGAGGACCCGCACGACGCCGCCCACCCGCAGGACTGGCCGTACCCGGAGAAGGTGATCGGTTGGGCCGCGTACTCGATCTCAACCGTCGACGGACCGGGCTTCCGACCGGCATGGTGGGTGACCGCACTCGACCGCCGGGCGGCGCAGCCGCCCCGGGGCTTCTTCTGCTTCCCCCAGGAGAACAAGTGCGACATCAACCACAGTGTCACCCCCGACGACCCCTCCGTGGTGGGTGAACCGGCCGGCCCATGCCTGAGCAAGAATGCTGCAGGCAAGTACGACCTGCACTGCTGGTGGCACTCGTCGATCGCCAACTACCGGGACTGCTCCTCCGGCTACTGCGGCAACGAGCTGCTGCGCTTCGACACCACGTACCCGGAACAGCCAGACGGCACGAACGACGAGCCCAACTGCTCCACCGCCGGGCTTCCGGCCGGCGCCAAGGTGATCGACAATTTGGCAGACTCGGTGCCCTCGATCCGCCGCCTCAACGACGGGTCGGCCTGTACCCGTCCCGCCTCGGCCGGCACGTTCGGCCTGATTTTCAACCGGGACGGCGCCGGCATGTTCCGCTCGAAGGTTGACTTCCACCAGCGCGGCGTCGGATTCGGCGGACACATCTGGTACAGCTTCACGCACACCCCAGACGGCCAGGGCACTCCCTTCGGGGTCACCGGCAAGTGGACGCTCAGCAGCGCAGTCAACGGTCCGGCCCAGATCCTGGTCCATGTGCCGAACACCGGCGCCCAGGCACGGGTACGTTACGACATCAAGACCGCCAGAGGCGTCCGGTCCCGTATGGTCAGCCAGGACAGCGCGACGAACCGGTGGGTGTCGCTGGGCGCGTTCCTGTTCAACGCGCCACCCGAGGTGACTTTGAGTAACCTCATTGACGGTGGCACCGGAGACGAGCCCGTCGCCTGGGACGCGATTGCGGTCGTGCCGATTTCCGGCACGTACCAGGAGAAGACCGTGGACGCCGTGGCTTACTTTGACGAGAACCAGGACATCAACACAACTGCACCGACCTCCTGGGCGGACACTCCGCTCGCCTCGCATCAGTCGCTTTACGACTGGGCGATGCAGATGTCGCTGCCACTCACCCGGATGCCCGTGTGCACTGGTAGCGGAAACGCGACCTGCGTTACCCCGAAGCTGCGCAACGCAATGCAAACCTGGCAGAACTGGGTGATTGCCTCGGGTACCAGTGCCACTTCCCACCCGGCTGGTTCGTCCGTGGCGGCGTGGATCAACTTTGCGAACAAGTACACCCAACGACCGACCACCGACAGTATGCCGGCGCACTTCCAGACCGACGACGCGAGCTTCAAGATCCGCGCTCAGGCGCAGGTATCGTTCGTCAAGACCGCCGACGGTAAGATCGTGCAGGGCAGCGAGTCGGTCGCCTACAGCCACCGGACCGCGGACACCCACCTGCCGGACTTCGTCCTGGAGACGTTCCGGGCGATCAACGCGGACTACGGCGTCCCGCTGCCCGACCTGTCGTACCGGCTACCGGACCTCAACACCCATGATGGTGTCGTCCGGCTAGCAGAGCCGCAGAAGGACGGAGTCCTGCCGGGGCGGGCGTACTCCTTCGCGGGCAAGAAGCCGACAGTGACCGACCTCAATGGCAATCCCACCACCGACGGCAACTGCGTCGCCGCCTTGTTCACCGCCGGCGGATCGATCGGGTATCGGCCGGCGTTGGGCACCTCGGTGTCGGCCAACTACCGTACGTGGAGCTCTCGCGTGAGGGGCGACTCGCGGGTACCGCCCGAGGTGGACGTCCTCGTGGAGAACATCTACAACCTGTTCTTCAAGGACGGGACGACCGGGTCGATCTTTGGCCAGTCCCCGCCGATTTGGCAGGAGCTGAACTTCCGCTACTGCGCCGACGGTTCACTCCGGAAGAACAGCGACCGACCGATCCTGCGGGCCAGCCTGATGCCCAGTCAGTACCTCTACGCCGACGGCAAAGCAATCAACGCCGACGGTGCCGCCCGAACCAGCGCGGCACCGCTATGGACAGGGGACTTCGCCGCCTTCAGCCGAGTGCCGGACCCCAACGTCGACTCCCCCCTGTGGCAGAACCCGTACGGCCCCTGCGGAGCCACGACCAACAAGAGTGGCAACCCGTGGGACATCACGGCGCTGCCGCCGGCCGATCCGCACGTCAACCCGTCCAGGGTCCACTTCTGCGTCGACCGTAACCTGACCGGCGACCCCGACTACAGCAGTCAGTAACCGAGAGGTAGCCCATGGTGATCACGGGTATCGCACTGGCCTGCCTGTTCGTCGCGATCGTCTGGACGGCGGCGGCATCGGTACCCATACGACGGCCGGCAGTGCAGTTGTCCTACCTGGCCCTGATGGTGGCGGCATCGGTGGCGCTGGTGGTGTGGCTGGTGGCAGGGCAGCGCGCCCCCCTCGCCCTCCCGCTGATCATCTTCGGTTGGGGTGGCGCTATCGCGCTGGTGCGGCTGGTGCTGCTGGTGATCCGAAGCCGCACCGCCGACCGATGAGCGAATGCCACGGTCACCCGGGCCGGTGGAGAAACCCCACCGGCCCGGCGCGGCCGGTGCACCAGGCGCAGTGGAACTGGCGAGTGGTGAACGAGGTCACCGGAAAGGATCCGATCGGCTCACCGGGCCTTACGGTGGAGGCGTGAACCAGACGCGACTCGGTTACCTCTACGGCTTCGGGGCGTACCTGACCTGGGGTTTCTTTCCGGTCTACCTGAAGCTGCTGCGCCCCGCCGGCCCGGTGGAGATCCTGGCCCACCGGATCGTCTGGTCGGTGCTCTTCGTCGCGCTGGTGCTGGCCGCCATGCGCAACGTCGGCTTCCTGCGGGCGCTGGTCCGCCGGCCCCGGACGCTGGCCGGGGTCGGTACGGCGGCGGCGCTGATTGCGGTCAACTGGACCGCCTACATCTACGGGGTGAACTCCGACCGGGTGGTGGAGACCGCCCTGGGCTACTTCATCAACCCGCTGGTCGTGGTGCTGCTCGGCGTCTTCGTGCTCCGCGAGCGGCTGCGCCCGGCGCAGTGGGTGGCCCTGGGCGTCGGCGCGCTCGCGGTGGCGGTACTCACCGTCGACTACGGCCGGCTGCCGTACCTGGCGCTGACCCTGGCGTTCACCTTCGCCGGGTACGGGCTGGTCAAGAAGCGGCTCGGACTGCCCGCCGCGGAAGGGTTCTTCGTCGAGTCCGCGGTGCTGGCACTGCCCGCCCTGGCGTACCTGGGCTGGCTGGCGGCCCGGGGCGGGTCCACCTTCGGCCACGTCTCGGCCGGGCACACCGTGCTGCTGGCGCTGGCCGGCGCGGTGACCGCCGTCCCGCTGCTGCTCTTCGCCGGGGCGGCCAACCGGTTGCCGCTGACCGGGCTGGGCATGCTCCAGTACCTCGCCCCGATCCTCCAGCTCGGCTGCGGTGTGCTGCTGTTCCACGAGCCACTGCCACCGGCCCGGCTGGCCGGTTTCGTCCTGGTCTGGGCGGCGCTGATGATCTTCACGGTGGACCTGCTGCGGCAGGGGCGCCGCAACCGGATCGCCGCCCGCGCCCCGGCGCCGGTCGCCGCCGGTTGACCCACCGGCGCGCCCCGAGCCGGCCGGGACCGGCCGGGGGCGACGCTCAGCGCACCTCGTAGTCCAGGACGGTGGTGCCGTCGGCGCGGATCAACTCCAGCCGGACCAGCTCCGCGTCGGTGAACCGGGTCGCGCCGGTGAGGCGGACGTCGTCGCCGGGGCCCGCCAGCCAGGAGGCGATCTGTTCGGTGGCGTCGTCCGGGCCGTACGCCACCAGCCGGAAGGTGTAGGCCTTGCCGTAGCCGGCCGTGGCGTCGTACCCGCAGTGCATGGTGATCTCGGTGCCCCACTTCTTGCCGGTCAGCCCGATTTCCGCGTGCACCGCGGGAGTCTTCGCCGACACCGGCGCCATGGAGACCATGCGGATCGCCTGCACGGTCGGCGTCGGCGTCGGACCAGGGGCCGGACGCAGCACGGTGGCCCCGCCGAAACCCACCACCACCGCGAACCCGGCGGCGACCAGCGCGGTCAGCGCGTACCTCAGCCGGCTGGCGGAGCGTTCCCGGCGGCGGCGCCTGCGCGCCACGGCGAGCAGGTCGGGCACCCGGTCGATCTCCGGCGGCGGAGGCAGGAACTCCGCCAGGTCGGTCGGGTCGAGCCGCCCCAGCAGCCCGGGCAGCACGGCGATCTCGGCGACCGCCTCCCGGCACTCGAAACAGCCGGCGAGGTGACGCTCGTAGGCCGCCCGGTCCGCCGGGGCGAGAGCGCCCAGAACGTACGCGCCGTCGTCGAACGCGAACTCGCAGCGGGTCATCCGGTCACCCCCATCTCAGCCAGGACCAGCCGTAGTGAACGCAGTGCGTAGTGGGTGCGGGACTTGACGGTCCCCGCCGGCACGCCCAGCCGGGCAGCCGCCTCGGACACCGAACGCCCCTGGTAGAAGCACTCGACGAGCACCTCGCGGTGGGTCGGGCTGAGCCGGTTCAGCGCCTCGGCGACGGTCCACGCCTCCACCGCGCGCTCGGCCTCGTCGACCGTCTCGGGCGGCTCGGGCAGTTCCTCGGTGAACACCTCACCCACCCGGGTGGACCGGCGCCGCCACGCGTCGATCGCCAGGTTCCGGGCGGTGGTGAACAGCCACGCGCGGACCGAACCGCGACGCGGGTCCAGCGACTCCGGATGGCGCCAGGCCCGCAACAGGGTTTCCTGCACCAGATCCTCCGCCCGGGTCCGGTCGCCGTTGACCAGGCGGAGCGCGTGCGCGTACAGCGCCTCGGCATGCTCGTCGTGCAACGCGCGCAGCAGTTGGGCATCGTGGTCGCTGACGGTGATCACCTCGCTCTGCGCGCCGGGTCGGACGGTGTGGGGTCCGCTTGTGGATACGCGCGACCCCACCGATCGGTTCATCCGCTCCCGCTGTTCACATGAGGTTCACACTCGCGCCGAGGCCCGCTCACCGCGCCCTGGCAGCCTCCGGCCGGTACGCACGTCCACCCGCTGTTCCGGCCGTGCCAGTGAACCTGCTTCCAGGAGGCTTCCCCGATGAGCGACCGTCCCCGGCTGCTCCCGCTGCTGGGCACCCCCCGGCACGGCAGCCGCGATGCGATGACCTGCCTGTACCGGTGCGGCAACGCCTGCGACCACCCCGTGCCCAACACCTCCGACAACGCGTACTTCGGCGACATCGTCTCCGCCGAGGTGAACCGGCGCGGCGTGCTGTCCGCCGGGGCCGTCGGTGCCCTGGTCCTCGGCTTCGGCACCGCCGCCGGCGCCACCGGCGGATCGGTTCCGGCCGCCGCCGCGCCCGCCGCCGCCGAGGTGACCGGCTTCCGCCGCCCCCGTCCGCCCGCCGGCACCGGAGCACTCACCTTCAAACCGATCCCGCCGAACAAGCTCGACACCCTGGTCGTGCCGAACGGGTACGACCACTCGGTGGTCATCCGCTGGGGTGACCCGGTCGTCCCCGGTGCCCCCCGGTTCGACCTGCGCAACCAGACCGCCGCCGCCCAGGCCAAGCAGTTCGGCTACAACAACGACTTCGTCGGGGTGCTGCCGCTGGACCGGCGTGGCCGGCGGGCGCTGCTCGTGGTGAACCACGAGTACACCAACGAGGATCTGATGTTCCCCGGCTTCACCAGCATGGACGCGCTCACGGTGGAGCAGTTGCGGGTGACCATGGCCGCGCACGGCATGTCCGTGGTGGAGCTGGAGCGGGTCGACGGCACCGGGCAGTGGCGTCCAGTCACCCAGGGCCGCCGTCCGTACAACCGGCGGGTGACCGCGCTGGCCACGAAGTTCGACCTGACCGGACCGGCCGCCGGGTCGGCCTGGTTGCGTACCGCCGCCGACCCGAAGGGCCGTACGGTCGTCGGCACGCTGAACAACTGCGCCGGCGGGGTCACCCCGTGGGGCACGGTGCTCTCCGGCGAGGAGAACTTCAACCAGTACTTCGTCGGCGGCGACGCCGTGCCGGAGGAGGTCAAGCCGAAGCTCGCCCGGTACGGCATCACCACCACCGCCCGGTACCCGAGCGGCAGCCGCAGGTGGGAGCGGGCCGACGAGCGGTTCGACCTGGCGAAGCACCCGAACGAGGCGAACCGCTTCGGCTGGATCGTGGAGATCGACCCGTTCGACCCGGAGAGCCGCCCGCGCAAGCACACCGCGCTGGGCCGGTTCAAGCACGAGGGCGCCAACGTGATCGTGGCGCGCAACGGTCAGGTGGTCGCCTACATGGGCGACGACGAGCGCTTCGACTACCTGTACAAGTTCGTCTCGGACAAGAAGTTCATGCCGGGTGACTCGTGGGTGGCCCGCAAGCACAACCTGACGCTGCTGGAGTCCGGCACCCTCTACGTGGCGAAGATCGAGCAGACCAGCGCCGCCGAGATCGACGGTTCCGGCAAGCTCCCCGCCGACGGCGCGTTCAACGGCCGGGGGCGGTGGATCAGGCTGGTCAGCGGCACCCGCTCGTACGTCGACGGGATGACCGCCGCCGACGTGCTCACCTTCACCCGGCTGGCCGCCGACAAGGTCGGCGCGACCAAGATGGACCGGCCGGAGGACGTCGAGGCGAGCCTGCTCACCGGCAAGGTGTACGTGGCGCTGACCAACAACACCGACCGGGGCAAGCCCGGGAAGGCACCGGCCGACGAGGCCAACCCGCGCAACCTCAACAAGCACGGCCAGATCCTGGAGCTGGTCGAGGACCGCGCCGACAACACGGCGGAGACCTTCGCCTGGTCGCTGCCGATTGTCGCCGGCGACCCGACCGACCCGTCGACCTACTTCGCCGGGTACGACAAGACGAAGGTGTCGCCGATCTCCTGCCCGGACAACGTGGCCTTCGACGCCGCCGGAAACCTGTGGATCTCCACCGACGGCAACGCGCTGGGCAGCAACGACGGTCTCTTCGCCACCCCCGTGGAGGGCCCGGAGCGGGGCCACCTCAAGCAGTTCCTGACCGTGCCGGTCGGTGCGGAGACCTGCGGCCCGTTCATCACCGAGGACAACCGTTCGGTCTTCGTGGCGGTGCAGCACCCCGGTGAGCTGACCGGGGCGAGCGTGGAAAAGCCGGCGTCGACCTGGCCGGACGGTGACTACGCCAAGCCGGGTGTGGTGGTCGCCTGGCGGCTGGACGGCGGCCCGATCGGCAGCTGACGTTCCCCTCCGGTGGCCTACCCCGGCCACCGGCCGACGGGCCCCGCTCTCCGCCCGGGACGGGGCCCGTCGGCGTGTCGGTGATCGGCCGGGCCGGGCGGGAGGTCAGGTGTCGGCGGTGATGATGTCGGCGAGGGACCGGGCGACGGTCAGCAGCTTGGCCCGTACCACCCGGGCGGAGGTCATCATCTCGCTGGCCGGCAGCGCGCAGGCCAGCGCCACCCGACGTTCGATGTCCTTGTCCGGGGCGACCAGCACCGCCGCGCAGGCCACCCCCTGCCGGAACTGCCCCAGCTCCAACTGCATGCCACGGCGTTCCCCGGCGGCCAGGTCCGCCTCGAACGCCTCCACCGTGGTCAGGGTGGCGGTCGTGAACGGGCGCATGCCGTACTCGCGCAGGTAGCGGAAACGCTGGTCGGGGGTGAGCGTGGCGAGCAGGCTCTTGCCGAGCGCGGTCGCGTGCGCGCCCTCGTCGAAGCCGGGCACCAGCTCCTCCAGGTGCGGCGAGCGGACGCCCTCGGCGACCGCGGTGACCGCCACCTGCCCGCCCACGAAGCGGCCGAGGTAGTGGCTCCAGCCGGTGTCGGCGGCGGCTCGGCGCAGCGTCTCCCCGACCGCCGGCGGCCCTCGGAAAGCGGTTACCAGCTCCCGGTACCGGTCGGCGACCTCCAGCCCGACGATGTAGGTGCCGTCCTCCCGGCGAATCACGTAACCCTCGTACGCCAGAGTGCGGACCAGGTGGTAGGTGGTGGCGACGGTCAGCTCGCACCGCCGGGCGATCTGCTTGACGGTCAGCCCCTTCGGGGCGCGGCCGACCGACTCGAGCACGCGCAGGGCGCGGGAGACGCTCCGGATGAGATCCGAAGGCTCCGCCAGGGGGTCGCGCACAACCACCTCCGCAGCCGGGGACTTACACCATATGAAAAAACGCCCAGGGACGGAACGCCCGTTCGGGTCGAGAATGCCAGACCAGCGTGTACGTGACGGGTATCGCTGCGCCACGTCGGGCGGTCGGAAAGCAGACTCACGTACGTTGGCCGCACCATGACCGACACCGACCTCACCTCATCCACGCACCGGCCCGAGGTACGCCCGCTGCGCGCCGGTGCCGGCGCCGTCGCCACCACCATCGCCTGCGTGCTGCCGGTGTTCCTGGTCGGTGGTCTGGCCGTGCAGATGGGCGACGACCTCCATTTCTCCCCGGCCGGGCTGGGGTTGGCCGTCGCGGTGTACTTCGGCGTCAGCGCGCTGGCCTCGGTCCCGTCGGGGCGTCTCGTCGAGCGGTACGGGCCGGTCACGGTGGCCCGCGCCGGCATCCTGCTCGCCGCTGCCTGCCTGCTCGCCATCGCGACGTTGGCCCGCTCGTACCCGGTGCTGGTGGTCCTGCTGGGGTTGAGCGCGGCGGCGAACGCGCTCGGTCAACTCGCCAGCAACGCGGCGCTGGCCCGGCACGTCCCGGCCCGCCGGCAGGGGCTCTCCTTCGGCGTGAAACAGGCCGCGATCCCCGCTTCCACCCTGCTGGCCGGCGCGGCGGTACCCGCCATCGCACTCACCGCCGGGTGGCGTTGGGCGTTTGTGGCCGCTTCGGTCGCCGCGCTGGCCACCCTGCCCGCCGTACCCCCGGGCGACGCCGGGCCGAAACGGCGCGCCGCGTCGGCGCGCGGCGGGCGGGCCACCGCGGCGCTCGTGGTGGTGGGGGTGGCGGCGACCCTCGCGGCGGCTGCCGCGAACGCACTGGGCACCTTCCTGGTCGACTCTGCGGTGGCACGTGGTCTCGCGCCGGGGCTGGCCGGGCTGACCCTCACCCTGGGCAGCGCGGTCTGCGTGACCGCCCGGGTGGGTGGGGGCTGGCTCGCCGACCGGCGTGCCGAGGGGCACGTCGCGCTGATCGCCGGAATGCTGGTGGTGGGCGCGGCCGGGTTGGGTCTGCTCGCGGTGGCCGGCACGGTGCCGCTGGTGGTGGGCGTGGTGCTCGGTTTCGGTTTGGGCTGGGCCTGGCCCGGGCTGATGAACTTCGCCGTGGTCAAGCTGCATCCGCAGGCTCCGGCCGCCGCCACCTCGATCACCCAGACCGGGGTGTACGCGGGCGGCTGCCTCGGCCCGCTCGGGCTGGGCACCATCGCCGCCGCCTTCGGCTACCCGATGATGTGGTTGGCCGCCGCCGCGGCCATGCTCGCCGCCGCCGCCTTCATGCTCACCGGCAGCCGCCTCCTCGCCCGCTGAGCCCGCGTCCGGCCAAGCCGCGCGCCGGGGGCGGTCAGCCGGTGCGGTCGGCGATGTGGTCGCAGAGCGATTCGAGGGCCCGGCGGGCCGGGCTGTCCGGCAGTGGGGCGAGTTGCGCCCGAGCGCCCTCGGCGTAGCTGCGTACCGTCTCCCGGGCCCGCTTGAGCGCCGGCGACTCGCGCAGCAGGCCGAGCGCCTCGGCGTGCAGCGCGTCGTCGACCAGCGGGCCGGTGGCCAGGATCTCCCGCAGCCGCACCGAGGCGGCATCCGAGTCGTCGGCGGCCCGGGCGTAGAGCACCGGCAGGGTCGGCACGCCCTCGCGCAGGTCCGTCCCGGGTGTCTTGCCCGACTGCCGCGACTCGCTGGCGATGTCGAGCAGGTCGTCGGAGAGCTGGAAGGCCACCCCGATGGTCTCGCCGTAGCCTGCCAGAGCCTCGGTGTGCGCGACCGACGCGCCGCCGAACATGCCACCGAAGCGGGCCGAGGTGGCGATCAGCGAGCCGGTCTTCTCCGCGATCACGTTCAGGTAGTGGGCGATCGGGTCCTCGCCGGCGCGAGGGCCGACGGTCTCGGCGATCTGGCCGTGGACCAGCCGGGCGAACGTGCGCGCCTGCAGCCGGACCGCCTCGGGGCCGAGGTCGGCGGCGATGTCTGCGGCCCGGGCGAAAAGGTAGTCGCCCACCAGGATGGCCACCGAGTTCGTCCAGCGGGAGTTGGCGCTCGGCGCACCGCGCCGGACGGCTGCCTCGTCCATCACGTCGTCGTGGTAGAGCGTCGCCAGGTGGGTGAGTTCCATCACCACCGCGGCCGGGATCACCTGCGGGGCCCCCGCGTCACCGAACTGGGCGCCCAGTGCCACCAGCAGCGGCCGGAATCGCTTCCCGCCGGCCTCCACCAGATGCCGCGCCGCCTCGGTGACGAACGGATCGGCGCTGGCCACGCTGGCCCGCAGCTCGGTCTCGACGGAGTCGAGCAGACCCAGCACGGACGACTCGACGTGCGGGTCGGCGAGATGAACGCCGAGCGCGCCGATCTGGCCCGTGCCCGCCCGGCCCCGACGACCGCCGGAACCGACCGCCTCTGAACGCTCGCCAGCCGGATTCACCACGCCCTCAACCATGCCACACCCGTTCGACCTGCTCCGGGGCGGGGATACGGCCCGGGGCCGGTGCGCCACCGCGCACCGGCCCCGGATCCGAGGAACGACGGTTCACCTGACGAACGTCGCGGCGTCTGTCGCCAGATCGAGCAGCGGCGCGGGAAGCACCCCGAGCACCAGGGTGGCCGCCACGCCGATCATGAGCGCGGTGGCGGTCAGCCCACCCGGCACGGTGACCGTCGGGGTGCTGTCCCCCGGCTCGGACAGCCACATCATCACCACGACCCGCAGGTACGGGAACGCCAGCACCATGCTGGTCAGCACACCGGCCACCACCAGCCACGCCTGACCGCTCTCCAGGGCGGGACCGAAGACCGCGAACTTGCCCATGAAGCCACTGGTCAGCGGGATACCGGCGAAGGCCAGCAGGATGAAGGTGAAGACGCCGGCGTAGAACGGCGAGCGGCGACCCAGCCCGGCCCAGCGGGACAGGTGGGTGGCCTCGCCGTCCGCGTCCCGGACCAGGGTCACCACGGCGAACGCGGCCAGCACCGAGAACCCGTACGCGGCCAGGTAGAACATCGTGCCCGCGACGCCCGCGCCGGTGGGCGCGAGCACACCTACCAGCAGGTAGCCGGCGTTGGCGATCGACGAGTACGCCAGCAGCCGTTTGATGTCGGTCTGGGTCACCGCCAGCACCGCGCCGACCAGCATGGTCAGCACCGCCACCACGCCGAGGATCGGGGTGAAGTCCCAGGCGGCGTCCGCGAACGCCACGTGGAACACCCGCAGCAGGGCCCCGAAGGCGGCGACCTTGGTGCAGGCCGCCATGAAGGCGGTGACCGGCGTCGGGGCGCCCTGGTAGACGTCCGGCGTCCAGACGTGGAACGGCGCGGCGGCGGCCTTGAACAGCAGGCCGATGGCGAGCAGCGCCATGCCGGCGAAGAGCAGCACCGGGCTGGCCGGCGAATCCTTCACCGCCGCGTGCACGGTGGCGAAGTCGACGCCCGCCGCCCGGTCCGGCATTCCGGCGGTGAAGCCGTAGACCAGCGCCACACCGAACAGGAAGAACGCCGAGGCGTACGCGCCGAGCAGGAAGTACTTCATCGCCGCCTCCTGGCTCAGCAGCCGCCGACGGCGGGCCAGCGCGCAGAGCAGGTAGAGCGGCAGCGAGAAGACCTCGAGCGCGATGAACATGGTCAGCAGGTCGTTCGCCGCCACGAAGATCAGCATGCCGCCGACGGCGAAGGTGGTCAGCGGGTAGACCTCGGTCGCACCGTTGCTCCCCTCGGCCTGCCGCCGGTCGTCGTCCGACTCGGCGGTCACCGCGGCCTGGGCGACGAACGCCCCGCCGCGTTCCACCGAGCGCTCCCCGATCAGCAGCAGCGCCATGGCGGCGAGCACCAGGATGGCGCCCTGGAGGAACAGCGTCGGACCGTCGACGGCGATCGCGCCACCGATGGTGACCAGCCGCTCGTCGGCGTTGAACACCACCATCACCAGTGCGCCGAGCACCGCCACCAGGGCGAGTGAGAGCTGCGTCAGGTGCCGGTGGCGGCGCGGCACGAAGGCCTCGACCAGCACCCCGAGCAGAGCCACGCCCAGCATGATCAGGATCGGGGAGAGCGCCGCGTAGTCGATCGACGGCAGTTTCAGCTCGGTCACTGGTCTGACCTTTCGTTCGCGACTGCGGGGCTCACTCGCTGCGCTCGTTCACTCCTCGCGCTCACCGGCTAGCCTCCTGGACGCTGCCGACCTCAGGGGCGGGATCGGTCTTGCCGACGTCCTGCATGGTCGCCTGGACGGCGGGGTTGATGACATCGGTGACCGGCTTCGGGTAGAAGCCGAGCAGCAGGACCAGGGCGATCAGCGGGGCGACCACGACCTTCTCCCGCAGGCTCAGGTCGCGGCGCATCGCCTCGATGCCGGTCAGCTCCGGGTTGAGGGTGCCCTGCGTGGTGCGCTGTACCATCCACAGCACGTACGCGGCGGCCAGGATGATGCCCAGGGTGGCGATCACCGCGACCGGCTTGTTCACCGTGAACGTGCCGATCAGCACCAGGAACTCGGAGACGAACGGTGCCGTGCCGGGCAGGGCCAGGGAGGCCAGGCCGGCGAAGAAGAGCACCCCGGCCAGCAGCGGCATCAGCTTGCCCGCGCCGCCGAAGTCCTTGATCAGCGCCGATCCCCGGCGGGCGATCAGCATCCCCACCACCAGGAACAGCAGGCCGGTGGCGAGCCCGTGGTTGAGCATGTAGAGCACCGCGCCGGTGCCGGCCTGGGTGGTGAAGGCGAAGATACCGACCCCGATGAAACCGAAGTGGGCGATCGAGGTGTACGACACCAGCCGCTTCAGGTCGGACTGCCCCACCGCCAGCAACGCCGCGTAGATGATGCCGATCAGGCCCAGCGCCAGCGCCCACGGCGCGAACCACTTCGACGCCTCGGGGAACAGCGGCAGGCAGTACCGCAGGATGCCGAAGGTGCCGACCTTGTCCAGCACCCCGACCAGCAGTGCGGCGGCGCCCGCCGGGGCGGCCCCACCGGCGTCCGGCAGCCAGGTGTGGAAGGGGAAGAACGGCGCCTTGATGGCGAAGGCGAGGAAGAAGCCGAGGAACAGCCAACGCTCGGTGCCGGTGGAGATGTCCACCTGGGTCAGCGTCTGCCAGTCGAGGGTCTTCCCGCCGACCACCCAGAGGCCGACCACCGCGGCCAGCATGAACAGACCGCCGACGAGCGAGTAGAGGAAGAACTTCACCGCCGCGTACTGCCGCTGGTGGCCGCCGTAGCTGCCGATCAGGAAGTACATCGGCACCAGCATGACCTCGAAGAACACGTAGAACAGGAAGACGTCGGCGGCGGCGAAGACGCCGATCATCGTGCACTCGAGGACGAGCAGCAGGGCGAAGTAGACCGGCACCGACCGCTTCGAGGACTCGGCGTCGTGCCAGGACGCCAGGATCACCAGCGGCACCAGCACCGCGATCAGCATCAACATGACCAGCGCGATGCCGTCCGCGGCGAAGGTGAAGTTGACCCCCCAGGTCGGGATCCACGGGTACGACTCACGGAACTGCAACCGGTCGCCGTCGACCTGGAACGACACCCACATGACCACGGAGAGCGCCAGCACCAGCAGTGACCAGCCGAGCGCCACCTGCTTGGCCAGCTCGGGCCGCCGCCGGGGCAGCAGGACCACCACCAGCGCACCGACCAGCGGCGCCACGGTGAGCACCGAGAGGAACGGGAAGTCGGACATTATTCGGCCTTACCTCCGTCGTCACTGCGCGGTCCGCCGACGACGGCCGCCTGAAGGTCGATCACGCCAACCACCCCGCCTGTACGGCCAGGAACGCCGCCACCACCAGCAGCGCGCCGGTGAGGATGGACGTCGCGTACGACCGGACGAAGCCGGTCTGTAGCCGGCGGAGCCGGCCGGAGCCGCCACCGACCGCCGCCGCCAGGCCGTTGACCAGCCCGTCGACGCCCCGGTTGTCCAGGAAGACCAGCGCCCGGGTGAGGAAGATACCGGGCTTCTCGAAGACCGCCTCGTTGAAGGCGTCGGTGTACAGGTTGCGCCGGGCGGCGGTGACCAGCACCCCGGCCGGCTGCGGCTCGGTGGCCGTACCGGCCCGGAACAGCATCCAGGCCAGCCCCGCGCCGAGCACCGTGACCAGCAGCGAGAGCACGGTGATCACGACGTGCGACAGGACGGCCTCGTGCCCCTCCGTCTGGCCACCCAGGCCGGCGGTGGCGGTCAACCAGTCCGGCACCGACGTGGCGAGCAGGAAACCGGCACCGACCGACCCGATCGCCAGCAGGATCAGCGGGATCGTCATCAGCTTCGGCGACTCGTGCGGGTGCTCGATGTCCTCGGTCCACCGCTTCGGTCCGTGGAAGGTGAGCACGAACAGCCGGGTCATGTAGAAGGCGGTCAGCCCCGCACCGAGCAGCGCCGCGCCGCCGAACAGCCAGGCCGTCCAGCCCTCCCGCTCGAACGCGGCCACGATGATCGGCTCCTTGGAGAAGAAGCCGGAGAAGGGGAACATGCCGATGATGGCCAGCCAGCCCATCATGAAGGTGATCCAGGTGACCTTCATGTACTTCGACAGGCCGCCGAAGCGGCGGATGTCCACCTGGTCGTTCATGCCGTGCATGACCGAGCCGGCGCCGAGGAACATGTTGGCCTTGAAGAAGCCGTGCGCCAGCAGGTGCACGATGGCCAGCGCGTACGCCCCGCCGCCCAGACCGACGCCGAGGAACATGTAGCCGATCTGGCTCACCGTCGACCAGGCCAGCACCCGCTTGATGTCGTCCTTGGCCGCGCCGATGAGGCAGCCCATCAGCAGGGTGACCGCGCCGACACTGACCACCACGAGCTGGAGCGTGGCGTTGGCCGAGAAGATCGGGTTCGAGCGGGCGATCAGGTAGACGCCGGCGGTGACCATGGTGGCGGCGTGGATGAGCGCCGACACCGGGGTCGGGCCCTCCATCGCGTCCGGCAGCCACGCCTGGAGCGGGAACTGGCCGGACTTGCCGCACGCGCCGAGCAGCAGCAGCAGGCCCAGCACCAGCACGGTGCCGCCGGCCAGCCCGCCGACGCCGGTGAAGACCTCGTCGTACTGGGTGGTGCCGAGGGTGGCGAACATGATGAAGATGCCGATCGCCAGGCCGGCGTCACCGACCCGGTTCATCAGGAACGCCTTCTTGCCGGCGGTGGCAGCGCTCGGCCGCCCGTACCAGAAGGAAATCAGCAGGTACGACGCCAGACCGACGCCCTCCCAGCCGAAGTAGAGCATCACGTAGTTGTTGCCGAGCACCAGCAGCAGCATCGCGGCGACGAACAGGTTGAAGTACGCGAAGAACCGCCGCCGGCCCTCGTCGTGCGCCATGTACTCGACCGCGTAGAGGTGGATCAGGAAACCCACCCCGGTGATCAGCAGGACGAAGACCGCGGCCAGCGGATCGAAGAGCAGCCCGAAGTCCACTCTCAGGTTGCCGACGGCGATGAAGTCCCAGAGGCTCAGCTCGACGGACTTGTTCTCCAGGCCGCGCAGCTGGAGGAAGGAGGCCACCCCGAGCACGAACGCGACGCCGATCGCGGCCACCCCGAGCCAGTGCCCCCAGCGGTCCGCCCGCCGGCCGAGCAGCAGCAGGATGGCTGCGCTGACCAGCGGAATCGCCACCAGCAGCCAGACGCTGCTCAGCAGACCGCTGGCCGCCGCGTAGGTGACGGCACCGGTCGGCTCTGCCTGGGCGTACGTCAGAATGTGATCCACCGCAGGGCCCCTTTAGTACTTCAGCAGGTTGGCGTCGTCGACGCTCGCCGAGCGCCGGGTCCGGAAGATCGACATGATGATGGCGAGCCCGATCACGACCTCGGCCGCGGCCACCACCATCACGAAGAACGCCATGATCTGGCCGTTGAGGTCACCGTTGATCCGGCTGAAGGTGACCAGCGTCAGGTTCGCCGCGTTGAGCATCAGCTCGACGCACATGAACAGCACGATCGCGTTACGCCGAACCAGCACGCCGACGGCGCCGATGGTGAAGAGCACCGCCGCGAGGATGAGGTAGTAGTCGGGGGTCATTTGTCAGTCCCCTTCAGGGAGGTTTCCTCGGCGGTCATCTCCCGCACCGGCAGGATCTCCGGGGTGCTGCGCTCGGTCAGCCGGCCGTCGGGCAGGCGGGCCGGGGTGGCCACCGAGGACGAGGTGGCGAAGACACCGGGGCCGGGCTTCGGACCCGGGTAGTTGCCGGGGCGGAACCGGGCCTTCATGGTGGCGACCTGGTCCATCCGGTCCTCCCGGCGCCGCTCGATGTGCGCCAGCACCATCGCGCCGACGGCCGCCGTGATCAGCAGCGCCGAGGTCAGCTCGAAGGCGAAGACGTACTTGGTGAAGAGCAGCCGCGCGATGCCCTGCACGTTCCCCTCGGCGTTGGCCTGTTCCAGGCCCACTCCGGCGGTCCCGCCGAGCGCCCGGTGCAGACCGGTGCCGATCAGGCCGGCGAAGCCGAGACCCAGCACCACCGCGGCGATCCGCTGCCCGCGCAACGTCTCGATCAGCGAGTCGGAGGCGTCCCGGCCGACCAGCATCAGCACGAAGAGGAAGAGCATCATGATCGCGCCGGTGTAGACGATGATCTGCACCATGCCGATGAACGGTCCGGCCTGAAGCACGTAGAACACGCCCAGGCAGAGCATGGTCAGCACCAGCCATAGCGCGGAGTGCACCGCGTTGCGGGCCCACACCATGCCGATCGCGCCGATCAGCGCCAGCGGGGCGAGGATCCAGAAGGTGACCTCCTCACCCCCGGACACCTCACCCGCCGCGGCGAGCACCGTAGACGTGGTCATGCTTCTGCTCCCTTGCCCGCCTCGGCCCGCTGGGCGTGCTGCTCGGCGCCGGGGAAGGTCACCCCCGGGTGTTCCTCGAGCTGGTAGCGGCCCGGGTTGTTGGCCGATCGCTCGGCACCGGCCGAGGTACCCGGGTTGTCCAGCGCGCCGACGTAGTAGTCCTTCTCACTGTCGCCCAGCCGCATCGGGTGCGGCGGCTGCTCCATGCCCGGCAGCAGCGGCGCGAGCAACTGCTCCTTGGTGAAGATCAGGTCCTGCCGGTTGTCGCGGGCCAGCTCGTACTCGTTGCTCATGGTCAGCGAACGGGTCGGGCAGGCCTCGATGCAGAGCCCGCAGAAGATGCACCGGGCGTAGTTGATCTGGTAGACGCTGGCGTACCGCTCACCTGGCGAGAAGCGTTGCTCCTCGCTGTTGTCGCCACCCTCGACGTAGATCGCGTCCGCCGGGCAGGCCCAGGCGCACAGCTCGCAGCCGATGCACTTCTCCAGGCCGTCCGGATGCCGGTTCAGGATGTGCCGGCCGTGGTAGCGCGGCGCCGAGACCGGCGGCTTGAACGGGTAGTCGGTGGTGACGACCTTCCTGAACATGTGCGAGAAGGTGACCCCGAAGCCCTTGAACGTTCCGGTGATCGCGCCCACGTCACACCTCCCTGGAGTCCGAGCCGGCAACGATGTTGGCCGGCTCCCGCTCGGCGACCACGCGCTTGGTGCGCGGGCTCGGTGGTACCTGAAGGTCCAGCGGGGGCAGCGGGAAGCTGCCCGGTGGACGGCTGTCGACCTGTTCCTGCAGAGTCGGTTTCGGCTTCGGCTGCCGGCTGGGCCAGAGGATCGTGATCAGCAGCAGCACACCCGCGCCGACGGCGGTGGCCAGCATCCGGTCCCGCGACTGCCAGTCCTCGATCGACCGCAGGCCGGCCAGGACCAGGATCCAGACCAGGTTGATCGGCAGCAGGACCTTCCAGCCCAGACGCATGAACTGGTCGTACCGGAGCCGGGGCAGGGTGCCCCGGAGCCAGACGAAGACGAAGACCAGGATCAGCACCTTGCCGAAGAACCACAGCATCGGCCACCAGCCGGAGTTGGCCCCCGCCCAGAAGGTGGTGATCGGGGCCGGGGCCCGCCAACCGCCGAGGAACAACGTCGTGGTCACCGCGGACATGGTCACCATCGCGACGTACTCGGAGAGCATGAAGAGCGCGAACTTCAGCGAGCTGTACTCGGTCATGAAGCCCGCGACCAGCTCCGACTCCGCCTCGGGCAGGTCGAACGGTGCCCGGTTGGTCTCACCGACGATGGCGATGAAGAAGATGATGAAGCTGGGCAGCAACAGGATCGCGTACCAGCCGGGGGCCGGGATCTCGAAGCCGCCGAGGCTCAGCGTGGTGCCGCTCGCCTGGGCGGCGACGATCCCACTGGTGGACATCGTGCCGGCGGTCATGAAGACCGCCACGATGCTCAACCCCATCGCGACCTCGTACGAGATCATCTGGGCGGTGGAGCGGAGACCGCCGAGCAGCGGGTAGGTCGAACCGGAGGCCCAACCGCCGAGCACGACGCCGTAGACGGCCAGCGAGGAACACGCCAGCAGCACCAACACCGCCACCGGCACGTCGGTGACCTGCAACGGGGTCCGGTGCCCGAAGATGCTCACCATCGGACCGAACGGGATCACCGACAGGGCGGTGACCGCGCAGACCACCGAGATGACCGGTGCGAAGAAGTAGACGACCTTGTCCGCGGCCCGCGGGAGGATGTCCTCCTTGAAGGCCATCTTCAGACCGTCGGCGAGGGTCTGCAGCAGGCCGAACGGGCCGACCTGGTTCGGGCCGGGCCGGACCTGCATGTAGCCGACCACCCGCCGCTCGAACCAGACGCCGAGCAGCGTGGCCAACAGGCCGAACACGAACGCGAACACGATCTTGCCGAGGACCAGCCACCACGGGTCCCGGCCGAAGTCGGCCAGCGTCGGGTCCTGCGCGAGGAGGACGGTCACCGTGCCCACCTTTCGTTCGCGACTGCGGGGCTGCCGGTCTCGTCCGCGGCGGCCCGTTCGGCCGGGATGGCCCCGGCGGTGGCCGCGGAGATCCGTACGACCGTGCCGGACGTCGCGCCGAGGCTGCGCCGCACGGTCGAGCCGGGTGAGTTGGTCGGCAGCCAGACCACGCCGTCCGGCATCTCGGTGATCAGCGTCGGCAGGGTCACCGCCCCCCGGTCGGTGCCCACCGTCACCGGATCGCCGTCGGCGACACCGAGCGCCTCGGCGGTGCCCTTGCCGAGCCGGACCACCGGCGGGCGGGCGGTGCCGGCGAGGTGCTCGTCACCGTCGATGAGGCTGCCCAGGTCGATGAGCTGGTGCCAGGTGGCCAGCACGGCCTCGCCCGGCCCGGGCCTCGGCACGGCACCGGGCTCGACGCTGGGGACGGCCGGCGAATTCACCCGGGTCGGCGGCAGCCCGCCCAGCTCGCGGCGGATGCTCGGCACGTCGCCGGTGCCGAGCCGGACGTCGAGCTGTGCGGCGAGCGCGTCGAGCACCCGGCCGTCGGAGAGCGCCCCGGTGTGCAGCACCTCCTCGAAGGTGCGCAGCCGCCCCTCCCAGTCCAGGAAGCTGCCGGCCTTCTCGACCACCGGCGCGACCGGGAAGACGACGTCCGCCCGGCGGGTCACCGCTGAGTTGCGCAGTTCCAGGCTGACCAGGAACGGCACCGCGTCGAGGGCCTGTTCGGCCAGGCGCGGGTCGGCCAGGTCGGCCGGGTCCACGCCGGCCACCACCAGGGCGCCGAGCCGGCCGTCGGCCGCCGCGGCGAGGATCTGGTCGGTGTCCCGACCGGCCTGGCTGGGGATGACCCCGGCCGGGATGTCCCACGCCTCGCCGAGTTCGGCGCGGGCGGCGGGCTCGGTCACCGGCCGCCCACCGGGCAGCAGGTTGGGCAGGCAACCGGCGTCGACCGCGCCGCGGTCACCCGCGCGCCGCGGCACCCAGGCCAGCTTCGCGCCGGTACGCCGGGCCACGTCCGCCGCGGCGGAGAGGCCGCCCGGTACGCTGGCCAGCCGCTCGCCGACGAAGAGGATGGCCCCCTCGGTGCCCAGCGCCTCGGCCACGGTGTGGTGCTCGGCGAGCACGCTCGCCTCCTCGCCCGGCACCACCCGGGCCAGCTTGGCGCCGAGCTTCTCCAGGCCACGGGTGGCGAACGGGGCGATCGCGTAGACCGTCAGCTTCTTCTTCAGGTACGCCTTGCGCAGCCGCAGGAAGAGGATCGGGCACTCCTCCTCCGGCTCCAGGCCGACCAGCACCACCGCGGACGCCTTCTCCACGTCGGCGTAGGTCACCTCGGTGGCCCCGGCGACGGTGCTGGCCAGGAAGTCGGCCTCCTCGCGGGAGACCGGCCGGGCCCGGAAGTCGATGTCGTTGGTGTGCAGGGCGACCCGGGCGAACTTCGCGTACGCGTAGGCGTCCTCGACGGTGAGCCGGCCGCCGGTCAGCACCGCCGTGCCCTGCCCGCCGTCCCGGGCGGCGCGCAGCCCCTCGGCGGCCCGGGTCAGCGCCTCGCTCCAGGACGCCGCCCGCAGCTCCCCGCTGTGCTCGTCACGAACCAGCGGGGTGGTGAGCCGGTCGACGGCACGGGTGTACTGGAAGCCCCACCGGCCCTTGTCGCAGTTCCACTCCTCGTTGACCTGCGGGTCGTCGCCGGCCAGCCGGCGCAGCACCTTGCCCCGCCGCCAGTCGGTGCGCTGGGCGCAGCCGGCCGAACAGTGCTCGCAGACACTCGGGCTGGAGACCAGGTCGAACGGCCGGGCCCGGAACCGGTACTGGGCACCGGTCAGCGCCCCCACCGGGCAGATCTGCACGGTGTTGCCGGAGAAGTACGAGTTGAACGGGACGTCCCCGGCGTCGCCTTCCTCGCCGTACTCCTCGTCCCGGTAGATGTTGATCTCCTCGGCGGACGAGCGGCCCATCAGGTCGATGAACTTGTCGCCGGCGATCTCCTCGGAGAACCGGGTGCAGCGCTGGCAGAGCACGCACCGCTCGCGGTCGAGCAGCACCTGCGTGCTGATCTCCAGCGGCTTCTCGTACTCCCGCTTGTGCTCGTGGAACCGGGAGTCGGCGCGGCCGGTGGACATCGCCTGGTTCTGCAACGGGCACTCGCCGCCCTTGTCGCACATCGGGCAGTCCAGCGGGTGGTTGAGCAGCAGCAGCTCCATCACCCCCTCCTGCGCCTTCTTGGCGACCGGGGAGGTGAGCTGGGTACGGACCACCATGCCGTCGGCGACCGTCTGGGTGCAGGAGGCGACCGGCTTGCGCTGGCCCTCCACCTCCACCAGGCACTGGCGGCAGGCGCCCGCCGGGGCCAGCAGCGGGTGGTCGCAGAACCGGGGGATCTCCGTGCCCAACTGCTCGGCGACCCGGATCAACAGCGCACCCTTCGGGGCGGTGACCTCGACGCCGTCGATGGTGAGCGTGACCGTCTCGGTCTGCTTCGCTACGTCGGTCATTAGTGGGCTCCCACCAGCTGCTTGTCGGAGAGCTTCGGTGCGGTACGTCCCTCGATGTAGTCGAGGTAGTCCTGCTTGAAGTACTTCAGCGACGAGGTCACCGAGCTGGTCGCACCGTCACCCAGGCCGCAGAACGAGCGGCCGAGGATGTTGTCGCAGGTGTCGAGCAGGGTGTCCAGGTCCTCGTGGGTGCCCTGGCCGGCGAGGATGCGCCGGTAGACCCGGACCATCCAGTAGTTGCCCTCCCGGCACGGGGTGCACTTGCCGCACGACTCGTGGTGGTAGAACTCCAGCCACCGGTAGGTCGCGTACACCGGGCAGTCCTGGTCGGAGAAGATCTGGGTGGCCGTGGTGCCCAGGATCGAGCCGGCCGCCGCCACCCCCTCGAAGTCCAGCGGCACATCCAGGTGCTCGGCGGTGAGCAGCGGGGTCGACGAGCCGCCCGGGGTCCAGAACCGCAGGTTGTGCCCGGGCTGCATGCCCCCGGCCAGCTCGATCAGCTCGCGCAGGGTGACCCCCATCGAGCACTCGTACTGACCGGGATGCGCGATCCGACCGGAGAGCGAGTAGATCATCGGTCCGGAGGACTTCTCGGTGCCCATGGTCTTCCACCACTCGGCGCCGCCCAGCACGATGTACGGCACGCTGGCGATGGTGCCGACGTTGTTGACCACCGTCGGGCTGGCGTACAGGCCGTGCGTCGCCGGGAACGGCGGGCGCAGCCGGGGCTGGCCCCGGAACCCCTCCAGCGAGTCCAGCAGCGCGGTCTCCTCGCCGCAGATGTACGCCCCGGCGCCCGAGTGCACCACCAGGTCGAGGTCGAACTTCGAACCCAGGATGTTCCTGCCGAGGTAACCCTTGGCGTACGCCTCCCGCACGGCGTTGCGCAGCCGCCGCGCGGCGTGCACCGCCTCGCCCCGGATGTAGATGTAGGCGCGGTTGGCCCGGATCGCGTACGACGCGATGATCACACCCTCGACCAGCGAGTGCGGGTCGTGCGTCATGAGCGGCAGGTCCTTGCAGGTGCCCGGCTCGCCCTCGTCGGCGTTGACCACCAGGTAGTGCGGCCTGCCGTCGCCCTGCGGGATGAAACCCCACTTCAGGCCGGTCGGAAAGCCGGCGCCACCCCGACCCCGCAGGCCAGAGTCCTTGATCAACTGGATGAGGTCGTCCGGGTGGGCCTTGACGGCCTTACGCAGCGCGGCGTAGCCGTCGAGCTTCTCGTAGGTGCCGATCCGCCAGGCGTCCGGCGACAGCCAGCGCTTGGTCAGCACCGGCGTCAGCTTGGCCAGCGTCTCCGGCCGGGGAGTGGTCACTTCTGGACCCCCGTTTCGCTCGCGACGGCGGAACCCGCGCCGGTGGCACCGGATCCTGCCTCGGCTTCTGAGAGGTTGCGCCGCTGCGCCCCGGCCTCGTCGCCGGCGGGCTTGCCGTCCCCGGCCGGCGGGTTGGCGGCGGCTCCGGCGGCCTGCGCCTCCTGCGCGTCGCGGGGCGACGGCGGGGTGGTGTCCGCCGGGACCTTGGTACCGGGCGCGTCGGGCACGGCGGTCGACGCGTCGGGCTGCCGGGTCTCGGCGGCCCGGGTCTCGGGCGACTTGTCGTCCGGTGCCTTGACGTCCGGCGCGGTGCTACCGGTGGCCTGCTCGGGCCGTGCCGGTGCGCCGGTGCCCGCGTTGCCGGCCGGTGCCGGGGCCGACTTCGTGGCCTCGGCCTTCGCCTTCGCCTCGGCGGCGGCCTTGTCTGCCTCGGCCTTGCTGCGGATCGGGGTGTTCGGGTCGAAGCCGGGCACCGAGATGCCGTGCTGCTCGGCCAGGCGCAGACCCCGCAGGGTCGGCTCCCCCGGCCCGCCGTCGGCGACCGCGCCCTCCCGCTCGTCGGCGAACCCGGCGAGCTGCACCGACATCTCCTTCAGGGTGCAGAGCCGGGCGCCCCGGGTCGGCATCGGCCGGCCACCGGCGCGCAGCTCGTCGACCACGCCGAGCGCGCTCTGCGGGTCGACACCGTCGAAGAAGTCGTAGTTGACCGTCATCACCGGCCCGTAGTCGCAGGCCGCCAGGCACTCGGCGTGCTCCAGGGTGATCTTCCCGTCGGCGGTGGTCTCGTCGTGCCCGACGCCGAGGTGCTCGGCGAGGGTGTCGTAGACCTCCTGGCCACCGAGCACGTTGCACATCGTGTTGGTGCAGACGCTGACCAGGTAGTCACCGGTGGGCCGGCGCTTGTACATGGTGTAGAAGGTGGCGACGGCGCCGACCTGGGCCTTGTTCAGGCCGAGCACCTCGGCGCAGAACTCCACGCCGGCCGGGGAGACGTACCCCTCCTCCGACTGCACCAGGTGCAGCAGCGGCAGCAGCGCCGACCGGGACCGGTCGGCCGGGTACCGGGCGATGATCGCCCGCGCCCGGGCCCGGGTCTCGTCACTGAAAGTCGTCGTCATCAGAGCCGCCCTTCGTTCGCGACTGCGGTGCTCCGCTTCGCTGCGCTCCTCGCGCTCACCGGCAGCCGCCCTTCGTTCGCGACTGCGGTGCTCCGCTTCGCTGCGCTCCTCGCGCTCACCGGCAGCCGCCCTTCGTTCGCGACTGCGGTGCTCCGCTTCGCTGCGCTCCTCGCGCTCACCGGTCACACCCCCCCATGACGGGGTCCAGCGAGGCGCCACCGGCGATCACGTCGGCGATCAGGCCACCCTCCGCCATCGCGGGCAGGGCCTGAAGGTTGACGAAGCTCGGTTCCCGGTAGTGCACCCGGTAGGGCCGGGTGCCACCGTCGGAGACGGCGTGCACGCCCAACTCGCCGCGGGGCGACTCGATGCCGACGTACACCTGGCCCGGGGGAACCCGGAAACCCTCGGTGACCAGCTTGAAGTGGTGGATCAGCGACTCCATCGACTGACCCATGATCTTCGCGACGTGCTCCAGCGAGTTGCCCATGCCGTCGACGCCGATGGCGAGCTGGGCCGGCCAGGCGATCTTCTTGTCGGCCACCATCACCGGGCCCGGCTTCAACCGGTCCAGCGCCTGCTCGACCAGCTTCAGCGACTCCCGGATCTCGGCGAGCCGGACCAGGTAGCGGCCCCAGACGTCGCCGTCGGTGTGGGTCGGCACGTCGAACTCGTACGTCTCGTAGCCGCAGTACGGCATGGTCTTGCGCAGGTCCCAGGCGAGGCCCGCGGAGCGCAGCACCGGGCCGGTCACCCCGAGGGCGAGGCAGGCGGTCACGTCCAGCACCGCCACGTTCTGGGTCCGCTCGGTCCAGATCGGCTGGCCGGAGAGCAGGTCCTCGTACTCCTTGAGCTTCTTCGGCATCATCGTGAGGAACTCGCGGATCTTGACGATCGCCTCGTCCGGCACGTCCTGCGCCACGCCACCCGGCCGGACGTACGCGTGGTTCATCCGCAGGCCGGTGATCATCTCGAAGATCTCGAGGATGTACTCCCGCTCGCGGAAGCCGTACAGCATGATCGAGATCGCGCCCAGCTCCATGCCGGTGGTGGCCAGCCACACCAGGTGCGAGGAGATCCGGTTCAGCTCCATCATCAGCACCCGGATGGTGTTGGCCCGCTCGGTCACCTCGTCGGTGATGCCGAGCAGCTTCTCCACCGCCAGCGCGTACGCCGTCTCGTTGAACAGCGGGGCGAGGTAGTCCATCCGGGTCACGAACGTCGAACCCTGGACCCAGTTGCGGTACTCCAGGTTCTTCTCGATGCCGGTGTGCAGGTAGCCGACGACCGAGCGGGCCTCGCGGACGGTCTCGCCCTCCAGCTCCAGGATCAGCCGGAGC
Organism: Micromonospora sp. KC213; assembly: GCF_004348325.1. Classification (GTDB taxonomy): domain Bacteria; phylum Actinomycetota; class Actinomycetes; order Mycobacteriales; family Micromonosporaceae; genus Micromonospora. The sequence goes on along the minus strand of NZ_SMKF01000006.1, from coordinate 33,468 downwards.
ACCCCGTGCGTGGACGGGTGCTGCGGACCCATGTTGACCACGATCCGCTCGTCGTTGATCGGGTCGGTGCCGGAGACGACCTCGTCCCAGTCCCCACCCGTGACGGTGAAGACCTTGCCCTCGGTCGTCTCGCGCTCGGTGGCGTAGTTCGACGCCGTCATTGGTACGACCTCCGTCGGTCCGGCGGGGGAATCTCCGCACCCTTGTACTCGACGGGCACGCCGCCGAGCGGGTAGTCCTTACGCTGCGGGTGCCCCTCCCAGTCGTCCGGCATGAGGATCCGGGTCAGGTTGGGGTGGCCGTCGAAGACGATGCCGAACATGTCGTACGTCTCCCGCTCCTGCCAGTCCGCGGTCGGGTAGACGGCCGTGACGCTCGGCAGGTGCGGGTGCTCGGCGGAGACGGCGGCCTCCAGCCGGACCCGGCGGCGGTACGTCATCGAGGTGAGCTGGTAGACCACGTGCAGCCGACGCTCGTCGGCGCCGAGGTAGTCCACGCCGGAGACCGAGGAGCAGAGCTCGAAGCGGAGCGCCAGGTCGTCGCGCATCACCTGGCAGACCTCGGCGATGCGCTCCGGGCGGACGTGCAGGGTCAGCTCGCCCCGGTCCACGACAACCTTCTCGATCGCGTCGCCGAAGGCCGGGTACGCCTCCTCCAGCGCGTCGCGGACCTCGTCGAAGTAGCCGCCGTACGGCCGGGGGGTCTCCTCGACCGGCTTGCGCTGGCGGACCAGGCCACCGAACCCGGAGACGTCGCCAGTGCCGTGGATGCCGAACATGCCCCGACCGGCCGGGCTGGACGGCGGGTGCTCGGCGGGGGCGCCACTGCTGGCACCTGCCGGGGTGACCGGTACCGGCACGCCCCCGTTGTCGTTCCTGTCGTTCGGCGCGCTCACTTCTGGACACCCCCGGGGTGGTGCAGGTGGTTCTGGGCCTTCATCCAGTTCTCGATCCGCAACTGCTCCTCGCGCCCCTCGCGGACAGCCTTGGTCCACTCGGCGCGCCGGGCCTTGTCGTTGCGGTACGACGACGGCATCGAGCCGTACGGCACGACGGGCACGTCGCCGCGCTCCTTGCGGGCCTCCAGCATCTTGCGACCGTTCGGGCCGAGCGGCTCGTACATGATCTTCTCGCGGAGCTTGAGGATCGCGTCGATGAGCATCTCGGGGCGCGGCGGGCAACCGGGGAGGTACATGTCGACCGGCACCACGTGGTCGACACCCTGGACGATCGCGTAGTTGTTGAACATGCCGCCGCTGCTGGCACAGACCCCCATGGAGAGCACCCAGCGGGGCTCCGCCATCTGGTCGTAGATCTGGCGCAGCACCGGGGCCATCTTCTGGCTCACCCGGCCGGCCACGATCATCAGGTCGGCCTGGCGCGGCGAGGCACGGAACACCTCCATGCCCCAACGACCCATGTCGTAGTGCGGGCCGCCGGCGGCCATCATCTCGATGGCGCAGCAGGCCAGGCCGAAGGTGGCGCCCCAGACGGACGACTTCCGCGACCAGTTGACCAGCTTCTCCACGGAGGTGAGCAGGATGCCGGCGGGGAGCTTCTCCTCGATGCCCATCTGACGTACCTCCCTCAGTCCCAGTCCAGGCCGCCACGCCGCCACACGTAGGCGTACGCGACGAAGACCGCGACGATGAACAGGACCATCTCCACGAAGCCGAAGATCGGCAGGGCGTCGAAGGAGACCGCCCACGGGTAGAGGAAGATGATCTCGATGTCGAAGACGATGAAGAGCATCGCCGTCAGGTAGAACTTGATCGGGAACCGTCCGCCGCCCACCGGCTGGGGGCTCGGCTCGATGCCGCACTCGTACGCCTCGAGCTTGGCCTTGTTGAAGCGCCGGGGACCGGCGAAGCGGGCGGCGGCCACGGAGAACAGCGCGAACGCCGCGGCGAGGGCGAACAGCCCGATGATCGGTGCGTAAGGCGAGAGCGACATCTCTTCTCCTGCTCGTCCTTCCCCTGCCCCTGGGTGCTTGGCGAAAATCACACTATTCGCGTCCTCGCTGACCAGCGTCAGCGGGGGTCGATCCCTGTTCGCGCCCGGGCCGACACCGGCGGCGGCGACAGGCACGGTCGTCCACTACACGGCCGGTGCCGCCTTCGTCATCGCGTTGATGACCCGGTCCATCGCGTCCCCGCCGCGCGGGTCGGTCAGGTTCGCCAGCAGCTTGAGCACGAACCGCATCAACGTGGGATGGGGCATGCCGTACCGGGTCGCCATCCGCATCACCTCGGGTCGGCCGATCAGTTTCACGAAGATCCCGCCGAGTCGGTAGTAGCCACCGAACCGGGCCTTCAGCTCCTGCGGGTACGCCAGCAGCGCCCGCTCCCGGTCGGCGCCGGCGGGCCGCGCGAGCGCCTGGACGGCGACCTCCGCGGCCAGCTCGCCGGATTCCATCGCGTACGCGATGCCCTCGCCGTTGAACGGGTTGACCATGCCGCCGGAGTCGCCGACCAGCAGCACTCCGCGGGTGTAGTGGGGGACCCGGTTGAAGCCCATCGGCAGCGCCGCGCCGAGAATCGGCCCCTCGGCGTTCGTCTCGTCGGTCATCCCCCAGTCCTCGGGGGTGTTGGCCAGCCAGTCGGTGAGCAGCTTGCGGTAGTTCGTCTTCCCGAAGGCCGACGACGAGTTGAGGATGCCGAGGCCGACGTTGACCCGGCCGTCACCGAGGCCGAAGATCCAGCCGTAGCCGGGCAGCAGCGTGTCACTGCCCTTGGCCCGCAGCTCCAGCCAGGACTCCAGGTAGTCGTCGTCGTGCCGGGCGGGCGAGCGGTAGTAGCGCCGCACGGCCACCCCGATCGGCCGGTCCTCCCGCTTGGCCAGCCCGAGGGCGAGCGGGAAGCGGCCGGAGACGCCGTCCGCGGCGACGACCAGCGGGGCGTGGAAGGTGGCGGGCTGCTTGTCCGGGCCGACCTCGGCCTGCACGCCGACCACCCGGTCGTCGGCGCCGAGCACCGGCCCCAGCACGGTGACCCCGGTGCGCAGTTCCGCTCCGGCCGCGACCGCGCGCTGGGCGAGCAGGTCGTCGAAGTCCAGCCGGGTACGGACCAGGCCGTAGTTGGGGAAGCTGGCCAGGTCGGGCCAGTCCAGTTCCAGGCGTACCCCGCCGCCGATCACCCGCAGGCCCTTGTTGTGCAGCCAGCCGGCCTCGGGCGAGGTGTCCACGCCCATCCGGACGAGCTGCCGTACGGCGCGGGGCGTGAGCCCGTCGCCGCAGACCTTCTCCCGGGGAAACTCCGTCTTCTCCAGCAGCAGCACGCGTACGCCGTGCCGCGCCAGGTGGTACGCCGTCGCCGATCCGCCGGGACCGGCGCCCACGACGATGACGTCGGCGTCGTTCTCCACCGCGGTCATCTGCGCCTCCTCCCGCACGCTCGTGAAATGGTTCACAAGCCGATCGGGTTGGAGTCTATGACCGGGGTTACACCGGAAGTGTGTGAGGGGTGCCTAACTTTTCGGAAACAGTCCCGGTGGGGGCGGTTCCGTGCTGCGGCGGGGCTCAGTGGGGCGTCGGGGTGTCGGCATCCAGCCCGGCGTCGGCCCGGATCGTCGCGGGCAGGTGTTCCCGTAGCGCACCGCCGGCCACCCGGTCGAGCGCCGTCAGGACCTCGGCGACGACCTGCCGCACGTCGGCGGGATCCGCCCCGGCCAACTCCCTGAGCTGAGCGACCAGTTCCGCGGCGTCGTCCCCGACGGCGTCGACCTCGGCGGCTGCGGTCGCGGGCTCGGCTCCCCTCATGCGGAGCAGCCTACGCCCCACACCCCCCCAAATCGGGCATTTGTCAGATTTGGGCGCTGGCTGGGGACCGGTCCGACCACGGGGAGAGATTCCTCACCCGCCCGTCGGCGGGGGTGCCCGGTCAGGTGCGGACCGCGCGGTGCAGCGCCACCACCCCGCCGGTCAGGTTGCGCCACGCGACCCTCGACCATCCCGCCGCACCGATCCGCGCCGCCAGCGCCGGCTGGTCCGGCCAGGCCCGGATCGACTCGGCGAGATAGACGTACGCGTCGGGGTTGCTGGACACGGCCCGCGCCACCGCCGGCAGCGAGCGCATCAGGTACGACAGGTAGACCGTGCGGAACGCCGGATTGACCGGGGTGCTGAACTCGCAGACCACCAACCGGCCGCCCGGCTTCGTCACCCGGGCCAACTCCCGCAGCGCCGCGTCGGTGTCGTTGACGTTGCGCAGCGCGAAGGAGATCGTCACCGCGTCGAAGCTGGCGTCGGTGAACGGCAGCCGCAGCGCGTCGCCGGCCAGCAGCGGCACGCCGGGCCGGGTGCGCTTTCCGGCGTACAGCATGCCGAGCGACAGGTCCGCGCCGACCGCGTACGCCCCGGACTGGGCGAGTTCCTCGGTCGAGACGCCGGTCCCGGCGCCCACGTCGAGCACCCGCTCACCCGGGCTCAGTGCCAGCGCCGCCCGGGTCGCCCGCCGCCAGGACCGGTCCTGTCCGAAGGAGAGCACCGTGTTGGTCAGGTCGTAGCGGGCCGCCACGTCGTCGAACATCGCGGCGACCTCGTGCGGCTGCTTGTCCAGGCTGGCGCGCTGGCCCTGCGGGGTACGGCTCACCCCTCCACTCTGCCAGCCGCGCCGACACGCGAAAGGGCGGGGTGGTCGCCCACCCCGCCCTTCCTGCGTCGTACCCGTCAGTCCTCGGACTTCTCGTCGCCCGGCGCCACCAGGACGACCTTGCGGCGACGGGAGAGGATCAGCAGCGCGCCACCGGCGAGCAGCACCGCACCACCGATACCGGCGATCAGGCCGGTCTGCGCACCGGTGTTCGCCAGCCCGCCACCACCGCCGCCACCCGAGGTCGGGCTCGCAGACGGCTGGCCGCTCGGCGGCGCGGTCGGGGTCGGGCTCGGCGAGCCCGACGGGCTCGGCGCCGGGCTCAGGTCGACGAAGACGTCGAACTGGGCGATGTTGTCGCCGTCGTCGGTCTCGGCGAACGCCTTGCGCTGCGCCGGGCTGGCGACCTCCGGCTCCTCCTCCGGCTCGCCCTCGGCGGCGTCCAGCCCCTTGCCCCAGAGGATGCCGGGGCGGAGCACCTTCTCGGTGGCCCCCGCCGCCACCTTCACCCGCACGTCGGCGGTGTAGAACTGCCCGGGCTTCAGCACCACGCCACTGTCCTCGCAGTACGCCTGGGCGAAGCCGCCCAACTCCTGCTCGACACAGCCCTCGGGAAGCTCGGCGAAGGTGACGTCCGCGGGCAGGGTGATGCCGTAGGCCAGACCGGTGGCCTTGCGGCTGCCGTCGTTGTAGACCGCCCAGTCCAGCGGGGCGGTCTGGCCGGGCCGCACCGGCTTGAGGTCAGCCTCGTCGGCCTCGTCGCCGTCGACCTCGACGTCGGCGTACACGTCCTGCACCCAGGTGGTGAGGTCGTAGCCAGGCTTGGCGACGGTGATGGCGTGCTCGACGGTGTTGTTCTCCGGGTCGGGGTCGGCGGTGGCCGCGCTGATCGTCACCACCAGCGTGCCGGCGGCGCCGCGCTTACCGGTGGAGAAGAGCGGGATGCCGAAGTCCTCGGTGGTGCCGGCGGGCAGGTCACCGAGGAGGCAGCTGAACCGGGTGCCGTCTTCCTCGCAGCCGTCCGGGACCACCACGCCCACCTTGCGGTCCTTGAGGCCTGCGGTCTCGACCTCGACCCGAACGCCCTTGGCGTCGACCGTGTCGCTGGTGTTGACGACCTGGAACTTGAACGGCTTGGCCTTGGCCTCCTTGACGCCCTTGGCCAACTGGTAGCTGAGCGGGATCAGCTCGAGGTCCGCCCCGTCGGCGGCGTGCGCCGGGGCGGCGACGCCGGCGAGGCCACCCGCGGCGAGCAGGGCCACGGCGCCGACCCGCGCCAGAGCCGAGCGGTGAAGCTGGGTCATCGATCCCCCGGGGGTTAGGGACAGGTGGATTGGTGTACGAACCGTGCGGACGGTATCGGAGATCAGCCTCCGTTCGCCAGCTACGTAACGCGATTCGCGGTGATCACTGACCGTACGGAGGAAACAGTGAAGGCGGGATGGTGAACCATCCCGCCTTCACTGCCGTGCATATATGTGAACGGCCCTCATGGGCCGATGGAGGACACGCCTCGGTGCGGGCCAACCGGCCCCGCCGCACCCGCCCAAGCTGCGAGGGAACGTGTGCGCGCCGCACGTTAGCGGCCCCGGACACGACGCCGCCACCCCCCGCGCCGCGCGGCGGCGGAACCGATGCGGGATCGTCATCCGGGATTATCGGATCGGCGACTCTCGCCGTGGCGCATCGGCCATGCTCGTCGCCCGAACGGTCACCACGAATGCCGTCCCGGCGACCATCGCCGAGCCATTCGGCCGGTCAGCGGGCCTCGACCAGTGGCAGCGTCTTGCCGGCACCGCCGCCCGGCATGGCGATCGAGGAGAAGTGCGAGACCACCCGCTCGTCGGTCGGGTCGTCGGCGGGCGTCCGGTGCACGGCAAGCCGCCGGTAGAGGGTGTCCCGCTGCGCGGGGATCCGGCCCGCCGAACGGATCATGCCGATCAGCTCGTGCAGGTTGGAGCGGTGTCGGGCGCCCGCCGAGGAGATGACGTTCTCCTCCAGCATGATCGAGCCCAGGTCGTCCACCCCCATGTGCAGGGCGAGCTGGCCGACGTCCTTGCCGGTGGTCAGCCAGGACGCCTGCAGGTGCGGCACCGTCTCGAAGAAGAGCCGGGCCACCGCGACCAGCCGCAGGTACTCCAGGGTGGTCGCCTGGGTACGGCCCTTGAGGTGGTTGTTCTCCGGCTGGTACGTCCACGGGATGAACGCCCGGAACCCCCGCGTGCGGTCCTGCACGTCGCGGATCATCCGCAGGTGCTCGATCCGCTCCGCGTTGGTCTCGCCGGTGCCCATCATCATCGTGGCGGTGGACTCGATGCCCTGCCGGTGGGCCAGCTCCATGACCTCCAGCCAGCGGGCGCCGGACTCCTTCAGCGGGGCGATCGCCCTACGGGGCCGGTCGGGTAGCATCTCGGCCCCGGCCCCGGCGATGGAGTCGAGCCCGGCCGCCTTGATCCGGGCGATGGCCTCGTCCAGGCCGACGCCGGAGACCTTGGCCATGTGCAGAATCTCGCTCGGCCCGATCGAGTGGATGGCGAGCTGCGGGTACGCCTTCTTCACCGAGGAGAACAGCTCCTCGTAGTACTCGACGCCGTAGTCCGGGTGGTGCCCGCCCTGGAGCATCACCTGGGTCGCGCCCAGCTCGACCGCCTCGCCGCAGCGGCGCAGGATCTCCTCGGTCGGGTGGGTCCAACCCTCCTTGTGCTTGGGCGCCCGGTAGAACGCGCAGAACTTGCACGCCGTCACGCAGACGTTCGTGTAGTTGATGTTGCGATCGATCAGGTACGTGACGATGTTGTCCGGGTACCGCCGCCGGCGGACCGCGTCCGCCGCCTCGCCCAGGGCGTGGAAGGGCCCCTCCGTGTAGAGCAGCAGGGCCTCCTCGGGCGTGATCCGCCCGCCGTCCGCGCCACGCTGCAGGATGTCGTCGATCTCCCGGCTCACCGTCACGCCTCCGAGGGTACGTCGCCGAGCATGTGCCCACCGCCCGGGCCGGGTGGCCTGCGGCGCTCCCCACAACCACCCCGGCGCACCCACGTCGTCAGGAGAGACCCGGGACTGGCCACGGGAAGGCCGATGTTCTACGAAGTCACGCGTCGTAGTCGACCGTGAGGGTGTCGGTGGTCGGGCTGGACTGGCAGGTGAGCACGTAACCAACGGCGACCTCGTCGGGCTCCAGGGCGTAGTTGCGCGCCATCGTCACCTCGCCGTCGACGACCTTCGCCCGGCAGGTCGAGCAGACCCCACCCTTGCAGGCGTACGGCAGCTCGCCACGGACCTTCAGCGCCGCGTCCAACACCCGCTCCGTACGGCCCATCGTGAAGGTGGACGAGCGGCCGTCCAGCACGATCGTCACCTCGGTGCCCGCGCCCGCCTCGGCGGCAGGGCGGCGTACCGGCTCCGGCGGCGCGTCGACGTGGAACAGCTCGGTGTGCACCGCCGACTCCGGCACCCCGCGATCGGCCAGCACCGCCTTCGCGTCCAGCACCATCCCGTACGGGCCGCAGAGGAACCACTCCTCGATCGCGTCGCCGGGCACCACGCTGTCCAGCAGCCGGGTCAGCCGGTCGGCGTCGATCCGGCCGGACAGCAGCGGCGACTCCCCGCGCTCACGGGAGAGCACGTGCACCAGGTGCAGCCGCGTCGGGTACCGGTCCTTCAGGTCGGCCAACTCCTCGGCGAACATCACCGTGTTGGCCGTGCGGTTGCCGTACACCAGGGTGAAGGTGCTGGCCTCCTCGACGGCCAGGGCGGTCGCGACCAGCGAGAGCACCGGGGTGATGCCGGAACCGGCGACCACCGCGCCGTAGCGACGCACCCGCTCCGGAGTGAACGCCGTGGTGAAGTGCCCCAGCGGGGGCAGCACGTCGACGGTGTCGCCGTGGCGCAGGGCGCCGCAGGCGTACGCGGAGAACGCGCCTCCGGGCACCTCCCGCACCCCGATCCGCAACCGCCCGTGGCGGGCCAACTCGCCGGGCGTCGAGCAGATCGAGTACGACCGGCGCACGTCCCCGCCGTCGGCATCGGTGGCGGCAGCCGGACGCCGCACGGTGAGGTGTTGCCCGGCGGCGAACGCGAACGTGGGCCGCAACTCCTCCGGCACGGCGAAGGTGATCGCCACCGCGTCGTCGGTGAGCCGGTCGACGGCGACGACCCGCAGCGGGTGGAAGACCGGCCGGCGGCGGACCGGGCGGGTGATTGTGACAGTCACAGCGCCTTCACCTGGTCGAAGGGTTCGGAGCAGGCGCGGCAGCGCCACAGCGCCTTACAGGCGGTGGAGCCGAAGCGGCTGACCTGCTCGGTCTCGGGCGAGCCGCAGCGCGGGCAGCGTACGGCGAGAGTCAGCGGCACGACGCCGTCGCCGCGCGCGGCCGGTGGCGGTGGGGCGATGCCGGCCGCGGCCAGTTTCGCCCGGCCGCGCTCGGAGATCCAGTCGGTGCTCCACGCCGGGGCGTGGACCGTGCGTATCTCGGCGTCCGGGTGACCGGCGGCGGCCAGTGCCCGAAGGATGTCCGCGCGGATCACGTCCATCGCCGGGCAGCCGGTGTAGGTGGGGGTGATGGTGACGATCACCCGGCCGGTCGCCGGATCCTCGTCGACCGATCGGAGGATGCCCAGCTCGTCGATGGTGACCACCCGGATCTCCGGGTCCACCACCGCCGCCGCCGCGTCCCTCGCCGTGCTCACCAGCGGGCTCCGGGGTGGGCGCGGTGCAGCACCTGCATCTCCGCCAGCAGGTACGACAGGTGTTCGGTGTGTACGCCGTCCCGGCCGCCGGCCGGCGTCCAGCCGGTCTCCGGCCGGGTCAACGTCGCCTCGGCGAGCACGGTCGTGACGGTGGTGTCGAAGTCGCCGCGCAGGGTGGCCGGGTCGACCGGTGCCGCCGGGTCCGCGGCGAACAGCTCGTGGACGTACGGCCAGGTTCCGTCGACGGCGGCCTGCATCCGGCGGTGCGACTCCTCGGTGCCGTCACCGAGCCGCCGCACCCACAGCGCGGCGTGGTCCAGGTGGTACGCGGACTCCTTGCGCGCCTTGGCGCCGATCGCGGCCAGCCGCTCGTCGGCGCAACCGGCCAGCGCGGTGTAGAGCGGAAGCTGGTACGCCGCCAGGAAGAACAGCTTCGCCATGGTGACCGCGAAGTCGCCGTTGGGCAGCTCCACCAGCAGGCAGTTACGAAACTCCCGGTCGTCGCGCAGGTACGCCAGGGCGTCCTCGTCCCGGCCGGCGCCCTCCAGTTCGCCCGCGTACGTGAGCAGCAGGCGGGCCGCGCCGAGCTGGTCGAGGGCGATGTTGGCCAGCGCGACGTCCTCTTCCATCTCCGGCGCCCGGGAGGTCCACTCGGCGAGCCGCTGCGCCGCGACCAGCGCGTCGTCGCCGAGGGAGACGGTGAACTCGAAGGGGCCGTTCACAGGTGGGCCACCCCGTCCGGTACCTCGTAGAAGGTGGGGTGGCGGTACACCTTGTCGGCGGCCGGGTCGAAGAAGGCGTCCTTTTCGTCGGGGCTGGACGCGGTGATCGCGCCCGCCGGGACCACCCAGATCGAGACCCCCTCCTGGCGACGGGTGTAGAGATCCCGGGCGTGGTGCAGGGCCAGTTCGGCGTCGGGGGCGTGCAGGCTGCCGACGTGGGTGTGCGACAGCCCGCGCCGGGCCCGCACGAAAACCTCCCACAGCGGTGCCGGTTCCCGCCCGCCGCGCTGACCGGTCGGCTCGTTCACGCCGCCACCTTCTCCTTCCGCCCGGCCCGCTTCGCCGCGTACGCCGCGGCGGCCTCGCGGACCCAGGCGCCCTCGGCGTGGGCACGCCGCCGGTGTTCCATCCGTTGTCGGTTGCACGGCCCGTCGCCGGAGATGACCCGCATCAGCTCGTCGTAGTCGGGCTGGGTGAAGTCGTACGCCTGCCGCTCGGGGTTCCAGCGCAGGCCCGGGTCGGGCAGGGCGAGGTTGAGGGCCTCGGCCTGCTGCACGCACATGTCCACGAAGCGCTGCCGCAGCTCGTCGTTGGAGAAGCGCTTGATCTTCCAGGCCATGGACTGGGCGGAGTGGGTGGAGTCGCCGTCCGGCGGGCCGAACATCGCCAGCGACGGGTACCACCAGCGGTCGACCGCGTCCTGCGCCATCGCCCGCTGCGCCGGGGTGCCGTGGGCGAGCGTGTGCAGGATCTCGTAGCCCTGCCGCTGGTGGAACGACTCCTCCTTGCAGACCCGGATCATGGCCCGGGCGTACGGCCCGTAGGAGCAGCGGCACAGCGGCACCTGGTTGACGATCGCCGCGCCGTCCACCAGCCAGCCGATGGCGCCGACGTCGGCCCAGGTCAACGTCGGGTAGTTGAAGATGGAGCTGTACTTCTGCCGGCCGCTGATCAGCAGGTCGACCAGTTCGTCGCGGCTGACTCCCAGGGTTTCGGCGGCGGCGTAGAGGTAGAGGCCGTGCCCGGCCTCGTCCTGCACCTTGGCCAGCAGGATCGCCTTGCGCTTCAGCGACGGCGCGCGGCTGATCCAGTTCCCCTCCGGCTGCATCCCGATGATCTCGGAGTGTGCGTGCTGGGCGATCTGCCGGATCAGCGTCCGCCGGTACGCCTCGGGCATCCAGTCGCGCGGTTCGATCTTCTGGTCGGCATCGATGACGTCGGCGAAGTACGCCTCGGGGTCGGCGTCGGGCGCCGCCGTGCCGCCGCGACCCCGGTCCGCCGCCGCCCGCAGGGCTGCCTCGGCGGCCTCGACCTGGCCGAGCAGGTCGCCGTCGGAAGCGTCCGCCGGGGCGAAGTCGTTGCCATACATGTCCCAAGTGTTACAGCTCGGGTCCATCGACACCAGAGGGTGTAACAGGCTTTCCCGCATTCCCCGGGCGACGGGCTGCCCCGACACCGCCGCAACCATCCGGAAGCGGTTATGACTTACACCACTTCGTCAATATGAATCCCCCCAAGACACACATTTGGGTCCTATAACTCGCCTTCACAGGAATTACATAAGTGTCGGAATCTGGCGTGTCGCCCTTCCGAAAGTAGACTTCCCCCGTCACACCGATCGGCTGCTGACAATCGCCGACCACGGCCACCATCCCCCGGCCGGGCGATCGAGCCGACCCATGACGGCACAGCCGGTCCCCCCGGCCCTGACATCTGGAGTTCACCCACTCATGCGATCTCGCGTGATCATGGTGCTCGCCGTGGCTGCGATCCTGCTCGGCGTCGGTCTGCTGGTTCCGACCGCGTACGCGCGGTTGTCCGACGGCGACGGCGGCCTCGGCGGCGGGGCGGAGCAGGTTCCCGTTCCCGCGCCCACCACACCGCCCGCACCGACCCTGGCCGCCGGCAAGGTCTCGGTGAACTTCAAGGGCGAGTACTTCGGCTGGGCCCTGATGGACCGGGCGACCGGCACCATCGCCGGCTCGCCGAACATGGCCGCGACCAGCTCGACCGAGTCCATGCTCAAGGTCTGGATCGTCTCGGACTACCTGCGGCAGCTCGGCGACAAGGAACCGTCGGCGGCGTTGAAGAAGGCGGCAAGCATCGCGATCCGGGACAGCGACGACACCGGGGCGAACAAGGTCTTCGCCGCCGCGGGCGGCGACTACGGGGTGGAGGGGAACGGGCAGCCCGACCCGGTCATCCAACGGGCCGTCCGGATCTGCGGCCTGACCGACACCAAACGGGGCAACGTGGCCGGCTACGAGGGCTGGTGGAGCTTCACCCGGATGTCCCCGCGCGACGCCGTCCGCCTCGGGGACTGCATCGCCGACGGCCGGGCCGCCGGACCGAAGTGGACCAAGTGGGTGCTGGACGAGATGGCCAAGGTCCGCGGCAGCATCGCCGACCAGCAGGCGCGGTCGGGCGGCGGCAAGTGGGGCATCGTCGACGGCCTGCCCGCCGCGATCAAGGCCCAGGGGCCGGTGAGCATCAAGAACGGGTGGACGGCATTGAACTATGACGGCAACTGGCACGTAAACTGCCTTGCCGTCACCGACAAATGGAGCCTCGCCGTAATGCTGCGCTATCCGCAGAAAAGCAAGCTCGAGTACGGCGCAAAGGTCTGCGCCAGCGTCGCCACCCAGTTGGTCACGCCGCAACCCGGCGCGGCCCTCAAGGTGCCGCAACAGCCGGTCGGGAAGCTCTGATGGCCGGCGACGGGCGCGGACGGCGCGGCGATCCCACCGTGCTGCGGTTGGCCGCCTTCTCCGCGTTGCTGATCGGCCTGGTGCTGGTGTCCCTGCGGCTGCTGCCCGGTTCCCCGCTGGCCACAGCGGCGGCGGCCCGCTGGGGCGATTCGTCTACTGCGGGGCGGGCCACCGGCCAGCCGGCCGACCGCAGCAGCCGGCCGGCCCCGTCCCCGACGCCGTCACTGGAACCGCTGCCTTTCAAGAACCGGCAGATCGACCTGGACCTCAAGGGTTGGTACGCCTGGAGCGTGCTGGACACCCGGACCGGGAAGTTCATCGGCTCGCAGAACATGGCCGAGACCAGCACCACCGCGTCGCTGATCAAGTCGTGGATCGTCGCCGACTACCTGCGCACCACGGCCGAGGACGGGAAGACCCCGAGCGACGCCAAGCTCGCCGACGCGACGCTGATCATCCGGGACAGCGACAACACCCGGACCCAGCAGTTCTACAACAACCTCGGGCAAACCGCCTCCATCAAGCGCATGATCTCGATCTGCGAGACCACCGACAGCAGTCCCGCCGCCGACAAGGGCTGGAGCCGGACGAACCTCTCCCCCCGGGACACCGCCCGGCTCGGCGCGTGCATCAAGGACGGTCGCGCGGCCGGCCCGAAGTGGACGAAGTGGCTGCTCAACGAGATGCGACTGGTCCGGGGCACCGGCGACTTCGGCATCCGCAAGGCGTTCCCGGCCGCCGAGCGCAAGACCATCGCGATCAAGAACGGCTGGGTCGACCGGACCCGGGAGCAGGAGATCCACGTCAACTGCCTGGCGATCGCCGACGACTGGACGATGGGCGTGATGGTCCGCTACCCCATCGGGCTGGGCTACGAATACGGCATGAAGAACTGCCAGAAGATCACCGAGGCGGCGCTCGGCGCGACGGTCTGAGCGGCCGGCCCGCTCAACCGGTGAAGAACCGCGGGCCGTTCGGCGGCAGCGGCGGGGCCTCGCCGGCCGCCGCGGCCCGCCGGGCGAACTCACGCAGCCCGGCCACCTGCCGCTCGCCGAGCGAGAAGTCGAGGATGCGGAAGTACGTGGCCAGGGTCGCGGCGTCGAACGGCTCCCAGCGGGCCGCCGCCTCGGCGACCTGGTCCAACTCCGCCAGGCAGAGGTCCCGGGAGCGCAGGAACGCCTCGTGCACCTCCTTGACCATGCCCGGGTGGGCGGCGGCGAAGTCTCGGCGTACCGCCCAGACCGCGAAGACCATCGGCAGCCCGGTCCAGTCCCGCCAAGCCTCACCCAGGTCGGTGACCTCCAGGCCACGGCGGGGCGCCTCGTACAGGGCGCGCAGCGCCACGTCCCCGATCAGCACCGCGGCGTCGGCTTCCAACAACATCTGCGTCAGGTCAGGCGGGCAACGGAAGTAGTCGGGACGGACGCCGTACCGCTCGGCGAGCAGGAGCTGGGCCAGGAGCACGCCGGTGCGGGAGGTCGAGCCGAGGGCGACCCGGGCGCCGTCCAGCTCCGCCAGGGGCCGGGTGGAGACCACGTTGACCGAGAGCACCGGCCCGTCGCTGCCGACCGCCAGATCCGGCAGCAGCAGCAGCTCGTCGGCGTGCCGCAGGTACTCCACCTGGGTGATCGGCCCGATGTCCAGGTCACCGGCGACCAGCGCGGCGCTGAGCCGGTCCGGCGAGTCCTTGTGCAGGTCGACGTCGAGCAGCGCGCCGGAACGCATCAGCCCCCAGTAGATCGGCAGACAGTTGAGGAACTGGATGTGTCCGACCCGGGGGCGGGCCACGCGTTCAACCATGACCCGACGGTATCCCCGTACTCCTCGTCCGGCTCAACGGCCCGGCCCTCAAGTGGCCAACTCCGCAGCGGTTGCCATGCGAGCACCGGACCGGCAAGCGCGCCGAGGCAGACCGCGGTCCGGCTGATCGCGCTGGCCCGCGGCAGCGCCTCCGACTGCGGGGAAGCGGCCCCTTCCGTCACCCGTGTGGGTCGGCACGGGCACGCTACGAACCTGATGACGCCGATGACTCAACCAGGCGGGGCCCGTGATCATCACCGGGCACCCGCGCATCGGTGAATCGTCTGCGACATCAGCTTCGTAGCGACGTACAGGGGTGCCGCACCACGCAGCGACGCAAGCGTGCGCAGCCGGGAGATGTGGGCGACGCGAGGCAGTGCGCCGAGCGGCGTAAATACGTGGCCGCCGCCGACGGCGGAGCGTAACGTGGAGCGCCGCGCGCGGACAGCGCGCCTCCTGCTCACCGGGCACAGCCGGTACCGCGTCTGACGGAGCGCCGGGCGGCCCAGGTCAACCGACTCACGAACCCCACCGAAAGGTCGCCTCGGATGACCCGTGCCGCCACGCCCCCCAGCGATCCGATCGACACGCTCGACGGGCAGCTCGCCGCCGAGCGGACCCACCTGGACGCCTCTCGCGCCGCGCTGCGGCGGATGCGGGAACGCGCCGAGGCGCTCTTCGCCACCGGCGACAAGGTCGCCGGGGACGCGTACACCGCCGAGCAGCTCGGCCGGCACATGGCCCGGCGGGTCAAGGAGCTGGCCGACGATCCGACCACCCCGCTCTTCTTCGGCCGGCTCGACTTCGGGCCGGCCGACCCCGACCACGCCGGACGGGAGTACCACGTGGGGCGGCGGCACGTCACCGACGACCTCGGTGAACCGCTGGTGCTGGACTGGCGGGCCCCGGTCTCCCGGTCGTTCTACCGGGCCAGCGCCCGTGATCCGCAGGGCGTCGCCGTCCGCCGCCGGTTCGGCTTCAGCGCCGGCGCGCTGACCAGCTTCGAGGACGAGCACCTGGACCGGGGTGAGGAGCTGGGCACCGCCAGCCGGATCCTCACCGCCGAGATCGAGCGGCCCCGCGTCGGCCCGATGCGGGACATCGTCGCCACCATCCAGCCCGAGCAGGACGAGCTGGTCCGGGCCGACCTGGCCGACTCGATCTGCGTCCAGGGCGCCCCCGGCACCGGCAAGACGGCCGTCGGGCTGCACCGTGCCGCGTACCTGCTCTACCTGCACCGGGAACGGCTGCGCCGGTCCGGTGTGCTGATCGTGGGGCCGAACCGGGCGTTCCTGTCGTACATCGCGGCGGTGCTGCCGGCCCTGGGCGAGGTCGAGGTCGCACAGGCCACCGTGGAGGACCTGGTCGCCCGGGTGCCGGTCCGGGCGGTCGACGATTCCGCCGTGGCGGTCCTCAAGCACGACGTCCGGATGGCCCAGGTGCTGCGTCGGGCCGTCGACACGCACATCGGTACGCCCACCGAGCCGATCATGGTGCCGGACGGCTCGTTCCGCTGGCGGATCGGCCTGGACCCGCTGCACCGGATGGTCGAGGAAACCCGTCGGGAGGGCCTGCCGTACGCCACCGGGCGGGAGCGGATCCGGGCCCGGGTGGTGGGGCTGCTGCAACGCCAGGCCGAGGCCCGCCGGGCCGAGTCACCCAGCGACGCCTGGCTGCGCCGGATGGCGAAGGCGCAGCCGGTCACCGCCCTCCTGGACGCGGTCTGGCCGGCGCTGACCCCGGAAGGGCTGCTGTACCGGCTCTTCTCCGACGCCGACGCGCTCGCGGCGGCGGCCGACGGGCTGCTCACCGCCGACGAGCAGGCACTGCTGCCCGGCGGCACGAAGCTCGGCCGCACCCCGAAGGCCACCCGGTGGACGGCCGCCGACGCGGTGCTCATCGACGAGGCCGCCGGGCTGATCGAACGCCCGGGCGGCTACGGGCACGTGGTGGTCGACGAGGCGCAGGACCTCTCCCCCATGCAGTGCCGGGCCATCGCCCGGCGCAGCGAACACGGCTCGATCACTCTCCTCGGCGACCTGGCCCAGGGCACCGCACCCTGGGCCGCCACCGACTGGCGGGACTCCCTGACCCATCTGGGCAAGCCGGACGCCACGGTGGTGCCGCTGAGCGTCGGCTTCCGGGTACCCGCCGCGGTGGTCGCGTTCGCCAACCGGCTGCTGCCCGCTCTCGCCGTGGACGTGCCGCCGGCCGAGTCGCTGCGCCGCGACGGCGCGCTGGACGTGCGTACCGTGACCGACCTGACGGCCGCGACGGTGGCCGAGGTACGGGCGGCGCTCGGCCACGACGGCTCGATCGGCGTGATCGCCACCGACGACGCGGTGGCCGGGCTCCGCGCGGCGCTGGCCGCCGCCGGCGTGCAGACCGCGACCGCCGACGACGTCGCGGCCGCGGCGCGGGTCACCGTGATCCCCGCGACCCTGGTCAAGGGCTTGGAGTACGACCACGTGGTGGTCGTCGAGCCGGCCGCGATCGTCGCCGCCGAGCCGCGCGGCCTACACCGGCTCTACGTGGTGCTGACCCGGGCGGTCTCCCGGCTCACCGTGCTGCACACCGCCCCGCTGCCCGCCCCGCTGGGCCGACCGGCGTCGCTCACCGACCGACAGCAGACGCACGACTGTTCGAGCGATACCTGAAACTAAACTCATTTCCCATTTACGTGGCGTCCAGTAAGGTTCCCCTGACCCTCGGGAGAGAAGACGCAGCACCCGTCGGAAGGCGGCACCTGGAACTACGGTTTCTGGGACGTCGAGCTCCGTTCTACTACACCGTCAACAAGTGCTACGGTTCGACGGTGGTCAAGCACATCGACGGCCGGGAGGTTGACCGGTCGCGCAGCGCCGACACCGCCTCTGGCAGGAAGTCCATCGCCGAGATCAACACCGTCAACTCGCCTGGCCTCGATGCGAGCTACTACTACCGCACCTGCTGACGGTGCTCTGACACCTGCGGCTCGGTGACATCGGTCGCCGAGCCACAGGCGTGTCACCCGGCTACTTCTCGACCAGATACATTGGAACACCGAACCCGTCGCGGCGCCCGAGCAGGCTGTCGATGGACTCACGTTCGGACTTTGATCCGTAGGTCACCTGGATGAGCGCACGGTCCTGGCCCTTGGGGCACGGCGAGCCCACATCAACGGAGATGCCCTTCCCCAGCGTCTCGATGTCGGTGGCGAGGGCCTGGTTTTTGGTGAGCGCCGCAGTGGCCTCGGCCGTGGTCGGCAGTTCCTCGCAAGGCGGGTGGGTGTCGCTCGACATCGCGAAAACACCGCCGAGCACCGCAGCCGTGCCCGCGCCGACGGCCACCACCAACACGGCGCCGATCGCGATCTTGGATACCAATGACATGGGGAGTCCTTCCGCCCTAGTGGGACTGACTGACGGGGTGCGGAGCAGTTCGTCCGCTCCCGATCTCGTGCCGGGAGCCGCATGCCTCGATCATTTCCGAGTCGTGCGTGGACACGATGACTGTGCAACCGCTCGCGGCGAACTCCGCGAACAAAGCGATGACCTTTCGCCGGTTGGCGGCGTCGAGCGACGCGGTGGGCTCGTCGACGAACACGACCGCGGCTCGCTTGTAGATGGCTCGGGCCAGCGCGAGCCGCTGTTTCTCACCACCGCTGAGGTGGCTGGCCAACTCAGTTTGGCGGTCCCCCAGCCCGGTTTGCTCGAGAACCTGCGCCAGCCGCTTCCCGTCACCGGTGGCCCACCGGCCCAACAGACTCGACTGCATGGTGACGTTGAAGGCTACCGACTCCTCATCCATGATCCCGTAGTCCTGCAACACGAACGCCGCCTGCTCCCGCCAGAACCGACGCCGCGCCGCCGAGCCGTACCTTGTGACGCCCTTTCCATCGATCAGGATGCGTCCCCGACTGACCGGGAGCAGCAGCCCGAGGCAGTGCAGCAGGGTGGTTTTCCCGGATCCGCTCGGGCCGACCAGGGCGGTCATCGTGCCGGCCTCACAGCGTACGGACTCGCCGTCGAGCACCTGGCGCCCGCCGATCGCCACGGAAACGTCCTCGGCCTCAACCAGCATTGGAACTCCCATCAGATGCGACGCCTACTGACGCCGGAGAAACACCAGTTCGCGGCCCACAGATGGCTCAGTGGGGCGATGAGCATCCCGAACAGCGCGGCCACCAGTAGGGCCCCTACGGCGTCGGGCCGCTGGAAGAGCGCAACGAGGCAGACCAGGGCCGCGCCGGCCAGCAGTTCCTTGACCACCCGGCTCTGCAGGATCCGCGCCCACGACCGGCCGGACAGCCGCAGCGGGAAATCGCGCTTCGCGTGCAACAGGGCCGTGATCAGTGCGCTGATCGCAGCCGCGACCGTGAAGGCGACGACGAGAGCGACGAGCGCGAGATTCATCAGACAGACCAGGTACTTCATGAACTGCGCCCGAAGAATCCCGTCCTCCGCGACGTAGACGATACCCAGTTCGCCCTTGAACCCCCGGTTGCTCAGGGCCTCTGCGGTCAGCCCGTTGCGCTCGAACAACGCCTGGGTGGTTGATACGCCGGTGAAAAGAATGTTCCTGCCCGAGGCCAGCGACGTCAGGTTCTGGTCATTGATCGCCGAGTGCAGAGACGGCATGACGACAACAAGGACGTCGGCCAGAAAACTCAAGCTGCCGCCACCCCGACCGACCGGTAGCCGGAATCCGTCCGCGGGCCGCAGGTATCCGAAGCCCGACAGGAGTTCCTCGCCAGAACGTCGGTCTCTGGAAAAGAGGGAGAACTGGTCACCGAGCTCTCGGGAGACCATGCCGTTCACATGCTCGTACGGCACCGGCGTGAGCGCATTCTCCGGCGCGCTCGTGGTCATCAGGTCGAGCCATCGTTGGTTCACAAAAGTGACCGCCGAGTATTCGCCGAAATCGCCTCCCCACTCCTCCGCCGAGAAGGTGTACGAAAAAGCGACCGCTCCGGCCGATTCACCGTCTTTGATCAGGTTGCCGATCCGGGGTTCGAGACTGGTCATCTCCTCATCGCTCATCCCGAACCTGATGGCGACCTGATCCGCGAGGTTCTTCCACTGCGCCATCTCGGCGGCGGTGGCGGACGAACTGCGGTACGCCGACCAGGCCGGTCCGGCCGCACTCACCACCAACAGGAAGGTCAGCGCCTGGAGGACGACGGCCGCCGAGCGCAGGCTCTTCACCGCGGGCTGGCGGGTGGCGAGCATGGTGGCGCTGGGCCAAGCGGAGGCCGACATGGCCAGGGCCACGAGCAGCGACACGGCGATGACCGCGACCTCCACGCCGGCCAGCACCTTGACGAAGACGCTGACGTACAGCCAGCCACGAGCAAGGCCCACGTAGCCGGCGGCCGCAAGAGTGACAGCGGCTGCCGGAACGAGCAGTGCGGCCACGAACCCGCCCAGGTCCTGTGCCTGGATGCGCAAGGTGGGGCAGCCACCGAGCACCCGGAGCGCGCGGCTGCGCGCCTTCATCGACAGCCAGAACAGCGCCAGCGCCGCGATGAGGGCGAACGCGGCCAGGACGGCGGCGGCGAAACCCCCCTCCCGCATGGTGAACCGCAGACTGTCGGTGACGGAGGCGTCGGTGCGGTTCACTCGTACGCCCGCGCTGCGCAGCCGACTCTCCAACTCGACCAGCCGGGCAGTCTCCCCGGTGACGAGGTAGGAGCCGTCGGGCGACGAGTTGGCCAGTCGGTCCCGGTCGACGACCCTTCCCGTGCCGGTGCCGCTGAACCAACGAAACGTCGCGGGCAGGCTCCCGTCGTTGAGGGCTACGAAGACCCGCTCGTCGCTGCCGCCAGCCAGGTCCGGTGCGATCCTGACCAGGCCGAGGTTCCAGTCGGCATCCATCTGCGCCAGTGCGGCGAACGCCTCTCGGTCGCTGAACTGCGATTCCCCGAAGTCCAGGCCCAACCTGCTGTGCGCGCCGATGGCCTGGGGAAAGTCCCGGTCGTGCAGATCGGTGACGATCACCGCCACCAGAGCCAACAGGGAGAACAGCGCCCCCGCGACCGCCATTACCACGCGCCTGTACAACGACCCTCCCGGGCGATCTCTAGAGACTCGTGCGGAAGGTGGTGCCCGCCCGCCGTACTCCAAACAACCACGCGGAGCCCGAGGGAACATCGGGCCGTGGGCGGTATCCGGAGTCCGTTGTCGGCCCTGAGCCCGTCAGACCGTGGTCCGATGTGCTGCCCGTAACCTCGCGTCAACATGATCTCGGGAACATAGACGCCTCTGGGAAGATTCGGAGAAAGGTAGGCTGCACCGCATGACCGAGAGCCGGCGTCGCTCCCGTCGATCATGGTTGCTGCTGCCGGCCGGTGCGCTGCTCATCGTGATAACGGCCGTCCCCGCGCTCGGACTCACCTGGCCGTTCGTCACCGTCCTGCTGCTCGGCTTCGCGGCGGTCTCCGTCTGGGCGATTGTCCGACTGCTGGTCGAGCGGGCCGAGCACGAGGCGGCGATGGCGCGCCGCGACATCGCGGAGGCGGTGCTCGCCGAGCGCCTGCGCCTCGCCCGCGACCTGCACGACATCGTCTCCCACGGCCTGGGCATGATCACCGTGCGGACCGCCGCCGCCGCGCACCTGCACGCCCGCAAGCCGGACGATCAGGCGCTGCTGGCCGCCATCGAGGATGTGGAGGCCATCAGCCGGAAGGCGACGGTTGAGCTACGCCGGATGCTGGAGGCACTACGGGAGGCCGACGACCGGCCCGCCCGCCACCCCACGGAGACCCTGGCGTCCCTGCCGGAGATCGTCGAGGGTGCCGGGCGGGCCGGCCTGCACGTGGAGTTGACCCAGGAGGAGCTCGGCGCGGTGTCTCCGGGCGTCCAGGTGGCGATCTGCCGGGTCGTCCGCGAAGGGCTGGCCAACAGCGCGCGTTACGCCGGCTCGACCACCGTCGACGTCCGTCTGACGCGAACACCGTCGGCGGTCAGCGTGACCATCGACGACGCCGGGCCGAACCGGAGCTGGGCCGTCCGGCCCGGCGCCGGCCACGGCCTCATCGGGTTGCGGGAACGGGTGAGCAGCCTGGGTGGGACGTTGACGGCGGAGCCACGGGCGAAGGAGCCGGGACGCCCTACGGGGTTCCGCCTCGAGGCCATCATCCCCGAGGGGGCGGCGTGACCGAGTGCGATCGACCCGTGCGGGTCCTTCTCGTCGACGACGAACCCCTGCTCCGGCAGAGCCTCGCTATGATCATCGATGCCGAGCCTGGTTTCGCCGTGATGGGGGAGGCCGGCGACGGTGTGGAAGCTGTCGCCACCGCCAGGGTTACCACGCCCGACGTGGTGGTCATGGATGTCAGGATGCCGCGGCTCGACGGCATCGAGGCGACCCGGAGCATCTGTCGGCTCCCGGAGCTCGCGCACACCCGGGTGCTGGTCCTGAGCATGTTCGATCTCGACGAGTACGTGTTCCACGCGTTGCGTGCCGGGGCCAGTGGTTTCCTGCTGAAAGACAGCCGCCCCGACGATCTGCTCGACGCCATCAGGCGTACGCACAGCGGTGAATCGCTCTTCGCCCCGTCGATCCTGGCGCGCCTGGTCGAGCACTACGTCCACCGGCGGCATCCCGTCGCTGCCGCTCCGGCACGGTCCCGGCTCAGCCAACTGACCGCCCGGGAGGACGAGGTGCTCGGCCTCATCGGGCAGGGGCTGTCCAACGACGAGATCGCCGGGCACCTCAGCATCGCCGTCAAGACCGTCAAGTCCCACATCTCGCACCTACTGAGCAAACTCGCGGCCCGTGACCGGGTGCAGTTGGTGATCGCCGCGTACGACGCCGGCCTGGTGAATCCCACGCCTGAACGACGGCCGTAGCGCTCACCATGCACGGGCGGTTTCCGTGGTTGGGCTGGCCGTGGCCCGGCTTGCCCGAATCAGTGATCATGGACGGTGACCATCCACGAGGGAGTGAACATGCACCTGTCACGACGGGGTTTACTGATGGCCGGGGCCGGCAGCGCACTGGCGGTCGCGGCACCACTGGCCGGCACGCCGCACCGGGCGGAGGCGGCGGGACGCCTGCCCGAGGAGGCGCTGGCCGCCGGGCTGTCCGCCGTCACCGACGCCGGGATGGTGGGCGTGTTCGCGGAGGCGCGCGACGGCGGCTGCCGCTGGCGGGGCGCGAGCGGTCTGGCCGGTGTGGACACCGGGCGGCCGATGCGGCATTTCCTCCAGCACCGGGTCGGCAGCATCACCAAGACGTTCGTGGCCACCACGCTGCTGCAACTCGTCGGCGAGGGCCGGTTGGCGTTGGACGCCCCGATCGGCCGTCACCTGCCGCAGTACGCCGTCGACGGGGTGACCGTCGAGATGCTGCTCAACCACACCAGCGGCATCGGTGACTACGACACCGTCCTGTTCACCTCCGGCGAGGACGTGGAGCGTCACCGGTACACCACGTTCACCCCGGATCAGCTCGTCCGGCTCGGGTTGGCCGCACCACGGACCGGCGCGCCGGGCGAACGGTTCGACTACTCGAACACCAACTACATCCTGGCCGGGCTGCTCATCGAGCGGCTGACCGGGCGGCCCGCCACCGAGGAGATCGACCGCCGGGTGATCCGCCCGCTGCGGCTGACCGACACGTACTTCCCCGGCCACCGCACCCGGATCACCGGTCCGCACAGCGCCGCCTACCTGCCCTGGTACGACGGCAACCTGCGGGACTTCAGCGTGACGAACATGTCGTGGGCGTGGACGGCCGGGGCGCTGATCTCCACGTCGGCCGACCTGAACCGCTTCTTCCGGGCGCTGCTCGGCGGCCGGCTGCTGCGCCGGGCCGAACTGGCCCGGATGCGCAGCACCGTGCCGCTGGTCCCCGAGCAGCCGGAGGCGGGTGGGTACGGCCTCGGCCTGTACTGGCTGGCCCTGCCCGGCGGGCCGTACTGGGGCCACGACGGCCTGGTCTTCGGCCACAGCACGATCTCGCTGCACAGCCCCGACGGCACCCGCCAGGTGACGCTAGGCAGCAATGTCACGCACTACGCCGCGCCAGGCGCCCCCGACCCGATCGCGGACGCCACCTTCGCCTTCCTGATCACGGCGCTCGGCGGTTCGTCGGCGCGCACGCCGGGCCCGGTCAGGGCACGTACCGTGGCCCCGCTCCCCGGCGGGCCGGCGCTGGTCCACCCGCTGCCGCCGGCAGCTGGGCGACAGACGGGCTGACCCGCACCACTCCACCTGACCAGTTGTCCGGTTTCCGCCCGACAGCCGATCCGGTGGTGCCACGATGCGGGCAGGGCGGGCAGTCCGGCCGCCTCACCGGCGAAAGAGGGGTCACCGTGAGCGGCGTCGAGCCTGGCACGCCCTGCTGGGCCGACCTGGCCACCCCCGACCTGGCGGACGCGAAACGCTTCTACCGGCAGCTGTTCGGCTGGACCGAGCGGGTGTCCCGGCAGCCCCAGGCGGACGGCTACATCACCTTCCTGTTGGACGGCCGGGCGGTGGCGGGAGCCGGTCCATCGGCCGCGACCGGCGAGATACCGGTCTGGTCGACGTACGTGGCCACCGACGACGCCGACCTGGCGGCCAGCCGGGTCCAGGCGGCCGGCGGGCAGGTGGTGGTCGCCCCCTTCGACGTGTTCGACCAGGGGCGGATGGGCGTGTTCGCCGATCCTGGCGGCGCCACGTTCAGTGTCTGGCAGCCGAGGGCGATGCGCGGCGCGGAGGTGTTCAACGTTCCCGGGTCACTCACCTGGAGCGAGCTGGTCACCCCGGACCCGGACGGCGCCCACCGCTTCTACGAACTGGTCTTCGGCTGGCATCTGGTGAACGGGCCGACGGGGCCGGTCAGCTACCCGGCCTGGCGGTGCGGGGCGCGGATCGTGGCCGGTGTGACGCCCCTGCGGGAAGGGCTGCCGGCACAGTTGTCCGCGTACTGGTCGGTGTTCTTCGCGGTGGCCGACGCCGACGCCGCCGCGACCCGCGCGGCGCAGCTGGGCGGCACCATCCTCGTACCGCCCGGAGACTTCCCCCAGGGCCGGCTGGCGACCCTCCGCGATCCGAGCGGCGCTCTCTTCTCCATCCTCGCCCCCGCCACCTGAGTCCACACCGGCCCCAGCGTCGTCAGCCGGCTCGGACGGGGACGACGAGGGGGCCGTGCTCGCCGGGAACGACCCGGACGCGCGCCCGATAGTGGGTGGCGAGCAGTTCCTCGGTCAGCACCTCGGTGGGCGGGCCGGCGGCGACCACCCGGCCGTCGGCGAGCAGCACCAGACGGTCGGCGTACTCCCCGGCGATGGAGAGGTCGTGCATGGTGGCGAGCACGGTCAGCTCGTGCTCCCGGCGCAGCTGGTCGACCAGCTCCAGCACCTCCTGCTGGTGGCCGATGTCCAGCGCGCTGGTCGGTTCGTCGAGCAGCAGCAGGCTGGCGCCCTGCGCCAGCGCCCGGGCCAGGAAGACCCGCTGCCGCTCCCCGCCGGAAAGGGTGGCCAGTTCCCGGCCGTGGAAGGCGGCCAGGTCCAGCCGGTCCAGCACCTCGTACACGACGGCCAGGTCGGCGGCGGACTCGCGGCCCAACGGCGGGATGTACGGGGTGCGACCGAGCAGCACGTAGTCGAGGACCGACATGCCGGCCGGCACCACCGGTGACTGGGCGACGGTGGCCACCACCCGGGCCCGCGCGCGGGGACGCATCGCCCGCAACGGCGTACCGGACAGGGAGACGGCGTGCCCGGCGGGGAGCAGGCCACCGACGGCCCGCAACAGGGTCGACTTGCCGGCGCCGTTCGGGCCGATCACGGTGACCCACTCTCCGGTGGCGACGGTCAGGTCGACACCGGTGAGGATCGGCGCTCCGCCCAGGGTGACGTGCAGGTCGCGCACCTCGACCGCCGGGGCGCTGCCGGTGCCGGCCGGGGTCACGACAGCACCCGCCGGGCGGTGCGCAGCACCAGGACGAAGAACGGGCCGCCGAGCAGGGCGGTGACCACACCGATCGGGATCTCGGCGGGCGCGGCGGCGGTCCGGGCCACCACGTCGGTGAGTGCCAGGAACGCCCCGCCGAAGATCATCGACAGCGGCAGGATCACCCGGTAGCTGGACCCGGCGAGCAGTCGTACGGTGTGCGGCACGATGATCCCGACGAAGCCGATCAGCCCGGAGGCGGAGACCGCGGCGGCGGTGCCCAGCGAGGCGGCGGCGATCAGCAGGTAGCGGGAGCGCTGCGGATGCAGCCCGAGGCTGGTGGCCTCGTCGTCGCCGACGGAGAGCACGTCCAGCTCCCGACGGTGCAGCAGCACCACGACGGCGGTCAACAGGAAGTACGGCAGCACGAGCAGGACGTCGTGCCAGCCGGCCGTGGCGAGCCGGCCCAGCAGCCAGGAGTAGACCTGCTGGATGCTGTCGGAGTGCCGTTGCAGCAGGTAGGTCTGCCCGGCGGAGAAGAACGC
Organism: Micromonospora sp. KC213; assembly: GCF_004348325.1. Classification (GTDB taxonomy): domain Bacteria; phylum Actinomycetota; class Actinomycetes; order Mycobacteriales; family Micromonosporaceae; genus Micromonospora. The sequence goes on along the minus strand of NZ_SMKF01000006.1, from coordinate 7,557 downwards.
CGAGACGGCCACCCCGGCCAGGATCAGGGTCGCCGGGGAGCGGCCCTTCCCGCCGGCCGCGCCGAGCAGGTACGTCAGCGTCACCGCCCCGAGCGCGCCGAGGAACGCGGCCAGCGGCACGGTCACCGGCAGCCCGGCCAGCGGGTCGGTCGTACCGCCGAGCGCGATGACGGCGGTGACCGCCAGCCCCGCCCCGGCCGCCACGCCGAGCAGGTACGGGTCGGCCAATGGGTTGCGGAACACCCCCTGGTACGCCCCGCCGGCCAGGGCGAGCAGCCCACCGACGAGCAGGCCGAGCACCACCCGGGGCAGCCGGAGTTGGGTGACGATGGCGATCTCGCCGGCGGTCAGCCCGCTGTCGAGGTGCACTCCGGGCAGCAGGTTGAGCAGTTCGGCCGCGACCCGGCCGGGCGGCATGCTGACCGGGCCGAGGGAGACGCCGGCGACCAGCGCGACCAGCACGGACAGCACGGCGGCGGCGAGCCACCGTTTGCGCAGCCCAGCCGGGCGTGCCGTACCGCCGCAGGTGGTCGCGGCGGGCGGGCGGACCGGTCGGGCCGCCGTGGGCCGTGCCGTCACCGACGACGGACGGTCATGCGGGCACCTTGGCGACCGCGTCGACGATCGTGCGGAGCTGGTCGACCACGCGCGGACCCCAGCGCGACGCGATGTCGTCGTCGAGGGTCACCACCTGGTTGTTCCTGACCGCCTTGAGTCCGGCCCAGCCGCTGCGCGCCCTGACCGTGTCGGGGCTCTGCTGGCAGCACTTGGCGTCGGCCAGGAAGATGAGGTCGGGGTTCGCCTTGACGATCACTTCCTGGGAGAGCTGCGGGTAGCCGCCCGCCTTGCCGTCGGCGTCCGCGGCGTCGGCGATGTTCTCCAGCCCGGCGAGGGCGTAGATCGAGCCGATGAAGGTCTTGCTGGTCGCGGTGTACAGCTCCGGGCCCAGCTCGTGGTAGTAGGTGAGCTTCGTCGACCGCTGCGGCAGGTCCTTGGTGAGCTTGGCGATCTCGTCCTTCATCCGCCGGGTGACGTCGGCCGCCTCGGTCGGGTGCCCGGTCAGCGTGCCCAGGTCGGTGATCTGCCGGTAGCTGTCGTCCAGGGTGGCCGCCGCCGGGGTGAGCAGCACCGGGATCTTCAGCGCGGTGAGCTGGGCGACGATCTTGTTGGTGTCGTTGGCGAGGACCACCAGGTCGGGGCCCTTGGCCGCGATCGCCTCTGCGTTCGGCTGGAAGCCGGACAGCTCGCTCCTCGGTGCCTCCGCCGGGAAGTTGGATTGGTCGTCGACGGCGGTGACCTGCGGGCCGGCGCCGATGGCGAAGAGCATCTCGGTCGCGGTCGGCGAGAGCGAGACGATCTTCTCGGGCCGCTTCTCCAGCGTCAACCGGCCGACGGTGGCCGGGAAGGCGGCGCCCGTCGAGCTGTCGCCGGTGGCGGGGGTGTCGCTCGGGGCCTTCTCGGCGCAGGCGCCGAGGGTCAGCGCGGCCAGCGCGAGGGCGGCGGCGAAGAGCCGAGGGGTACGGCGGGACATGGTCCTCCTGTCGGTCGAGGTGGTGCTTCGCCGACCGGGACCGCTGCGCGTGCCCGTCCGCGAGGCGCCCTTCCTCGAGAGCGCGGGTCGCGACCGGCCCGCAGGCGACCTGGCTCGTCCCCGCCTCTGGGGCGGGGCATCACAGTTGCGGGACAGCGCCGGTTTCGCACCGGTTTCGCTGCGGGCTGATCGCTGCCACGGTAGCGCATGACCAGCGGAGATCGTTCCGACGGGAGGGTGCCGGTGGGGCCCCGAGGGGTGAAGGCCCCACCGGCGGACCGGGATCAGCAGTACTGGGCCTGCTTGCCGATCGCCCGGTACGGGCAGTCGGCGTACTCGGAGAGGAGCAGCACCGCGTCCTTGTTGCGGGCGGTCTCCCGGGGGATCACCTCGTCGGGCGGGTAGAAGCCGCCGCCGCTGCCGGACGATCCCGGGTACATCTCGAAGGTGTACGCCCAGATCTTGTGGACGCCCCACATCCAGTCGATGCTGGTGCCGTCGGCGACGTACAGGTCACTGGACTGTTCCGGGGTGTAGCCGTTGGTCGCCGCCATCTGCCGGCCGACGGCGGCGAAGGTGTTGTACTGGTCGGCGGTCATCCCGGTGGCGGTGTTCGCGGTGGTGTAGCCGTACGGCCAGAGCACCAGCTGCGAGTAGGTGTGGAAGTCGATGTTGGCCTTGATCTGCTGCACGCCGCCGACGACCCGGCTGTTGACGAAGTCCCGCAGCGCCCGCGACTCCGGCGCGGAGAAGGCCGACGGGCCCCGGTAGGTCAACGACGAGGTGGAACCGGACGAGCCGCCGCAGCAGCCCCACTGGTAGCTCCAGTTCCGGTTGAGGTCGGTGCCGACGTACGACGAGCCGCTGTTGGGCTGCCGGTTCTTCCGCCAGGAGCGGTACGACCCGGTGGCGATGTCGTACTCGCTGCCGTCGGGGTTGACCGTGGGCACGATCCAGATCTCGCGGGTGTTGACGGCGTTGGTGACCCGGGAGTCGGTGCCGTAGCTGTCGGTGAAGAGGTTGAGCAGGTAGATCGCCATCTCGACGGTCAGGTGCTCGCGGGCGTGCTGCTGGGCGTTGAACAGGATCTCCGGCTCGTTCTCGTCGGTGCCGACGTTGTCGGAGATCTTCACCGCCATCAGGTCGCGGCCCTCGTACGACCGGCCGATGCTGATCTTGCGGGCGATCGTCGGGTGGTCGGCGACCACCTTGTTCACCACGGCGGTCAGCTCGGCGTAGTCGTGGTAGTTGGCGTCGGCGGGCGGGAAGGCGAGAGTGCCCGCCTCGCCGCGCTTGTGGGGGTCCACCGTGGTGTCGGGTACCAGCCGGAAGCCGAGCCGGGTGATCGCCGCCGCCTCGGCCCGGGTGGCCGAGATGTGCAGGATGCCGTGCTCGGAGTAGTCGATCGAGGCGCCGGTACGGGCGACGGCGTTGCGGTCGGCGAGTGTGCGCGGGCCGAGCACCCGGTACGCGGCGCCGGAATCGGATTCCGGCGCGGCGACCGGCCCGGGTCGCGCGGCGACCGGCCCGGTGGCGACGGTGACGAGGCCGAGTCCCACGGCGATGGCCAGCACCAGCTGGTGTCGGATGGGAGACGTGCGGAAGGCCATGGACAACCTCCTGGGGAACGGGGCGATCCCGTGTCCGCACACTCCACCAGAGTCACATGGTCATATCAACATCCGTCGCTACGATGCCCCATCCCAGCCCGATCCTCCCGCCGGCAGTTGTCTTCACCTCCGCCGGGGCGTGCGTAACTTTCCTTCAACGGGTATCGGTCAGGCGCGGGGCTGGTCGCCGGGTTCCTCGCCGGTCGGCTGGTCGTCGCCGGCCAGGGCGGCACGCAGCCGCTCCTTCTCCGCGCGACGGCGCTCGGCCGCGACGGCCAGATCCTCGGCCATCTCGTCCCGCCAACCGCGGAGCAGGAAGAACGAGGCCGCGGCGGAGAACACCAGCGCCAGCATCAGCTTCAGGAAGATGTTCATCTCGACCGGCCACAGGGCCAGCACGACCACGACGAACAGGCCGATCCGGCCCAGCGTGTACTTGACCGCCGCGCTCACGTTCCCACTCCGTTTCTCCGCGCACCGGACCCCCGGGGCGGTGGTTCAACCCGTCCGCCGGGCCAGCCAGTGCACGCCCTCAAACCAGAGCACCGCGTACAGCACGGTGAACGCCGCCGCCGCCAGGCCACCGGTGGCCAGCGGCGCGAAACCGGCGGCCAGCCCGGCCACCAGCAGCCCCCCGACCACCGCGAGCACGCCGGCAGCCAGCGCCGCCACCACCCGGGCCGCCCCGAACTCCCAGGCCCGGAAGTCGTCCCAGAACAGCCAGGCCGGCAGGATGACCGCCAGCCAACCGTTGGTACGGCCGAACTCACCGGCGCCGATCAGGGCGAACGCCCAGTCGAAGAGGACCAGTGCCAGCACACCGATCAGCCAACCGGCGAGACTGACCCCGAGCAGGTCACCAAGGGTGAGCACCCGCCCGTCGGCGTCCCGCCGGGGAAACCCGGCCCGTTGCTCGGTCATCGCGCCCGTCCGGTCATGATGCTGTGAGGATACGGGTGGGCTCAGGCCCAGACCTGCTGCGGCTCGGCCCGCCGCTCGGCCAGCGACGGGGCCGGATCGTACTCCCGGACCACCTCGTAGCGGGTGTTGCGCTCGACCGGCCGGAAGCCGGCATCCCAGATCAGGTGCAGCAGGTCGTCGCGGTGCATGGTGTTCGGGGTCCCGTACGAGTCGGCGTCGTGGGTGATCTTGTATTCCACGACCGAGCCGTCCAGGTCGTCCACCCCGAAGTTCAGCGAGAGCTGCGCCACCGAGAGACCGTGCATCACCCAGAAACACTTCACGTGCGGCACGTTGTCGAACAGCAGGCGGGAGACCGCGAAGGTCTTCAGCGACTCCGCCGGCGAGGCCATCGTGGTCCGGGCCTGGATCCGGTTACGGATCTTGCCATCCGCCGAGTCGACGAAGTCGTGCTGGTAGCGCAGCGGAATGAAGACCTGGAACCCGCCGGTCTCGTCCTGGAGCTCGCGCAGCCGCAGCACGTGGTCGACCCGGTGCCGGGGCTCCTCGATGTGGCCGTAGAGCATCGTCGACGGCGTCTTCATCCCCTTCGAGTGGGCCAGCCGGTGGATACGCGACCAGTCCTCCCAGTGGCAGGCGTGGTCGACGATGTGCTGGCGGACCTCCCAGTCGAAGATCTCCGCTCCACCGCCGGTCAGCGACTCCAGGCCGGCGTCCATCAGCTCGTCGAGGATCTCGTCGGCGCTCAGCCCGGAGATCTTCTCGAACCACTGCACCTCGGTCGCGGTGAACGCCTTCAGGTTGACCTTCGGCAGCGCGGCCTTCAACTCCCGCAGAACCTTCGGGTAGTACCGCCAGGGCAGCGTCGGGTGCAGGCCGTTGACGATGTGCAGCTCGGTGAGCTGCTCGTCCTCCATCTCCTTGGCCTTGCGGACGGCCTCGTCGATGCGCATCGTGTACGCATCCTTCTCACCCGGCTTGCGCTGGAACGAGCAGTACGCGCAGGAGGCGGAGCAGACATTGGTCAGGTTCAGGTGCCGGTTGACGTTGAACATCACCCGGTCGCCGTTGAGTTCGGTGCGCCGATGGTGCGCCAGCCGCCCCAACCAGGCCAGGTCGTCGCTGTCGTAGAGGGCGACGCCGTCGGCACGGGTCAGCCGCTCCCCGGCGTACACCTTCGCTTCCAGCTCGCGCTTGAGTCCGGCGTCCATCGAAGCCACTTCCTTCCACCTGCGGTCCCGTCGAGCCTACGTCGCACCCGCGACCGTTCCGCAGGACGGGCACCGGCAGCGGCGACATTCACCGGACTCCCAGCGTCCCGTTACCTGCGCACGCATCGACATCGCTGCCGGGGTGCGGTAAGACAGGATGGGGGACGGAACTACTCACCGGTACCGTTCCGTCCCGCCGCGTCCATCCGTACGCGGCGACACCAGCCGGACGGGGAGCCACATGGTCGACAGCGGGCACGGGCGACGGCGGCGCGCGAAGCGGAGCCCGGTCGTCTCGCCGGTGCTGCGTCCCGCGCTCTGGTCCGCCCTGCTCGGCGCGGTCGCGGCAATGGCGCTGGCCACCCCCGCCTACGCCGATCCGCCGCTGCCCAACGCGGTCCCGGACACCGGCTCCCGCCCGGTCGTCACCGGCGGCCTGCAACTGCCCGGCTCGTCCACCACCCTTCCCGGCTACCCGGTCATCGGCCTGCCCGGCGGCAACACGCCGTCGGTCGGTGGCGCCGCGGCCGGCCCGCTGATCGCCCGGATCAACGAGCTGGAGGTGCAGCTCGGCCAGCTCGGTGACCAGCTACTCGAACTACGTCAGCAGCGCACCGACGCGCAGACGCAACTCACCGCCGCCGAGCGGGAGCTGGGGCTGGCCCGTGGGGCGCTGGCCCGGGCGCTGGAACAGGCCGACGAGGTCGCGGCCGAGGCGGTCAAGGCCGCCGCGGCGCTGCCGCCCGGCGAGATCGCCGCCGACCTGCACGGGCTGGACCGCCTCCAGCGGATCACCCGGGGCGAGCAGGCCGCGGGGACGACCACCGCCGCGGCCGGCGAACTGTCCCGGGCCCGCACCGCCGAGCAGGTCGCCGCCCAGGCGGTCACCGCCGCGAAGGACCGGGTCCGCCGCGCAGGCGAGCAGTTCACCGCGGTGGAGAAGGCGCTGCGGGACGCCGAACGCAAGCTGGTCAAGCTCCGGGCGGACAACCAGGCGCAGCTCATCGAGCTGGAGCGACAGCAGGAGGCCGCCGAGCAGAAGCTGGGCGAGGCGTACGTCGAGGGGCAGAGCAGCAACGGCCTGATCGCCAACCCGCAGGCGTTGGCCGCCGTCCGGTACGCGCTGGCCCAGCTCGGCGACCCCTACCTGTGGGCGGCCGAGGGGCCGAACCGGTTCGACTGCTCCGGCCTGATGTGGACCGCGTACCGGTCGGCCGGCTACTACGGGCTGCCCCGGGTCTCCCGCTACCAGTACTACGCCACCCGCTCCCGGACGGTGGACCGCAGCGCCCTGCTCCCCGGCGACCTGGTCTTCTTCGCCTCGGGGGCCAGCTGGACGACCGTCCACCACGTCGGGATGTACCTCGGCGGCGGCAAGATGGTGCACGCGCCCCGCAGCGGCGACGTGGTCAAGATCTCCACGGTTCCCTGGTCCCGCCTGTACGCGGCGACCCGGGTCGTCGGCGCGGTGCCCGCGCCGGCCACTCCGTCTCCGAAGCCGACCAAGCCGGCTCCGAAGCCGACCGGCTCCGGGTCGCCCAAGCCGACCCCGTCCCCCTCGACGTCGCCGAAGCCGTCGCCCAGCGTCACCCCGTCGCCGTCGGCTCCGAGCACCTCGCCGCCGCCGACCCCGTCCCCCTCGACCAGCCCGTCTGGATCCACCCCGACGCCGTCGTTCAGCTCGTCGCCGGCCGGCCAGCCGAGCCCGGAGACCAGCAAGGCCGAGCCGAGCACCTCCAGCCTCGCCCCGGAGACCAGCGCCTCGGCGTCGGCCTCGGCGAGCACCAGCGCCTCGGCGAACATCAACGGCTGACCTGCCGCGGCCGCGCCGGCTCGCCGTCCGGTACGCACTACTGCTGTGCCGGCGGGGTGTCATGTGGCACGGTGGCACTCAGGCACACCTTTCTCCGACGCCACGGAGGTGGGTGCGAACGCGGCGCGGAGGGTGAGCATGGGCGAGCAGAAGGTTCCGGCGGAGACGGTCGGCTCGGCCGGACCGTCCGCAGTCGACTCCGTCGCCACGGCCGGCCCACCCGACACCCCGGCAGGCTCCGTGGACGACCGGCCGGTGACCGCCGGCACCGGCACGGGCGGTGCCGTGCCGGCGCAGCGGGTTCTCGCCCCGCCGACGGCTGCCCGGGCCAGCGCCACCGTGCCGGGGGACAGCCGGATCCGCGCCGACGAGGCCGCCGGGGCGGCGCAGGCGATCGCCCGGGCCGGCGGTGCCGCAACCGTCTACCGGGCGACCCCGGTGAACCCGGAGCCGCCCGAACCGGCGCAGCCG
>NZ_SMKF01000069.1 GCF_004348325.1 Micromonospora sp. KC213 | reverse complement strand
GTGGTGCAGATGGACGCCGACGGGTCGCACGCCCCGGAGGACCTGCCGGCGTTGCTGGCCGCCGCCCGGCATGCCGACGTGGTGGTCGGGTCACGGTGGGCGGCCGGTGGGCGGGTGGTGAACTGGCCGTTGCGGCGGCTGCTGTTGTCGCGGTGCGGGAACCTGTACGCGCGGCTGGTGTTGGGGATGCCGGTCTGCGATGCCACCGCCGGGTATCGGGTGTACCGGACGGCGGTGTTGCGGGCGATGGATCTGGAGTCGGTCTGTTCGCAGGGCTACTCGTTCCAGGTGGAGTTGTCTCGGCTGGCGCACCGGGCGGGCGCACGGATCGTGGAGGTGCCGATCACGTTCGCGGAGCGGGAGCATGGCAGCAGCAAGATGAGTCCGCTGATCGTGACGGAGGCGTTGTGGCGGATCACCATCTGGGGGCTGCGTGACCGGTGGCCCCGCCGGGGTCGCCTCGGTCACGACCGGTGGCCGTGAGGGCGGCGTGTCATGCTGGTGGGGCGGGTCCGCCTGCGTCAGGTGGTGCCCGGGGTGGCGCCGGCCCGGGGCGCCGCGTGACGCGGATGAGGTGAGATGCGCCGATACCTGAGGTTCGTGCCCCTGGCTCTGCTGGTGGCGGTGGCACTGGAGTTGGCCGCGTTCGTCGCCGTGGGGCGGGCGATCGGTTTCGGTTCGGCGGTGCTGCTGGTGTTCGCGGCGTCCCTGCTGGGCCTGGTGCTGCTGCGTCGGGAGGGGATGCGGGCCTGGCGTGGCTTCCGGGATTCGGTGCGGGCGGGGCAGCCCCCGGGGCGGCAGGTGACCGACGGTCTGGTGGGCCTGGCGGGGGCGCTGCTGTTGGCCACCCCTGGCCTGGTCAGTGGCGTGGTGGGAGCGGTGCTGCTGGTGCCGCCGGTGCGTGGACTGACCCGGGCCGGGGTGCGGCGTGCCGCCGAGCGGCGGGTGTCCTCGACCGTCGCCGGTGACCTGTTCGGGCCGCGGACGGTGCGGGTGCGTCGGGGTGACCCGCAACCGCCGACCGGGCCGGTGGTCGACGGTGGTCGGGCGCTCGATGGTGAGGTCGTGGAAGGTGAGATCGTGGAGCCGCGGCAGAGCTGAACGCGGCGCGGCCCCCGGAAGGTGTCCCGGGGGCCGCGCCGTGTCAGTGCTGTGTCGGGGGTCAGGCCCGGCCGCGGCGGGTGCGGACCTCCTGCAGCCGTTCGGCGAGGATGTCCTCGAGTTCGGCGATCGAGCGACGCTCCAGCAGCATGTCCCAGTGGGTGCGCGGAGGCTTGGCCTTCTTCTGCTCCGGCTCGGTGCCGTCGACGAGGCGGGCGACACTGCCGTCGAACTTGCATTCCCAGGTCGTGGGGACCTCGGCGTCGACGGCGAACGGCACCTCGAACTGGTGGCCCTTGGCGCACAGGTACTCGCGGGTCTGACGCGGCGCGAGCTCCGTGTTGCGGTCGGATTCGTAGCTGACCGCGCCCAGACGGCTTCCGCGCAGCATACGCTCGCCCATGATCGACTTCCCCTCGTTCGGTGCTGGTCTTCTCGGTGTAACGGCCCGTCGCCGCCGGGGCATTCCCGCCCGAGCAGGTGATCCGGCCCGGGCGCCCCCGCAAGGGTAGCCGGCCATGACCCGAACCCGGCGGGGCGTCCCCGGCCGGGTCGGATCGGATGCGTGTTTCGGCGCTCACCGGGCATGTTAACGCCCGCGCGCGTGCGGAGGTGACGATGCCCAGTGACACACCGGTCGGCGCCCGGCCCACCGGCGGAAAGACGTTCTTCGGTCACCCGCGGGCGTTGTCGACGCTGTTCCTCACCGAGATGTGGGAACGGTTCAGCTTCTACGGCATGCGGGCGATCCTCGTGCTGTACCTCACCGCGGCCGTCGCCGACGACGGGCTCGGGCTGCGCGAGTCCACCGCCAACGCCGTCTACGGCACCTACAACGCGATGGTGTACCTGATGGCGCTGCCCGGCGGATGGGTCGCCGACCGGCTGATCGGCGCGCGGCGCAGCGTGCTGTGGGGCGGTGTGGTCATCGCCGCGGGGCACTATGTGATGGCCGTTCCTGCCGGCTGGAGCGTCTTCGCCGGCATGACCCTGATCGTGCTCGGCACCGGGCTGCTCAAACCCAACATCTCCACCATGGTCGGCGAGCTGTACGAGCGGGACTCACCGCGCCGCGACGCCGGGTTCTCCCTCTTCTACATGGGCATCAACCTGGGTGGATTCCTCGCCCCGCTGGTCTGCGGGCTGCTCGGCGAGAACATCAACTGGCATCTGGGGTTCGGCGCCGCCGCGGTCGGCATGACCTTCGGCGTGGCCCAGTACGTCCTCGGCCGGCGCAACCTCGGCGACGCCGGCACGCGCCCCGCCGACCCGCTGCTCGGCGCGGACCGTCGTCGTGCCCTGACCCGCGCCGGTGTCGGCGTGCTCGCGCTGCTGCTGGTGCTCGCCGCGCTCGCGGTGGCCGGGTTGTTCACCGTCAACACCGTCGTCAGCCTGCTCACCGTAGCCACCGTCGTGATCACCGTCGGCTACTTCGTGCGGATCCTCACCGACCCGGAGATCAGCGGCACCGAACGGCATCGGATGAAGGCGTACCTGTGGTTGTTCGTCTTCGCCGCCTCGTTCTGGCTCATCTACGACCAGGCCGGCTCGGTGCTGAACCTGTTCGCCGCCGACAACACCGACCGCGACGTGCTCGGTTTCACCTTCCCCGCGGCCTGGCTCCAGTCGGTCAACCCCGTCCTGATCATCGTCGGGGCGCCGCTGTTCGCCTGGCTGTGGCTGCGCCTGGGGCACCGGGTCTCCACCCCGGTGAAGTTCGCCGTCGGCCTGGTTCTCAACGGTCTGTCGTTCGTCCTGATGGCCGCCGCCGCGCAGGCCGCCGTCGGTGGGGACCGGGTCTCCCCGTGGTGGCTGATCGCCGTCCTCACCATCCAGGTCGCCGGCGAGCTGTCGCTGAGCCCGGTGGGCCTGTCCGCCACCACGAAACTCGCGCCGGTCAAGTACGCCAGCCAGATGATGGGCCTGTGGTTCCTCGCCACCGCCGTCGGTGACGCCGTCGGCGGCCAGGTCGCCCGGCTCGCCGCGACCTGGCCGGCGCCGACGTACTTCCTCACCTTCGGGCTGGCGTCGGTGGCGTTGGGCGTCGGCGCGGTCATGTTCAGCCGCCACGTGTCCCGGCTGATGGCCGGCATCCACTGACCGGCGAGCACGGGCGACGTGGCGGCCGGCAGGCGGAAAGCAGCACCACCCCGGCGGGCAGAGGCCGGATCGCCGCAGCGTCAGGTCCGGGGGGTGACGCGGAGCAGGCGATCGTCGGTGCCGTTCGAGGTGGTGATGTAGAGGGCGCCGCCCGGGCCGCCGCGCACGCCGCGCAGCCGGCCGTAGGCGTCGTTGAGCTCCGTCGGCAGCGCCAGGTCCACCACCCGGTCGCCGGCCTCGTCGAGCTGGAACAGCAGGGTCTTCTGACCGCGCAACGCGACGACGGCCAACCGGCCGTTGAGCGGCCCCCACTGCGCGCCGTCGAGGAACGCGGCCCCGGACGGCGCCTCTGTCGAGGTTTCACCGGAGGTCCACAGTGGCAAAACCGCGTCGGGGAAACGGTCGCGGTCGGTCATCGGCACGCTCTCGTCGTACGTCTGGACCGTGCCGCCGCGCGACGGGTCCCAGCCGTAGTTGCCGCCGGGGCGGATGCGGTTCATCTCGTCGAACCCGGTGGGCCCATGCTCGGCGGTGAACACCTGGCCCGAGCCGGGCCGAACGGCCACGCCCTGGACGTTGCGGTGACCGTAGCTGTAGACGCGCCGCTCGTTGGCGTCGGACGACGACGCGAACGGGTTGTCCGGCAGGCCCGCGCCGGTGCGCAGGTCGACGCGCAGCACCTTCCCGCCCAGGCTGCGCCGGTCCTGCGGGTGCGACGGCTGCGCCACGTCGCCGGTGCCGACCAGCAGCGCGCCGTCCGCGGCGATCGTCGGACGGCAGCCCGAATGCCGGCCCGTGCTGATCGGCAGCCCGGTCAGCAGGTCACGCACCCGGGTGGCGCTCGCCGCGTCCGGCGACAGCCGCCAGGTGACCAGGCGCACGTCCACCGGCTGGCCGTTCTCCTCTCGGGTCTGGCAGGTGGTGAACTCGCGAGTCCGGGCGAAGTCCGGATGGATCACCAGGCCCATCAGTCCGCCCTCGCCGCCGACGAGCACATCGGTGAGGTCGGCGCGCACCTCGCTCGCCGTGCCGGCGTCGACGAGCCGGAACCGGGCCGGCCGCTCGGTGAGCAGGATGCGTCCGTCCGGCAGGAAGCCGATGTCCCACGGGTGCTCCAGCCCGGCCACGACGGTCTCCACGGCCAGGCTTCCCGCCTGCGGTCGGGAGGTGGCCAGGTCTGCGGTTTCCGGTGACCCGCCGTCACATCCGGCGACGAGTCCGACGGCCAGGAGGGTGGTCAGTGTCCGACGCCGACGCGTGATCGCCATGGTGTCCTCCGAGAGGTTGCGGTTCAGCCGATCATCCTCCGGTGGCCCCGTCGCGCCTGCCGGCCGTTTCGGGGCGATCCGGTGGCGGGCCGTGATCTCCACTTGGAGACGACGTGAGCAGGCGCGAGGTTCCCGCAGGGCGATGTCGCCGGCGCAGCGGACCTCTCACGAGCGCCATGGTGGGTCGGACTCCGGGGCACTGCGAGCACTACGTGCGAATGTCGCGCGGTTGAGGGAGCTGTCACTGCGGTCCGTCACAGTGCCGTCCGTCACGGCGAAGCGATCACGAGTGGGCCCCGACGTCCCAGCGTCCACACGGTGAGCGCCACGCTCAGGCCCTCGCTGGGCCCTACGCCTTGATTCCGCGCGCACATCTGGCCGCGGTCCGGGCGTCGGCCGATCCTGTGCCGTACCTGGGCGTAGGTCTTGGTACGGAGACTGGTGGGCCAATGACCAGCGGGGCGACTGTCCCTCGGGGCATACGGAATTCTGTGTCACAGGCGGCCAGGCAGTGCGCTGACGCAGTCGACCCGTGGCCTGGTGCTAGACGGGCTGCTATCGCTTCGCGCTGTCGCTGGTGAGGGAGCCACACGCCGTGCAACGCTCGACGGCGGCGTGGGTGAAGGCGAGCCGTCGTCGGACCATCAGCGCAGCCGACATGACGATCGCCGCCGCAACCGCCGCGATGATCGCCGCTGTGGCCAGTGTCGTCCAGTCCGCATTCGGTCCTCCGCCGTACATGCTGACGGCGAGTTCTTCGGCCAGCGGATGCAGCCACAGCATGCCGATCGGGCAGAGCAGCACCAGCAGTGCCCAAGCACCACGAAGGTCGTTGCGCGCCGCCAGCCCTACGCCGACGAGCAACGTCACCAAGAAAAGTGCCATCCCGGCGCCGGGCAGGACCTGCCCGGCGGGCCAGCCGTAGTACCCAAGGAGCACGTCGCCACCGTTACGGGCAAAAGTCGCCGCCACGGGTAGAGCCGCGGCGGCGCCGGCGACGGGCAGCAGTCGTAGCCACACGGGCGGCTGGCCGGGAACGCCGAGCGCCACGAATCCGAGGCAGACCTGGGCGAGTAGTACGAACAGCGGAGGCCGGGACCGGTCGACGACGGCGGCAAGCGGTACGACGGCGACGGTGAGGACAAGGGCGAGACCGATCGCCAGGCGGGTCCACCGGCCGGGTGCCACCACGTGCACCACCGCGGCGAGCAGCCATGCCGCCCACACGCCGAGACCGAGCGAGACGGACGTGCCGTGCTGCTCGAAGCCGAACCACGCCGTCGTCCACGCATTGAGCTCCAGCATGGCCCAGCCGCCGGCGAGAGCCGTGGCGGTCAACAACGCCAGCGTCGCGGCCAGCCGCACTCCGGGGCCGATTCCGGTAGCGCCGATCGCGCGTAGGCGCTGGCGTAGCCCGCCGCCGGCTACGTCGGTCACGTCGGCGACCGAAGGCCACCCGCGGTCCGGCGAGGACAGAGCGAGGTACGTACCCACGATCTCGGTGCCGCGCGCGTTGCGGTAGCCGGCCGGATAGAAGATCCGGACCAATCGCAGGTAGCGGCGTTCCAGGTCGCTCATGCGATCCCTCCACTGAGTCGGGGCGTGCCTCGACGGGCACGTGTGTTCAACCGCACGGTGGCGGCCTCGACGTTGCGGCGCATCCGCTCGGTCTCGTTGGCGAGCAGGTCACCGCCGTGTTCGGTGAGCCGGTAGTAGCGGCGCAGCCGGCTGTCCACCACTTCCTCCCGCTCGATGGTGACCAGACCCGCGTCGAGCAGCCGGTCGAGGGCGCCGTAGAGCGTGCCGGGGCGCAGCGACACGCGGCCGTCGGAAAGCCGGGCTACCTCGGTGATCAGTCCGTAGCCATGAAGCGGCTCCGCGGCCAACGCCGTGAGGATCAGGAACGTGGGTTCGCGTACCGGTGTTTCCACGCCATCAATATATCGGATGCGAAGGTATAACGGCAGATGCATGCGGCGGCTCGACGCTCATGCGGGATTCGGCCCGCCCGTAGTTTCAGACCAAAAACAACGGTAAGAACTGAGGGTTGATCAAGCTCTGTCCTGAGCCCTAGCGTGCCGTCCGTTTGGTGACGGTCGATGCTCAGGCGGTGGGTTCGTGGCGACTCAGGATGTGTTCTCGGCGGAGGAACTGGCGCGGCTTCGGGGCTTCCCGGAGATCAACCGGGCTGAGCTGATCCGGTACTTCACGTTGACCGGTGCGGACGAGGCGTTCGTGCGCCAGTTCCGCACTGGCCGCAACGTGCTGGGTGTGGCGGTCCAGCTGTGCTCGCTGCCGTGGCTGGGGTTCGTGCCCGATGAGGTGGCGTTGGCGCCGGATGCCGTGGTGGGCCGGTTGTCGCAGCGGCTCGGGATCGCGATGGGTGAGTTGCGCGGGTACGGCGAGCGGGAGCAGACCCGTACGGATCATCTGCGTGAGGTGGCCGGTTACGCCGGCTGGCGGTCGATGAACACCGCCGAGTGGAAGGACCTCGACGAGTTCCTGTTCGCCAGGGCGATGGAGCATGACTCGCCGAAGCTGCTGTTCCGGTTGGCCTGCGAGTACCTGCTGTCGTCGCGGGTGCTCCGGCCTGGGGTGATCCTGTTGCTGCGGCGGGTGGCCGCGGCTCGGGCTCACGCGAGGACGGAGACCTGGTCGCGGGTGCGGCATCTGCTCTCTGACCGGCGGTGCGCTGAGCTGGATCTGTTGCTGGTCCCGGATGCCTATCTCGGCCGGACGCCGCTGGCGTGGCTAAGTGTGGGGCCGACGTCGTCGAGTCCGGCGGCGGTGAAGGCGGAGTTGGAGAAGCTGGCCTATCTGCGGCGCCTGGACGCGCACACCGTGGACCTGTCGATGCTGCCGGTGGAGCGGCGCCGGTTCCTGGCCGGGGTCGGCCGGCGGTTGACGGGGCAGGCGTTGCAGCGGCGGGAGCCGGAGCGCCGGTATCCGATCCTGCTCACGCTGCTGTCGCAGTCGGCCGTCGATGTGCTCGACGAGACGCTGCTGCTGTTCGACCAGGCGATCAGCGGCCGGGAGGCGGCGGCGAAGCAGAAGGTCGCCGAGGCCTTGGCCGAGCGGGCCAAGGGCGGCGAGAACCGGCAGGCGCTGCTGGACGAGATCCTGACCATCGTGCTCGATACCGGGATCGGTGACGAGCAGATCGGCGGCATGTTGCGCATGAGCATCGGCCTGGACCGGATGCGCGCCGCGTGGGCTGAGCGCCGCGAGCGGCTGCCCCGCGATCACGGTCAGCTGAGCATGCTGGATGCGTCGATGTCGTACCTGCGCCAATTTGCCCCGGCCGTGCTGGCCGGTCGGGTTCGACGGTGGGCCCGGCACCGAGCAGCTGATGCAGGCCGTGGGGATCCTGACGGGTCTGTACGCGGCCGGTGCCCGCAAGGTGCCGGCCGACGCGCCGGTCGGGTTCGTGCCGGTGAAGTGGGCCGGCTACCTGGTCGCCGCGGAGCAGGCCGGCGACGTTACTGCGTATCGCCGGTACTGGGAGCTGGCCGTGCTGGTGGGCCTGCGTGACGGGCTGCGTTCCGGTGATGTGTTTGTGCCCGGGTCGCGCCGGTACGCCGATCCGGCGTCGTTCCTGCTCACCCCGCAGGCGTGGGCGCCGCAGAAGGTGGAGTTCTGCCACCTGGTCGGCAAACCGGTCGAGGCCGCCGACGCGCTCGCGGCGGCCCACGACGAGCTGCACACCGCCCTGGCCGATCTGGAGACCCAGCTGGCGAAGGGCAACCCGGGCGAGGTACGACTCACCGACGACGGCGAGCTGATCATCCCGCCGCTGACCGCGGAGGACGTACCCGCCGAGGCCGATGCGCTGCGCGCCGAGCTGGCCGCGATGCTGCCGCGGGTGCCCATCGCGTCGGTGCTGGTGGAGGTCGACGCGCGGACCGGTTTCACCGATCACCTGGTGCATGCCGGCGGGAAGGTCGCCCGGCCGGCCGAGCTCAAGCGCAACTTGATGTGTGTGATCATCGCGGAGGCCACGAACATGGGCCTGTCCGCGATGGCCGAGTCCTGCGGCGTGCCGTACGACGTGCTCGCCTGGACCGCCGAGTGGTACTTCCGGCCCGAAACCCTGGAGGCGGCCAACGCCGCGGTGGTCAACTACCACCATCTGCTGCCGCTGACCCGGGCGTTCGGCTCGGGCACCCTGTCCTCCTCGGACGGGCAGCGGTTCCCGGTCAAGGGCAAATCCATCACCGCCCGGCACCTGTCGCGGTACTTCGCCCGCGGCCAGGGCATCTCCACGTACACCCACGTCTCGGACCAGCACTCGACCTTCGACACGAAGGTCATCGTCGCGACCGCGCCGGAGTCGCACTACGTGCTCGACGGACTGCTCGGCAATGAGACCGACCTGCCCGTGTTCGAGCACGCCACCGACACCCACGGCGCAACCCTGGCGAACTTCGCCCTGTTCGACCTGGTCGGCAAACAGCTCTCGCCGCGCATCCGCGACCTCGGGAAGATCACCCTGTACCGGACCGGGCCCCGCGCTGACTTTATGGACCGCTACCCGCGCGCCGGGGCGCTGCTGACCCGGCGGCTGAACCTGGACCTGATCACGGACATGTGGGACGACCTGCTGCGGGTCGCCGCGTCGGTGCAGGGCGGGCACGCCACGGCGGCGCTGGTGGTCGGGAAGTTGTGCTCCTCGAAGCGGCAGCAGAACGCGCTGACCAGCGCGATCAAGGAGTACGGGGCGCTGCGCCGCACGGTCTACGCCACCCGATACCTGGCCGACGAGACCTACCGGCGGCGCATCGCCCGGCAGCTGAACAAGGGCGAGAACCTGCACGCCCTGCGCCGCTGCCTCGCGTACGCCGGCGAGGGCGCGTTGCGACGGCGGCACCACGAGCAGCAGAGCGAGCAGATGTGGTGCCTGACCGTGGCCACCAATGCGATCGTCTGCTGGTCCACGGAGTACCACGGTCTCGGCGTGGCCGCCCTGCGCAGAGGCGGCCGCGACGTCGACGACGAGGTCCTGGCACACATCTGGCCGACCCACCATGAGAACGTGCACTTCTACGGCACCCACTCGGTCGACATCGACGGCGAGCTCGCTCAGCTCGACACCGACGGCTACCGGCCGCTACGGCTGATCGAGGCCACCTCGGCACGACGCTAACCACGGGCTGGTGAGGTGACGACGACGTCGTCGGTGACGGTGGTGGGGGAAGTACGTGTTCCGCGACGGTGATGGCAACGAGATCGGCATCGGCGGCGACGCCTCCGCTGCCGGACGGTGACTGGTCGCTCGCCGCAGTGCCTACTGCCCGGTAAGTGCCTGTCTCGCTACTCCCAGAGCGGGTTAGGGGCCGGTTCTACGCTCGCGGGATGAGTGGGATCGAGGACTGACTCTTAAAGTGACGCCGTGAGAAACCAACCAATCCGTGACGCCTACTCGTACATGTCGGAGCAGTACATCGCCTTGTTCGATGGTGACTGGCAGGCCCACGCGGACGACGCGGCCCTCGTCCGAGGTCACCTCGTCGGCCTGGACGGCACGGTGCTCGATCTCGGTTGCGGCCCCGGCCATTGGAGCGCCTACCTGCATTCGCTCGGCGCCGACGTGACCGGCGTCGACTTGGTCCCCGAGTTCATCGACTACGCCCAGACCAACTTTCCCGGGCCAGAGTTCCAGCTCGGAGAGATGACCGACCTGGACCTTCCCGCCCATTCGGTGGCCGGCATCCTCTCCTGGTATTCAACCATTCACATACCGCCACCGGAGCTGGACGGTGTGCTAGCCCGGTTCCGCCGGATGCTGACCCCTTCCGGGAGGCTAGTAATCGGCTTCTTCGACAGCGACGACGGGGTGGCCGCGTTCGATCACAAGGTCCACACCGCATACCGCTGGCCTGTGGACGAGTTCTCCGCCCGCCTGAGAGAAGCCGGTTTCACCGAACTTCAGCGTCTTAGGCAGCAGTTTCCGGGCCGCAAGTGTGCGGCCATCGCCGCAGCAGCCGCTGCGTCATAGTGGCCGACTGACCAGCCCTGCGGCCGACGCGCATGCTCGGCGGCGACTGCTGCGCGCCGACGGTGCGGTCACCTCCGCGGTGGCGTTACTTCATCACGCGTCCCCGGCGGGCTGGTAGAACGCGGTGGTGGCCTCGACCGCGGCCGCGACTTGGCTCGGTTCGCCGCCGCCGGCCAGGTGGGCCTCGCCCCAGGCGGCGGCGCTACGCCGGCTGAACTCGCGGCCGGCGGGCGATGCCCTGAACTCCTCGTGGTCAAGGACCTCGCCGTCGCCCAGGAAGCCGGCGAGGGTTAGCAGATGCAGGTCCCAGCCGACACCGCCGGCACCGGGACCGTAGGTGGGGAACATAGGTTCTCCGACGGCGGCAGCGTGGACCAGTTCGAACTCGGTGTCTCCGGCTGATCCGGGAGACAGTCGCACCTCGACCTCGCTTGTGCCGGGCCACTCGTCCGCGCCGGGCCCGAACATCCAGGACACCCGCAGCAAGCGCGGCGGCTCGCACCGGAGGATCTCGCCATGCTCGCCGCCGTCTAGCTCGAATGTCCCGCCGAGGCGAAGGTCGCCGGTGACCGGCTTCATCCAGCGACTCAGTCGCTCGGGGTTGGTGATGGCGTCCCACACGTCATCGAGGTGCGCGTTGTAGCGACGCCTCAGCTCCATCGTGTATGCCTCACCGGCGGGCAAAGTCGCCGTGCCCATCTTCCGGCGGGCCGCGGACAGCTCGTCGAGAACATCCTTCATCGTCATGCTCCGTTCGGTAGGGAACCCCTCGTGCCTACGCTTCTTCGTTGGGCCCGCCAGGCTCGTCGTTGGCGGGTTTCCGGGTCATACGCCTGCCGCGGGCGAGCTCGGTCTCCAGTGCGTCTAGTCGCTGGTCCCAGAGCCTGCGGAACCGGTCCAGCCACGAGTCAACCTCGCTCAACGGCCCGGCCTCCACGGCGTAGAACCGACGAGCCCCCTCAGCCCGGACCGACGCGAACCCGTGCTCACGGAGAACCCGCAAATGCTGGGAGACAGCCTGCTGCGACAGTGCGAACTCGACCCGGATCACATCTGTGATTGCGCCAGCGGTCTGCTCACCGTCGGCGAGCAGCTCCAAGATCCGCCGACGCACCGGGTCGCCGAGGACGTCGAACGCGTTCACGACCACATCTTACCATGGTT
The DNA here is from genome assembly GCF_004348325.1 of Micromonospora sp. KC213. Taxonomy (GTDB): domain Bacteria; phylum Actinomycetota; class Actinomycetes; order Mycobacteriales; family Micromonosporaceae; genus Micromonospora. The sequence continues at coordinate 16,714 of NZ_SMKF01000069.1, read as the reverse complement.
CACTTGTACAAGCCGACAGTGGTATTCCCCCGAGAGGCTTTCGCGGTATCGGCATCGAAATCCTCCTCGACGAATTCCGGGCACAACCGCCTCTTCCTGGGCGCGACAGCGCTACCGGACGCACTAGGCAAGTCGCCTGCTCCTGCAGGCCGTCTGTGACACAGAATCCCGTATTCTCTGTCATAGGGTCGACGATCCACCCGCCGCCACCTGCCGGACACCGTCATGGCGCAAAGGGTGACTCGGCCACATTCTGTGTCACATCGCCGCAAGGGGCCGCCGAGGTGTCCGTGATCCCGCTGCCGACCGCCCGGCGCCCGGTGGCGCTCGTGGTCGCCGTCGACGCGTTCCTCGACCGGTTCCGTGACGACCCCGCCACCCGCGCCACCTACATCGAGACCCTGCGCCGACTGCGCGAAACCGCCGGCGACCCACTGCCGGTCGCCGCTCTCACCCCGGAGCTCTACGAGCAGACGATGGCCCGCTGGGACGAGCGGGCCGCGAACACCTGGAACAAGCATCTGTCCGCGCTGACCTCGTTCGCCGCCTACTGCCGCCGCCAGGACTGGCTGAGCACCGACCCCGGCCGCCGTCTGGAGCGGCGCAAGGTCACCCGGATCCGAGACAAGGCCATCCCCCGCACGCGGCTGGAGCGGCTGTTCACCGACGACCGCAACCCGCTGCGCGAGCGGGTGCTCTGGCGGATGCTCTACGAGACCTGCGCCCGCGCCGAAGAGATCCTCGGCCTCGACGTGCCCGACCTCGACATGGAGTTCCGCCGCGCCCTGGTCACCGAGAAAGGCGGCGACCGCGCCTACGTCTACTGGGAGACCCCCACCGCCCGCCTGCTGCCCCGGCTACTGGCCGGCCGCACCGCCGGCCCGGTGTTCCTCGCCGACCGGCGCGCACCCGCCGCCGGTCGCCGCGCACCAGCCCTGCGCGACATCTGCCCCGACACCGGCCGCGGCAGGCTGTCCTACCCGCGCGCCGAGTACCTGTTCAAACAGGCATCCCAGCTCCACGACCCCCACGGCACCGGGTACACCCTGCATCAACTGCGCCACTCCGGGCTGACGCACCCCGCGGCCAAGGGCCGCAGCGCCGCCGAACTCCAGGCCAAGTCCCGCCACCAGCACCTGGCCACCCTCGGCATATACGTCCGACTCGGCGAGGAGACCTCCGCCCGCATCACCGCCGAAAACGACGAGCACCACCGCCGGCACCGGCGCTGATCCCGCATCCCACGTACCGGGATCATGAAAAGCGGCGAAGCGCCTCCCGCGCGACCCGCCACTCTGGGGCCGGCGTCCCTGGTACCGGCCTAGATCAACTGCTTAGCGTTGTTTTTGGTCTGGAAACTACGGGCGGGCCATTCGGAGCAGGTTCACCAGCTGTGGTCAGTGGCGTGCCGAGGTGGCCTCGGCCAGCGCACCGCCGGTCGGTGAGCAGATGCCGCACCCGCGACCACGTCTCCGTCCGAGCGCGGGCCCGGGCCGCGGCTCACGGCGCAGTAGCAGGATCACCCCGGGCCGAAACCACGGATGGGCCCGGGGTGGCGACGAGGGGCCTGCCAGGTCGGGTAGGCCGAGCGGCCTACCCGCGACCGGTGCCCACCGAGCGTCGTCCGGCCCGCACCCGGTCGACCAGGTCGGTGGGCCGGCCGACCACGGCGCCGGCCGCCAGCCGGGTGGTGAACGGCAGCCCGGCCAGGGCCAGACCGGCCCGACGCAGCCGCAGCCCGCCCCGGGTGGTCGGCACGAACCAGCGGGCGCTGCGGCGGGCCGTGGCCTGCCGGTCGACGACCAGCGGGCGCAGCGCCCGCTCGTAGCCGGCCAGCGCGGCCTCGACGCTGTCGCGTCGGGCCAGTTCCTCGGCGAGCACGTACGCGCCGGCGACGGCCAGCGAGGCGCCCTGCCCGGCCAGCAGGGACACCGCGTGGGCCGCGTCGCCCAGCAACACCACCCGGCCCCGGCTCCAGACCGGCACCTGGGTCTGCGCCACCTGGTCGTAGTACACCTGCGGGGCCGGTGGACAGGCGGCCAGCGCCGCGGGCGCGATCCAGCCGAGGGACGCGTACTCGCGGCGCAGCGCGTCGCGGGCGTCGGCCGGCAGGGCCGCATCGTCGGTGCGGTGCACGGCGAACACCGCGACCCGGTTGCCGGGCAGACCGTAGAAGCCCATGGCACGTCGGGGCGTGTCGGTCATGCAGAACCGGCCGTCGACCGCGGCGTGCACGGCGGCGTCGTCAAACGAGAAGGCGGCGGTGTGATACCCGAGGTGGCGTAGAAACCGGTGTTCCGGGCCGAAGACCAGTGTCCGCACGGTCGAGTGGATGCCGTCGCCGCCGACGAGCAAATCGCCGGTCAGCGCGCTGCCGTCGTCGAGGGTGACCGTCACCCCGTCGGCGCGGTCGTCCACCTCGGTGATCGTGCTGGCGAAGCGCACGTCGACTGCGGCCGGCAGGTGCTCGCGCAACACCCGTTCCAGGTCCGGGCGCATCAGGCTGACCACCCGCCCGCCGACGGCCCGGGCGAACTGTCCGTATCCCAGGCCGGCGCGTCGGCGCCCCGACTCGTCGCAGTACGCGAGTTCCTCGACGCGGTAGCCGCACTCGCGGATGGCCGGCAGCAGGCCCATCGCCTCGGCGGCGTCGTATCCGGGGCCGAAGAAGTCCAACATGTAGCCGCCGGTGCGCGGACCGGGTGCCTTCTCCAGCACGGTCACCTCGGCGCCCGACGAGCCGAGCCGTTGGGCGAGGGCCAGACCGGCGATCCCGCCCCCGCAAATGATCACCTTCATCGTGCGTCCTCCGCTCCTGGTGTCACCAACCTGCGCAGCACGGCGGCGAGAGCGTCGCCGGACGGACCGGCCGCCAGCGCCCGGTGCAGCAGCACGCCGTCGATCGCGGCGGCGAGCACGGCCGCGGTGGCGTGGGGGTCCGGCACCGCGTGGGCAGCGAGGTGATCGGCGAGTTGGCGGCGGAACTGTCCGATCATCTCGCCGAGCGCCTGCCGGAGCCGTTCGTCGCGCGTCGCGGCCAGGTACGCCTCGACGAACAGCACCGAGGTCGGGTCGGTGCCGCTGGTGGTGTCGAACATGCCCAGCAGCGCGGTCAACGCCTCGTCGGCGCTGGGTGCGTCGGCCAGCAGGGGACCGGTCCGCGCGGTCACCGACCGGGCCGCCGCCACGACCGCCTCGACCAGTAGCGCCTGCACCGACGTGAAGTGGTAGTGCACCAGACCCGGCGCGACACCGGCCCGTTGCGCCAGGACGCGGGTGGTCACCGCGGTCCAGCCGCGTTCCACGATCAGCTCCGTCGCGGCGCGCAGCAGGCGCTGCCGCACCTCCTGCCCGCGCTGCGCCGCCGTCACCACACCCACCCTCCTTGGTCATATGTCCAAGGCGATTGTACTGGGCGATCGCCCAGGAAGGAAGGCGCGACAGGGGACGGCGAGCAGGATGCGGTGACGACCGCCCGAGCGGCGGCGCTCAGCCGGCCCGGGTGGTGCCCCACCGGGCCAGCGCGGCGGCCAGGTCACTGACCTGGTCGGAGAGCTGCGCCGCGCGCCGCTGGGCGGCGTCCCGGTCGGCCTCGGCCGCGCGCAGGCGTACCTCCAGCTCGGTCAGGTGGGCCTGCCCGGCGGCGGCGGCCTGCCTGACCGCCGCAAGCTCCGCGGCGGCCGCGTCGCGCTGAGCCGACACGGCCGCCAGTTCCTCCCGGGCCCGGGCCGCAGCCGCCTCGGCTTCCCGGCGGGAGGCGTCGGCTTCCCGGCGAGCCCGCTCGGCTTCCTGGCGGGAGGCGTCGGCCGCGGCCCGCGCGGTGTCGGCGTCGCGCCGTGCCGCCTGCTCCTGCGCGTCGGCGCGCTGAGCAGCCTCGGCGTGCCGGTCGGCGTCCGCCCGGGCCGACGTCGCCTGCGCGAGCGCCTCGTCGGCGCGGCGGTGGGCGATCTGGGCCGCCTCGGTGGCCCGCTGGGCCTCGGCGCGGGCGGCGTCCCGCGCCACGGTCAGGTCGGCGGCGCGCTGCCGTTCGGCGTCCCGTTCGGCCCGCAGCGTCCGCACCTCGTGGCGGGCGGCGTCGCGGTCGCGTTCGGCCTGTACCCGCAGCGCCTCGGCGGCGCCGACCTCGCGGCGGGCGGCGTCGCGCTGCGCCTCGGCCGCCTCGGCGCGGCGGGCGGCTTCAGCGGCGCGCGTGTCGGCCTGCTCGGCGCGGGCCAGCGCGGCGTCACGGTCGGCGAGGGCGATCCGCGTCTCGGACCGGGCGCGGGTCGCCTCGGCGGCGGCGGTTTCGGCGTCGCCGCGGGCGTCGTCGCGTTCGGCGTGGGCCTGGGCGACCTGCGCGGCGGTCTCGGCGCGCAGCGCGGCGAGCTGGCGCTCCACTCCGACCGGGGACAGTTCGGCGTGCAGGGCCTCGGTCAACGTCTCGACGATCTGGTCGAGCCGGTCCACCGCCTCCCAGGTGCGGGCGACCTGGCCGGGCAGGCCCGGGGCGTTGCGGTGGCGCATTCGCGAGTTGCGCGACGCCCGCTGGCAGGCGCCGTCGTTGTCCCGGCAGTAGCGGAACGGCCGGCCCGCGCCGGCACGCTGCGGTACGTCGCGCCCGCAGTGGGCGCACGGTCGGGTGTCGGTGGGGGCGGGCTGGGCGTCCATCGAGGCGGAAGTCTAGTGCCGCCCCGGCCGGGCGCCGGCCGGGAACCTGCCGTGCCGGTCGGCGGCCCGGCGCCGGGGGTCAGCCGGCCTGGGCGACGGCTTCCCGTCGGCCGGCCCGCCACCGGACCAGCCGCCAGAGCCGGCCGGCGGCGACGGTCCCGACGACCCACAGCAGGAACGTCAACGGAGCCCACCCCCCGCCGACCTGACTGACCTGCCCGTCGACGAAGGTGAACGTGGTGGCGTCCTGCAGATAGCCGATGCCGTGCCAGGTGAACGTGCCGGTGGCGTGTGGGTCGGCGGCGATGACGCCCCGCCGGTACGCGGCGGCGGTCTCGTCGAACAGGACATTCAGCGCCAGCGGGGTGAGACCACCGACGTAGGCGGCGGCGATCAGGGAGTGCCGGGGCCCGTCACCGAGTTCGGCCACCAGGTACCGGTGGGCGAGCCGCCGGCTTCCGCCGACGCGGCGCAGCGCCTCGGTGGTGCCGACGTCGCGGGCGGCCTCCAACAGGTTGGCCCGCACCTCCCGGCGGGTGGCGATGCGCGACCGCCGGGGCAGGTCGTACAGCTGTTGGTCCAGCAGCCAGACGAGACGTTCGATGCGGAGCCGGTCGGACCAACCGATGGTCTGTGTCATGTCAGTTCTCCTTCTCGCAGGCCGCGGGCAGCGGGCGGGCCAGGACGGCGTTGACGCTGGCGGTGTGCCGGGACCAGGCGGTGTAGCCGGCCCGCAGCGCCTGCCAGCCGGCCGGGGTGAGTCGGTAGTACTTGCGGGCCGGGCCGCTGGGGGAGGGCACGAGTCGGGTGGCGACCCGCCCGTCGCGTTCCAGTCGGGCCAGGGCCGGGTAGACGCTGCCTTCCAACACGTCGGTGAAGCCGACCTCCTGCAGGCGTTGCACCACCTCGTAGCCGTACGACTCCCGTTCGGCCAACAGATGCAGCAGCAGCAGCGACAACACGCCCTTCAGCAGCTGCGGGTCATGGCTCGATGTCACGGCTCCTATGATTCGTCAGGTACTAGGTAGTGTCAAGTAGCAGTCGGCGTCCGAGCGCCGCCTCGCCGGGATACCGTGAGCCGATGCCGGTCCCCGCCTACGTCGCCGAACTGCGCGCCCACATCGGTCACGACCTGCTCCTGCTGCCCGGCGTGAGCGCCGTCGTAGTCGACGAGACCGGCCGGGTGCTGCTGGCCCGGCGCGGCGACAACGGCCGCTGGTCGGTACCCGCCGGCATCGTCGACCCCGGCGAGCAGCCCGCCGACGCGGTGGTGCGGGAAGTCCTGGAAGAGACCGGCGTGCGGGTACGCGTCGAACGCCTCGCCGGTGTCGCCACCCACCCCGTCGTCTACCCCAACGGCGACAGCTGCCGGTACCTCAACGTGTGGTTCCGGTGCCGACCGGTCGGCGGCGAACCCCGCGCCGACGGCGACGAGTCGACCGAGGTCGGCTGGTTCGACCCGGCCGACCTGCCACCGTTGGACGACTGGTCACGGCTGCGCATCGACACCACCACCGCCGAGGAAGGCCCCGCCTGGTACGCCCGCCCCGGGCAGCAGCACCCCGCGCTCAACCAGCCCGACGCGCTCTGACCGCCCAATCTCCCGTCACATGCGGGGCGCGCCGACCCGCACCCGGTTGCCGTCCGGGTCGGTCACCTCGAACTCGCGTCCCCAGTCCCGCTCGCCGACCGGCACACCGCCGCAGGCCCGTGCCGCCGCGTCGACGTCGGCCACATACAGGTACAGCAGCGTGCCGGGGCGGGCGTCGCCGGTGTGCTCCGACACATGCAGCTCGATGCCGCCGCGGACCAGACTGACGTAGCGGGTCACGATCCGCTGCCCAGGGTCAGCTCGACCGGCACGTCGGCGACCAGCGTGGCCGTCGCGGTCCCGTGCGGGGTACGCACCTCGACGGTCTGCGGGACCGCCGAGACCAGCCGTACCCGAACCAGGCCCGGCGCCCAGGCCAGTTCCTGCACGCTGATCCGCCCTGGCAGCCGCACCCCGCGCAGCGTCCCGCGCGGCAGGTCCGGCGGCAGCGCCGGCAACAGCCGCACCACTCCCGGCCGAATCGCCTGCGCCAACGCCTCGACCAACACCGCCGGCAGCGCGTGCGCGGCGTCGGCGTTGTAGATGGCCAGACCCGGGTTGTGCGAACTCATCAGCGACCGGAAGAACATGTCGGCGCCGAGGATCTTGCACAGGTTCACCCCGACCAGGTTCCCGTCGTGCAGCCGGGCCGCGACCAGCGCCCGGTGCAGGCTGCCGTGCGCGGAGAGGTTCTCGTCACCGCGCAGCGTCAGCGCCCGGTGCGCGGCCGCGGCCAGCTCGGGCGTGTCGTCGGGATTGATCTCACCCAACGGCCACACCGGGTACAGGTGGCTCACGTGCCGGTGGTCGTCGTCCGGACGGTAGCCGGGCCAGGCCCACTCGGCGAGCGCACCGCGCTCGTCGACCCGGTACGTCGGCAGCCGGCCCCGCAGCCCGTCCCACCGGTCCGAACCCGTCACCTCGGCGGCGACGCGCAGCGCGTGCCGGGCGGCGGCCACGTCCATCGTGGCGTTGACCGTCACCGGCACCGGCTGCCCGTCGGCGTCGGGCGGACCCGTCTCCACCGAGTACGAGGGCACCAGCGCCACCGCGCCGTCAACCTCGCTGACCACGTCGGTGAAGAAGTCCGCCACCTCCGCCAGCCAGCCGGTGACCTCGCCCAGCGGCTCCCCGGTGACCATGTGGTGTTCGTACAGCGGGTACAGCAGCCAGTCCGCGCCGGCCAGCCAGGCGGCGAACGGCCACTGGGGGTGCACGTGGAACAGGTGCCCGTGCTCACCGTCGGTACGGGCCGGCGCGAGCAGGCCACGAGCGCCGTAGATCGCCTGCGCGTTGCGTCGCCAGTCGTCGACCTGCCCGGCCACCAGGCGGGCGTGCGCGGCGGTCACCTCCGGCAGGGCGGCGATGTTCGCGCCGGCCAGCTGAAGGTTCAGGTTGGCGTCGGTGGTGAAGTCACCGGCCCAGGCGGCGTCCCACGAGCCCAGCCACAGCCCGGTCAACCGTGGCGGCAGCACCCCGCTGGAGCTGAACAGCAGGTACCGGCCGGCGTGGAAGAGCCGCTCCAGCAGCGCCGGCTGCGCGACGCCGGGGTCGGCGAGCTGCCGGGCGAGCAGCTCACCGACGGGCAGCTCCCGGTCCGCCGCCGGCACGCCCAGGTCCAGGCTGACCCGCCGGTACGGCACCGCGTGCAGGGGTAGATGCCGGGCCAGCAGCCGGTCGTAGTCGGTGTCGGCGGCGGCCAGCCGTTCCTCCAGCTCACCGGTGCGCCACCGAGGGCTGTCGACCCGGTCCAGCGCGGTGGTCAGCAACGCCGGGCCGCGCACCACCACCCGGTCCCCGGCGACCTCGACGTCGCCGCGCAGCAGGGTCACCCCCTCGAAGCCGTACGCGCCGCCAACCTGCGGGTAGTGGCCCCGAACCCGCAGGAACACCAGATCGCCCCGCCGGTACGCGACGCACTCGTAGCGCACGTCGTCGGGGCGGCCGGGCAGGTCACCGGTGGCCCCGACGGTGCAGGCGCCCATGTCCAGCGCGGTGACGACCAGCGCGTCGGCGCGGGAGACGAACGAGCGCCGCCGCCCGCCCGTCCACTCGACGGCGACCTGACCGGTGTCGAACTCGGTCGAGCGCCGGTAGTCGCCGACCGGACCGGGCCGCGTCGCGTCGATGGTCAGGGCGAAGCCGGGATGAAACGACTGCGTCCACTCCAGCTCCCGGCCGCCGGTGAGCAGCTGGGCCGCCTCGGCACCCCGGCCGGCCAGCACCAGCTCGCGGATGTGGGGCATCCGGTCGGCCAGCTCCGGCGGCCGGACGTCGTGGGTGCCGTTGGGCAGCACGAACCGGTGGTGGTTGACGATGATCCGTTCCGCGTGCGGGTCGCCGCACACCATGATTCCGTACTCGCCGTTGCCGGACAGGAACGCGTCCTCCCAGCTCGCGGCGGGCGCCGGCGCCCAGATGCGGTGGGCCGACACGGGTAGCTCGTCCGCCATCGACAGTCCCTTCGCCGTGGTCACCGCTCGCCGCCACCCACCCCGACAGCCGGCGCGGCGGCGGTGCTGTCCCGAACGGTCAGCCGGGGCGCCAGCAGGATAGCCTCCGGTCCCGGCTCGTCTCGCAGCTTGCCCATCAGCAGGGTCACCGCCTGCCGCCCCACCTCCTCGGTCGGCACCGGCACGCAGGTCAACGCCGGGCTGCTGCGCCCGGCGAACTCGTCCGGGCAGATGGCCACCACCGACACGTCGCCGGGCACCCGCCGCCCCAGCGCCGGCAGGGTCGCCAGCACCGGCCCGACCGCGGCCTCGTTCTGCACCACCAGGCCGGAGACGTCCGGATGGCGGTCCAGCAGCTCGGTCACGGCCCGCCGCACGTCGGCCGTGCCCTCCTCGCACGGCAGCGTCACCACCTGCACGCCGTGTCGGTCGGCGGCCTCCCGCACCCCGGCTCGGGTGCGGTGCGCGAAGCCGGTGCCGCGGTCGTAGACGGCCGTCGGCGCGCCGAGCAGGGCGATGCGGCGATGGCCCAGCCCAGCCAGGTGCGCGACGCACTCCGCACCGGCGGCGTGGAAGTCCAGGTCCACACAGGTCAGCCCGGCCGGGTCGGCGGGCAGACCGATCAGCACACTGGGCAGCGCCAGTTCCCGCAGCAGCGGCACCCGCCGGTCGTGCAACTCCACGTCCATCAGCAGCACCCCGTCGACCAGGGCGCTGGCGGCGATGCGGCGCAACCCGGCCGGTCCCTCGTCGGAGGTGACCAGCAGGACGTCGTGGTCGTAGCCGCGCGCGGTGGTCACCACGGCGGTGGCGAACTGCATCACCACCGGCACCTGCATGCCGGCGCGCAGGGGCAGCACCAGGGCGATGACGTTGGCCCGCCGGCTGGCCAGCGCGCGGGCCCCCGCGTTCGGGTGGTACCCGAGCAGCCGGACGCTCGCCAGCACCCGGCTGCGGGTCACCGCGGAGATGGCCCGCTTACCGCTGAGCACGTACGACACGGTACTCGCGGCCACGCCCGCGTGCCGGGCGACGTCGGCAATGGTGACCTGGCCGGAGGGCGGACGGCCCGCCGCGGCGGTCACGACCGCCGTCCCGCGGCCGCTTCCGGCCGCACCCCGTCGGCGTGCTGCCCGCCGCGCACGGTCAACGCGCCGACCAGCCGGATGTCGCGGGCGGACCGACCGACGAGCACGGTGTGGGTGGCGTCCTCCACCACAAACCCGCCGTGGCTCTCGTCCCACCAGCGCAACTCGCCGGTACGCAGCCGCAGCGTGACCGTGCGCCGCTGCCCGGGGGCGAGGCTGACCCGGGCGAAGTCCCGAAGCTGGCGCAGGGGCTGCTTGACCCGGGAACGACGCTGGCGGGTGTAGAGCTGCACGACCTCGTCGCCGGCACGGGCACCGGTGTTGGTGACCTCAAGGCACACCTCGACCTCCTCGCCGGCGGTCACCGCCGTGGCGCTCAATCGCAGGTCAGCGTAGTCGAACTGGCCGTAACTGAGCCCGTGACCGAACGGGTACAGCGGATCCCCCCGGTGGTACAGGTAGGTGCTGTCGGCGCCGATCACGTCGTAGTCGAGCAGGTCGGGCAGCTCCGCCGTGTCGGCGTACCAGGTCTGGGTGAGCCGGCCGCCCGGCTCGGCCTGGCCCAGCAGCACCGCCGCCAGGGCGTTGCCGTGTTCCTGACCGCCGTGCGCGGACCAGAGCACCGCCGGCAGGTGCTCCTGCGCCCAGCCGACCGCGTACGGGTAGCTGCTGGTGAGCACCAGTACGGTACGCGGGTTGGCGGCCTGCACGGCGCGCAGCAGCGCCTCCTGCGCCCGGGGCAGGGCAAGGTCGACGCGGTCCTCGGTCTCCCTGCCGTTGACCATCGGATGGTTGCCCAGCGCCACCACGGCCACGTCCGCCCCGGCGGCCAGCGTGGCGCACTCGGCGGCACCGTCGGTGATCAGCTCGACGGTGAACCCGGTCGCGGCCGCCCCGGTCGGTGCGTCGGCGCGCAGCCGACCGTCGGCGTCGACGGTCACGTACCGGTCGGTGGCGAGGTGGTGCAGCAGGATGGTGCCGTCGGGTCCGGGCCGGAACCGGAAGGTTTCCCGGACCACCCACTCGCCCGGTCCGGGCCGGTCGTTGGCGACGGTGCCGTCCTCGGCGGTGACGCCCAGGTGCCGGCCGTTGGAGACCGCGCGCAGCGCCAGGATGTCGCGACCCCAGTCGAACACGTCAAGACCGGTGGCCTCGGCGCCGAGGGTGAGCGGGCCCCCGTCGGGGGTGTCCGGGCAGTGGACGTAGTGGTCGCCCACCCGTAGCGCGATCCGGTCCGCCCCGTGGTGGGTGGTGACGGCCGGCAGCCGTTCGGCCAGCCCCTGCCGCAGGGTGACCGCGTACGGCAGGGTGCCGCTGTACCAGTCCTCGTACACCGCGTCGGCCAACGGCCCGAGCACCGCCACCCGGGGCGCCGTCGAGGCGTCCAGCGGCAGCAGCTCGTCGTTGCGCAGCAGGACCACCGACTGGCGGGCGGCCTCCCGGGCCAGTTCCCGGTGCGCCGGGCAGTCGATCACGTCAGGTGGGACGTCGGCGAACGGGTCCTCGTGCGGCGGGTCGAGGTCGCCGAGGCGGATCCGGACGCTGAGGATGCGCCGGACCGCGCGGTCCACGTCGGACTCTTTGATCAGACCGCGACGTAGCGCCTCGGTGAACCGCTCCACGGTGGGCGTGGGGTCGGGGTCGTCCTCGGTGACGTTGTCGATGCCGGCGCGCAGCGCGGCGGCGAATCCCTCGACGTGGTCGGGCAGGTGGGCCTGCATGCCGGCGATGTTGCTCACCGCCGCGGCGTCGCCCACCACCATGATCTCGTCGGGGGCCCAGCCGCGCAGGTCCCCGTCGATCAGTGGGCTCAGGTGCGCGGGCGCCCCGTTGACCAGGTTGTAGGAGGCCATCACGGCGACCGCGGCGCCGCTCTCCACGGGTTCCCGGTACGCCGGCAGCTCGTATTCGTGAAGTACCCGGGGCGGCAGGTTGCTGGAGGTGGTGGCCCGGTCGGTCTCGTTGTTGTAGGCGAGGAAGTGCTTGACCGTCGGTGCGGTACGCAGTCGGTCGGGGTGGTCACCGCGCAGCCCCCAGGCGTACGCGGTGGCCAGCCGGCCGGTCAGCCACGGGTCCTCGGACCAGCCCTCCTCGTTGCGTCCCCACCGGGGGTCGCGCAGCAGGTTGACCACCGGCGCCCACACGTTCAACCCGACGTGCTGCGGGTCGGCGTGGTGCTTGGCGCGTACCTCGATGCCGACGGCCGTGCCGACGGCTCGGATCAGGTCCGGGTTCCAGGTGGTGGCCAGGCCGACGGCCTGCGGGAAGACGGTGGCCGGGCCGAGCCAGGCCACCCCGTGCAGCGCCTCGGTGCCGGTGCGGAACCCAGGCAGGCCGAGTCGGGGCACCGGTGCCTGCCACTGGTGCAGCAGGCCGATCTTCTCCGGCAGGGTGAGCCGGGCCAGCAGGTCGTCGATGCGGGCTCGGATGGACGGGAGGGGGCTGCTGTCGGTCATGGTCGCGTACCTTCCAGGGGCTCGCGCGGTGGCGCGGCGACCGGCTGTCGAAGCGCTTCGACAGCCGGCGTGGGAGCGTGCGGCGGTGCGATGCGGTGGTGACGGTCGCCGGCCCGGGCAGCGGTGAAGCGCTTCGACGACCGCGAAAAACTCGCCGCCCCAGAGGCCCGAACGACGGGACGGCCGTTCGAGGTTGGCACCACCGCCCCCGTCGGGTCAAGAGCCGGCACCCCGATCGGAACGGATGTCCGTCGATGATCCGGGGTGTGCCGCCAAAGCGGCGGGCGGATCAGCTGACCGGCAGCCGCCCCGACTCGACGGTGGCCAGGGCGACGGTGGCCCCGCCAAGCGCGGTGGCGGTCGCGCCGAGCCGGCTGGCGACGAGCTGGCAACCGCCGGCCGCCGGGGCGAGCGCGCGGGCGTGCAGCTCCGCCCGCGCCGCCGGGAGCAGCCAGGGTGCGAGGACGGCGAAGTGCCCGCCCATGGTCACCACCTGCGGGTTGAGCAGATTGGCCAGAATGGACACCCCGTGGCCGAGATGCGTGCCGATCTCCGCCAACCCCGCCAGGACGCCCGGATCCTCCTGGCGGGCCAGCGTCTGCACCCGCTCGAGTTCCGGCAGCCAGTCGGTGACCGGCCCGTCGACCTCGACGTCGGGCAGCAGGCGGCGGACGACCGCGGGCAGGGCGACCAGCGCGGTCAGGCACCCGCGTCGCCCGCACTCGCAGACCGGTCCGGCCGGATCGACGGGGACGTGCCCGACCTCGCCGGCGAACCCGCGTGCGCCGCGCAGCGGTCGGCCGCCGGTGAGCACCCCGGCGCCGACGGTCGCGCCGCCGGTGAGGTGGACCAGGTCGGCGGTCCCGGCGTACACCCCGTGCCGCTGCTCGGCGACCACCGCGAGGTTGGCGTCGGTGTCGACGGCGATGGTGAAGTCGGGGTCGCGCAGCGCGGCCCGCAACGCGGTGGCGACCGGGACGTCGCGCCAGCCCAGGGCGGTGGCCAGCGGCACCGTGCCGGCGGTGTCGACCAGGCCCGGCACGCCCACGGTCAGGCCGAGGATCGTGCGCCCCTGCCCGTTGACCCGGTTGATCGCCCGGCGGGCGAGGGTGGCCAGCGCACGGACCGTCTCGGCGGGGGCGGCCAACGGGGCGGCGAACGCCCGCCGCCAGGTCAGCAGCCGGTTGCCACCCAGGTCGACCGCGACCACCACCAGTTCGTCGGCGCCGATCTCCATACCAAGCGCCGCGTACGGCTCGCCGTCGAGGACGAGCATCGTGGCCGGCCGGCCGACCCGGTTCTCGGTCAGCCCGGTCTCCCGCAGCAACCGGCGGTCGATCAGCTCGGTGACCAGGCTGGAGACGGTGGCCTTGTTGAGTCCGGTGTGCGCGGCGATGTCGGCGCGCGAGCAGGGCGCGTGCCGGCGTACGTGCCGCAGCACCACCGCCCGGTTGGTGACCCGCACGTCGCCGAGGTCGCTCGGCTGCGGTTCGGTCTGAATGTCGATCACGATCTGTCGCTCCCTGCGCCGACGCTGCGCCATCCCGGTCCCCGCGCCCATCATGGCGTACCGCGGTGCCCGGGCCGGGCCGGCCGTGAGGTGGTCACCGTTGATTGTGGGACGTGTCACCGTCGAATGTTTGTTGGATTGCCAGCCCAACTAACTGATGGTAGCCGAGCGCCCCTGCCCGGCACACCCGCCGGTGCCGCCCACCCCGCTGGCCGGGGCGGGCGGCTGAGGTGGGTCAGCGGGGGAACCACTCCTCGAACGCCGCCACCGGCGCGGCCGTCCCGTTGAGCAGCACCCGGCGGGGGACGCCCACGCCCACCACGCTCACCTTCCGTATCCCCAGCGGACCGGTGGCGTGTACCCGCAGGGTGTCGCCGTCGCGTTCCGCCTCGACGACCGTGTCACCGTCGACGTCGTGGATCACCGTCCCGCCGCCGAGGCCACCCCAGCTGACCAGGTCGACGTCGCGGAACGGCCCGTCTGGGATCCGGTCGGCCGGCGCGGCGACCGGAACCAGCGCGCCGTGGCGGACGTAGAGCGGCAGCCGGTGCATCGGCACGGTGACCCGCAGGTACCGCCCGCCGGGGTGCCGCTCGCCGGTGGCCACGTCCACCCAGTCGTCGCCGACGGGCAGGTAGACGTCGCGTCGACCGGACGGGTCGACGACCGGGGCGACGAGCAGGTCGGTGCCGAGCCGGTACTGCAGGTCGATGACCCAGGCCGTCGGGTCCTCGGGGGTGTCGACCGGCAGCGCCCGCATCATCGGCGCACCGGTGCGGGCCGCTGCCACCGCCGCGGACCACAGGTACGGCAGCAGCCGGTAGCGCAGCCGCAACGCAGCCGCCACGTCCCGCTCGGCCTCGGCAGGGAAGTCCCACGGCAGCCGGCTGGTGGTGCCGTGCAGCCGCACCAGCGGTGACAACGCCCCGAACTGGGTCCACCGCACGTACAGGTCCGGGTCGGGAGTGCCGTTGAAGCCGCCGGTGTCGTGGCTCCAGAACGGCACTCCGGACAGCCCGTGCGACAGCCCGCCGCGCAGGGTGCTGGCCAGGGCCGGCCAGGTGGCGTTCACGTCGCCGCTCCACTGCGCGCTGTGCCGCTGCCCGCCCAGGTACGACGAACGTGCCCACACCGTCCGGTGCCCGGCGATCTCCTCTGTCACGTCGGCGACAACGTCGTTGAACATCAGCGCGTACACGTTGTGCAGTTCCAGCCCGGTCATCCCGTTGTGGGCGACCGCGTCGGCGGGCACCCCCTCGGCGAAGTCGGTCTTGAACACCGCCGCGCCCTGCTCCAGCAGCGGCCGCAGCAGGCCCTGGAACCAGCGCACCGCCGCGGGGTTGGTCAGGTCGACGATGGCCGAGGCCGGGTGGCTGCCGTGCCACACGTCGGCCACGTACGTCGACCCGTCCGGGCGGCGCAGGAAATATCCGGCCTCGGCCGCCTCGGCGTACAGCGGGCTGCCGGTCATCAGGTACGGGTTCATCCACAGGCACACCCGGAAACCCTGGTCGGCGAGGGTCTTGAGCATGCCGGCCGGGTCGGGGAACGCCTCGTCGTCCCAGCGCAGTTCCGACCAGCGGCCGGCGACCTGCCAGTAGCAGTCCAGGTGCAACACGTCGCAGGGGATGCCCCGCTCGCGGATCAGCCGCGCCCGGTCCAGTACCCGCTGCTGGCTGTCGGGGAAGAAGCCGGAGGAGATCCAGGCGCCGAAGGCCCACTTCGGCGGCAAATACGGCCGGCTGGTCAGCGCGTCGAACCGGTCCAGGATCTGCGCCGGGGTCGGCCCGGCGAGCACGTAGTAGTCGAGCAGGTCGTCCGGGACGAGGATCTGCACGCTGCTGTGGGTGGACTGACAGATGTCGAACTCCACCGGCAGCCCGCTGTCGACCAGCACGCCGTAGCCGCGGTCGGACAGGTAGAGCGGCACGTTCTTGTGCGAGCGGTCGGACTCGCCGCCGAAGGCGTCGAAGTTCCACATCAACGCTCGCTGGCCGCGCTTGTCCAGCGGGGTGAACTTCTCGCCCAGGCCGACGAAGTGTTCGTCGCCGGGGGCGACGAAACTCTCGTGCCAGGCGACAGGCACACCGTCGGCGGTGGAGCGCCCGAACGGAAGGGTACGCCGCCGGCCGCTGATGTCCGTGGTGCCGGAGTCCTGTTCGACCAGGAGTTGCCCGTCGGCGGCGCGGAAGCGCATCCGCCACGGGTCGAGGGTGATCTCGGCGATGACGGCCCCGGCGTCGACGGTGACGCTGCCCTCGCCGACGGCCACCACCGCGGGGTGGGCGGCGGGGTGGACCAGCGGCAGCGCCCGGGCGGAGCGGCTGCGGGCGGCGAGATCCTCGGCGAGGCGTACCCGGATGACGCCCTCGCCGGCGGCCTCGACCCGGACGGTGAGGATGCCACCGTCGGAGGTGGCGGCGGTGAGGGTGACGCCGTGCGGGTCGGTGCCGGCGACCGTGGCCCGTGCCACGACGGCGGCCCCTTGCTCGCCGGGGCCGCGCACGGGCAGGTCGGGCGGGTCGGCCACGAAGGTCTCGTACGGGACCAGCGGAGGGCGGTAGGGCATGGTGACTCCTTGGGTAGCGGACCCGGCGCTCCCGCCAGTTTCTTTGGCTTCCCAACAAACTGTCAATGATGTCCCGCAGTGTCCGCTCCGTCGTTCCTCGTTGACATGGAAAAACTCGGCCCATAATTTGGACGCCTACTGAACAAACAGATGGGGCGTGGGTCATGTGGGGCGACGGGCGGCTCCGCTACGGCGGCGACTACAACCCCGAGCAGTGGTCGCCGCAGGTCTGGCGCGAAGACGTTGCGCTGATGCGCGAGGCCCGCGTCAACCTCGTCACGGTCGGCGTGTTCGCCTGGTCCCGCCTCGAACCGACGCCCGGCCGATTCACCCTCGGCTGGCTCGACGAGGTGCTCGACCTGCTGCACGACAGCGGCATCCAGGTCGCACTCGCCACCCC
>NZ_SMKF01000068.1 GCF_004348325.1 Micromonospora sp. KC213 | reverse complement strand
GGCGGGGGAGACGCCTCGGGACCGCCGCAGCCCGTACCGGTGGTGAGAAGCAGTACGGAGAGAAGCGTGAACGCGGGGCGCGAGGGCGGCATGGCGTTGATCGTTCCAGTCCGGTGCAATCACCCGCCGGGCATCCCCGGGGCGGTCGGCGGGTTGGCCTCGCTGTCTACCGCGTCAGCCATGTGAGCGATCAAGCCGTGGCACCTGATGGTCCTGACCCCTCGCTGTCATCTGCCGTTGACGGCGGAGCACGACGACTGGCAGCGGTCCCCCGGATCGCCGAGCCGGCGGTCAGGGGACGCCGGGGGCAGGTTAGCGTCGGGGCGTGACCTCCCGATCCCCACGTGTCCTGCCCGCCGAGTCCGGCATCGCCGAGGCCGCCGCCGTGCTACGCGACGGTGGCCTGGTGGCGTTCCCCACCGAGACGGTCTACGGGTTGGGCGCGAACGCGCTCGACGCCCGGGCCGCCGCGCGGATCTTCGAGGCGAAGGCGCGGCCCAGCTTCGATCCCCTGATCACGCACCTGGCCGACACCGCCGACCTGGAGAAGTTGGCCGGTCCGGTGCCGGCGGCGGTCGCCGCGCTGGCCGGGCGATTCTGGCCAGGGCCGCTGACCCTGATCGTGGACCGGCCGGCGGCGATTCCACCCATCGTCACGTCCGGGCTGGACACCATGGCGGTGCGGGTGCCGGACGAGGCGTCCGCGCGGGCGTTGATCCGGGCCGCCGGGGTGCCGGTGGCCGCGCCCAGTGCGAACCGGTTCGGGCAGCTCAGCCCGACCCGGGCCGAACACGTGGTACGAGGGCTGGGCGCGGCGGTGGAGGTGGTGCTCGACGGTGGCCCCACCCGGTGCGGCATCGAATCGACCATTGTGGACGCGCGAGGTCCGCAGCCGGTGGTGTTGCGGCTCGGTGCGCTCGCCGTGGAGGAACTGGCCGCGGCGGTGGGGCCGGTGCGCGTACGGCCGGGCCACTCCGGGCAGCCGGTTGCGCCGGGGACGCTGGCCGCGCACTACGCGCCGCGTACCCCGTTGCGGGTGGTGTCCGGCGTGGAGCCGCCGCCCGGCGACGGCCGTCGGCGGGGCTTTCTGGCCTTCCAAGAGGCCCCGGCTGCCGGGTACGCGGCGGTCGAGGTGCTCTCGTCCGATGGGGACGTGACGGAGGCCGCCGCCCGGCTCTTCGACGCCCTGCACCGGCTCGACGCGGCCGGAGTGACCGAGATCCACGCCGAGCCGGCCCCGGAGGAGGGGGTCGGCCGGGCGATCAACGACCGGCTGCGCCGCGCCGCCGCCACCTGGGACACCGTGGACTGACGCTCGCGTGCATGGGCCCGCCATCCGGGGGTACGGATGTGTGACGACGACCCCCCGGAAAGTGAGGTGTGATCATGCCGACCGCACGCGACATCATGACCGCAGACGTGACCTGCGTCCGCGAACAGGACGACCTGCGCACCGCCGCCAAGCGGATGGCCGAACTCGGGGTCGGTGCGCTGCCGATCTGCGGCGACGACAACCGGCTCAAGGGCATGCTGACCGACCGCGACATCGTGGTTAAGGTGCTCGCCCAGGCGAAGGACCCGGCCAACGTGACCGCCGGTGAGCTGGCCCAGGGTGAGGCGGTGACGATTGGCGCCGACGACGACGCCACCGAGATCCTGCGCACGATGGGCAAGCACAAGGTACGCCGGCTGCCGGTGATCGACGGGCACCAGCTCGTCGGGATCGTGGCGGTGGCCGACGTGGCCCGGTCGCTACCGGAACGCCCGGTGGGTGACCTGATCGAAGCCATCTCCGAGCGGAGCTGACCCGGATCCACCACCGGTCGCCGCCCTCCGGCTCGGCCGGCAGGGCGGCGACCGTACGAGGAGACGCCGTTGCGGCGTCAGGACGGCGGCGTCAGCGGCACCGTCTCGCCTCGGGCGATCGTCCGCACCGCCGAGACGAACCCGCGCCGCTTCGCTTCCGCCACGAAGTGCCGCAACGGAGAGCGGAACACCGGGTAGTCGTCGTAGTGGATCGGCACGGTCAGCTTCGGCCGGATCAGCTCCACCACGTCGGCGCCCTGCTTCGCGTCCATGGTGAGCAGGATGCCGGCGATCCGGGTACCGCCCAGGTGGATCAGCATCGCGTCGACGTCGGGGAACCGCCGTGGGATCTCCGCCAGCCGCGCCGTGCGCAGGGTGTCGCCGGTGACGTAGAGGCGGAACCGGTGAGCGCCCGCCCGTTCCAGGTCGATCATCGTACCCATCACCTCGGGTAGCAACCGGTCCAGCGGCCCCGGCCCGTGCTGGCCGGGCAGCGCGGTCAGGCGCAGCGCGCCGTCGCCCCGGCGCAGCTCGCGCGACTGCCAGGTGGGCAGACCCTCGGCGGCCCCGAACCCCCAGCGGCGCAGCGTACGGCTGGCCGCCGGGGTGGTGACGATCGGCAGTTCCCGGTCGAGTTCCCGGCGGGCCACCCGGTCGAAGTGGTCGCCGTGCAGGTGGGACAGGACCACCGCGTCCAGGGTGGGTAGCTGCGCGACGGTCAACGCCGGCTCGGTGCTCCGCTTCGACCACAACCCCTTGCCCAGGTACGCCCGCTGCCCCCGGTGCAGGAAGTTCGGGTCGGTGAGCAGGGTGAACCCGCCGATCCGCAGCAGCGTCGTCGCGGTGCCGACGAACGTCACCTCAGCTGTGTCCATGGTCATCCCCGGTCCGTACCCTCGATCCGTCGGTCGAAGCCGGTGGCGGGTTGACGCCGGGCGGTGGCGGAAGACGGTCGACCAGCCGGGTGAGGGCCCCGTTGGCGAACGTCGCGCCCAGCGCCGACCCGGCGGCGATGCCCCACCCGACCGGGCCGAGTGGGGTGCAGCCGAAGAACTGGCTGACGCCGGGGGTCTGCACCACTGCGGCCAGCACCCCGATCGAGGCGGCGGTGGAGGCGAGCACGGTCGGAGCGGTTCCACCCGCCAGCACCGTCTGGCCGAGCTGGGTGCCGACCAGCGACACCAGCGCCACCGTGCCGGCCCGACGTTCCCGCCAGCCGGTGTGCCGGGCCAGGGTCCACCCGGCGGTCGCGCCCAGGGTGGTGGCGGCGGCCCGCAGGCTGATCTCCTTGGTCATCGTCTCGCCGAGGGAGGTGTCCGGGCCTTCCCGCAGCAGCCCGTCGGCGTGGTCCGCCCCGGGCGGCCGGACCGCGATGGCCAGCGCCGGCGCGAGGTCGGTGAGCAGGTTCACCAGGAGCAGTTGCCGGGCGGTCAGCGCCGAACGGCCGGTGATGGCGGCGGTCAGCACGCTGAACGCGATCTCGCCGAGGTTGCCGCCGACCAGGATGCTCAGCGCGTGGCGTACCGACGACCACATCGCCCGACCCTCCACCAGGGTGGCGATGATGGTCTCCAGCCGATCGTCGGTGACCACCAGGTCGGCGGCGGCACGGGCGGCGGGGGTGCCCCGCTGGCCGAGAGCGATACCGACGTCGGCCAGCCGGATCGCCGGCGCGTCGTTGGCACCGTCCCCGGTCATCGCCACCGTTCGACCGTGCTTCTGCAACACCTGGATGATCCGCACCTTGTGCGCGGGGGTGCAGCGGGCCACCACGTCGGTGCGGGACAGCCGCTCGGCGAGGGCGTCGTCGTCGAGCCGGTCCAGTTCGGCGGCGGTGGCCACCCGCTGCTCTTCGTGATCCGGGCTGATGATCGAAGCGATCGCCGCGGCGGTCGCGGGATGATCGCCGGTGATCATGATGGTGTGCACGCCGGCCTGCCGGATCCGGCGCACCGCCGGCGCCGCGGACTCGCGTACCCCGTCGGCCAACGCCACGTAACCGACGAACACCAGGCCGGTCACCCGCTCGTCGGTCACCTGTTCGGCACCCGCGCGGCACTCGGCGACGGCGAGGATGCGGTGTCCCGCCCCGGCCCGGTCGGCGAGCATGGCGTGCAGCCCGTCCCGGCTCTCGTCGTCCAGCGGCTCGTCCCGCCCGTCGGGGGTACGCCACGCGCCGCACCGGGGTAGCACCGTCTCCGGTGCGCCCTTCACGCTGAGCAGCAGCCCGCCGTCGGCGCGTCCGACGGTGGCGTGGTAACCCCGGGACGGCTCGAACGGCAGGCCACCGACCGCCTCCCAGCCGTCCGCACCGGTCCGCTCGGTCACCCCGGCGTCCCGGGCACCGTACCGGACGGCCCGGTCGGTGTGCTGCGGCAACT
The DNA here is from genome assembly GCF_004348325.1 of Micromonospora sp. KC213. Taxonomy (GTDB): domain Bacteria; phylum Actinomycetota; class Actinomycetes; order Mycobacteriales; family Micromonosporaceae; genus Micromonospora. The sequence continues at coordinate 24,290 of NZ_SMKF01000068.1, read as the reverse complement.
CGTCCGGGTTGTCCGCGTACGGGGTGGCGCGCAACGCGACGGCGAGGATGCTCCGCAACCCGTCGTCGAGTTGGTCCACCGGGGCGTAACGGTCGTCGTCGCCGACCCCGGCCAGCAGCAACCTGCCCTCGGTGAGGGTGCCGGTCTTGTCGAAGCAGAGCACGTCGACCCGGCCCAGCGCCTCGATGGTGCGCGGGTTGCGCACCAGCGCGCCGTGCTCAGCCAGCCGCCGGGCTGCCGCCAGTTGTGCCGCGCTGACCAGGAACGGCAAGCCTTCGGGCACCGACGCCACCGCCAGGTTCGCCGCGGTCGCCGCCGTCTCCGCCAGCGGTACGCCCCGCAGCAGCCCCGTCCCGGCGACGGCGATCGCCGAGCCCGCCGCCAGCGGCACCGCCGCGCTGGTCAGCCGGCCGAGCCGGGCCTCCACCCCGCTGGCCGGGGGCGCCTGCCGGGCCAGCGCCAGGCTGCGGCCGGCTTCGGTGTCGGCGCCGACCGCCACCACCACGGCGGTGCCGTGACCGGCCGCGATGGTGGTGCCCTCGTACAGCATCGAGTGCCGGTCGGCGACGACGGCGGCGACCACCGGCTCGGCCGACTTGTCCACCGGCAGCGACTCCCCGGTCAGTGAGGACTCGTCGGTTTCCAACCCGTCGCCGGTCAGCACCCGGCAGTCCGCCGGCACCGCGTCCCCGGTATTGAGGACGATCACGTCGCCGGGCACCAGGTCGTCGGCGGCGAGCACCTGCTCGGCGCCGTCGCGGCGGACCCGGGCGGTGACCGCCGAGCGGGACAGCAACGCGGCCAGGGACCGTTCGGTGCTGCGCCGGTGCACCGCCCCGACCAGCGCCGACCCGCCCACCACCCCGCCGACCAGGGCGGCGTCGGCCAGCGACCCGACGGCGGCCGACAGCACCGCCCCGGCGGCCAGCACCGGGGTGAGCGGATTGGACAGCTCGTCGACGAAGGCGCGCAGCAAACCTCCCGAGCCGGGCGTACCCGTGGGGGTCGCGCCGTGCCGGCGGCGGGCCTCGGCGTCGGTGAGCCCGTCCGGTGTGGTGTCGAGGTGGCGCAGCACCGTCTCCACGGGCATCAGGTGCCAGGCGGTGGTGGCCGGCGCGGGCGTCCCGGTCGGGTCGGGCATCCGGTGCGCCCGCCACACGCCGTGCGCGAAGGCCAACGCGGCGGCCCCGTTCACCGCGGCCAGTGCCCGGCTGGGCAACTGTCTGGGGTCGGCGGTGAACGCGCCGAGCGCGCCGAGCCCGGTGCCGGCCATGGCGAAGTGGATGCTGCGCCGGGTCATCTGTCGGGCCGTCCCCACCGCCTCCATCAGCAACGCCGGGATCCGCAGGTCGGTGCCGACGAGCAGGTGGGCGCCCCAGGGCGGCAGATCGTCCGGGGCGGCAACGCCGAGCCCACAGTCGGACGCGGCGAGTGCCGCCCGGTCGCCGGAGACCAGCATCACCACCGCGCCGTCGCGTTGCAGGGCACGCACCGAGTCGGCGAGCCGCGCCCCGCCGGGGAGTACGGCGTCGGCGAAGTCGTACCGCCGGGGGTCGTCGGCGGCCACCACCAACCGCAGACCGGCCTGCCGGGCGGCGGTGGGGAGCAGGTCGACACCGGGCGCGGGTTCCGGGGCGACCCGGATGACGGCGGCGAGTCGGCCGGCGTGGGCGAGGCCGAGGAGCAGGCCGCCGCCGGCGCGCAGTCGCCGGCTGTCCGGGGTGTCTCCCGGGTCGTCGGCGTCCAGTCCGCCCAGCGGCCCGAGCCGCCAGCCGTTCTCGTCCCGGACCGCTGCCGGCTCGTCCGGGGTGAAGAGGGCGAACGCGCGGGCGGCGACCTCGCCGGTGTCCGCCGCGGCCAGCGGAGCCAGGTCCGCCAGCACGCCCCGCTCGGAGCCGAGGACGGCGGCGTCCAGCACCACCGTGTCGATCCGGTCGAGTTCCCGCAGCACGCTGCGGTCCATCGCGATCACGCCCCGACGGGCCAGTATCCGGCCGAGTTGGGCGGCGTACCCCTCACGGCCGCTGCCCGGGGCCTTGGGCAGCGAGGTCAGGCCGAGCGCGGCGGCCCGTTTCCAGCCGACGAGCGGGAACGCCGCCGCCGTGGCGACCGCACCGGCCCCGAGCGCCCAGTTGACGTACCGTTCGGCGGGGCCGTCCGGCTTCGGGCACGGCCGTTCGGCCGCCGGGGAGCGGGCGACGGCCCGCTGCGGATCCCCGGTCAGTCGCGGCTCGGCCCGGTTCCAGGCGGAGAGTTGCGCCCGGGCCTCACCCCACTGGACGATCCGCTGCACGCCGTCCAGCACGATCCCGGCCCAGCCGCCGGCGAGACCCTGCGCCACCGCCTCGGCCAGCGGGAAGATCACGTCGGCGCGGGGGTCGGCGCGTAGCCCCCGGTCGGCGAGGGCGTGCAGTTTCGGATGCAGGTCGACGGCGGTGAGCAACCCGGACACCTCACCGGGCACCGGGGCGAACGGCAGGATCCGGGTGGCCGCCGAGAGGGTCAGACCCAACGCGTCGGAGACCAGCGCACCCAGCGTGCGGGGGGTGCGCGGCCCCTCCTCGGGCGGGTGCGGCGGCGGGATGTCTGGGTCCGGCTCGTGCGGGCACGCCCGTTCCGTCCGGGCCACCGTCGCGATCAGGTCACGCAGCGTCGGCTTCGGCTCCTCGACGGCCACCACCACCCGGCCGGAGGGGGCGTTCACCCGAGCCCAGGCCACCCCGGGTATCCGTTCCAGGGCCTGCTCGACCTGGCGGGCCAGCCGGTCGCCGCCGTCCTGGCAGACGCCGTGCACCTCGATGTGGTGCCGGCCGTTCCGGGACCAGACCCGGCGTTTGGTCAGGCCGGACGCGCGGACCAGCCGGGACGCGACCGCGCCGACGGTACGGGAGGCGTCGACGACCAGGGGCGGCACCGGCGGACGCACCTGGTCGGCGAGTCGGCCCAACGTGGTCATCGAGCGGTACGGCCGAGCCGTCGGCCCCGCTCCCCGCCGTCCACGCCGCCGCCGCTGCCGTACGCCATCTCGCCTCCCGCGTTGTCCGGCGGCCTGCCTTCCCACCGTTACGTCCGTTATGCCGCCGGTACGGGGGAAGTTTCCGCAGCCGGTGGGGCATGGACGCCGGTGGCGGTGGAATCCGGGGACGACCGACGAGCAGGGGAGGCCCGGATGAGCACGATCACGCGACATCTCAGCGGCGGTCACGAGACGGTGCACGCCTACAACCGGCGGGTCGAGGTGCCGGTGCTGGGTGCGGTGGCGGTGCCGCCGCCGGACAAGATCGCCTACTACGCCGGCCTGGGAGTGTTGGCCGCGTTCCAGGTCATCGAGTGGCCGCTGGCGTTGGTGATCACCGCCGGGCACCTCCTTGCCGACCAGCACCTCTCCGGCCTGGTCCGGGGGATCGGCGAGGCGCTGGAATCGGCCTGATGAGAGCTGGCTCACCATTGACCTCAAGTCGGGTTCAGGTCGCAGGCTGAACCCATGGCGATCGAACCGTTCCGGTACGCAACGAGTCGGGACCGCACCATCTGGTACCCGTACCGGCCCGGACGGCCACCGTCGCGTCCGCGGCGGACGCCCGGCTCGCTGGCCGGTCGGTGACGGCCACCGCGTCGGCCGAGGCACCCAGCCCGGTCGCCCACCTGTACGACCCGCGGCTGCGCGCGATGACCGTGGGCATCGTCGCGCTGGTGTCCCTGCTGGCCTTCGAGGCGCTGGCGGTGGGCACCGCGATGCCCACGGTCGCTCGGGCCCTGGACGGGCTGCCCCTCTACGCGCTCGCCTTCGGCGGGACCTTCGCCGCCGGGGTGTTCGCCATGGTGCTCTCCGGCATCTGGTGCGACGTGCGGGGGCCACGGGTGCCGATGTGGAGCGGCGTCGGGCTGTTCGTGGTGGGGTTGCTGCTGGCCGGCAGCGCGGCCGGGATGGGGCAGCTTGTCGTCGGTCGGGCGGTGCAGGGTTTCGGCTCGGGTCTGCTCTCGGTCGCGTTGTACGTCGTGGTCGGGCAGGCGTACCCGGAGCGGTTGCGACGGAAGGTGTTCGCCGCGTTCGCCGCCGCCTGGGTCGTACCGTCACTGGTCGGCCCGGCGCTGGCCGGGCTGATCGTCGAGCACCTGGGCTGGCGGTGGGTCTTTCTCGCCGTACCGGCGGTGGCGGTGCCGGCGGCGCTGCTGGTCCAGCCCGGTCTGCGGGGACTGCGCCGACCGGCCGTGGCGAGGCTGCCCGTCGGGGCGTTGGCGCGGATCGGTTGGGCGGCCGGGGCGGGGGTGAGCGCCGCACTGCTGCACCACGGGGGGCAGCAGCGCGGCGCGTCCGCCGTACCGCTGGTGGTGGCCGCGTTGGTCGGCCTGGCCTGCTGTGCGCCCCGGCTGCTGCCGGCCGGTTTCCTGCGGGCCGGGCGCGGCCTGCCCACGGTGATCGGGCTGCGGGGGCTCGCGGCGGCGGCGTTCGCGGGAGCCGAGGTGGTGATCCCGCTGATGCTCTCCCGGGAACGGGGTTTCTCGCCGACCTCCGCCGGTCTGGTGCTCACCGTCGGCGCGCTGGCCTGGTCGGTGGGCTCCTGGTTGCAGGGACGACTGCCCGCGCCCCGCTCGTCGGCGACATTCCCGCGCGCCGGCCTGGCCTGCGTCACCGTCGGCGCGGCCTTGGTCACCCTGTCGGTGTGGCCGGCGCTGCCGGTGGCGGTCGCGGTGTGCGGCTGGGCGGTCGCCGGGGCCGGGATGGGGCTGCTCTACCCGTCGCTGTCGGTGCTCACCCTGGAGCTGTCCGCCCCGCAGGAGCAGGGGCGCAACAGTTCGTCGCTGCAACTGGGCGACTCGCTTTTCGCCGCCACCGTACTGGCGCTCACCGGTGCGGTGCTCGCCGCCGGCCCGGTGCCGGGACCCGGTGAGTACGCCGCGATGCTCGCCGTGGCCGCGTCCTGCGCTCTCCTCGGCCTCATCCTGGCCCCCCGCGTCACCCTGTCACGCTGACCCGCCCTGCCGATCATGAGATTGGCCGTGCGCGGTGTGTGTGGCGGTGTCAGACGGCAAGTTCATGATCGACGGCTTGATCGGGCGTGACGGAACCGGGCGGGCGGCCAGGATTGGGTGGTGGACTTCCTGACCATCCTGCCGATGGCCGTGGTGATGGTGGCGGGTACGCAGCTGGTGGCGGCGGTCTTCCTGGCCAGCGCGGACCGGCCGCGTCGCGCCTCGGCCGGCTTCCTGGCGGGCGCCGCCGCCGCGGTCGTGCCCGTCACGACGCTCGCCTGGCTGGTCACGAAGGACATCAAGGGCGCGGTCGGCGGCTCCGGCCACCGGGCCGGCCGGAGCCCGGTGGAGACCGCGATCGACGGGGTGGTGCTGGCGCTGCTGGTGGTGCTGGCGGTGGTGGTCTTCCTCCGCCGGCACCGGGCCGGCAGCCCCGGCTGGATGGGCAAGCTCCAGCACGCCGACCCCGGGTACGCCTTCCGGCTCGCGCTGGCCCTGTTCCTGGCGATGCCCTCCGACAACCTCACCATGCTGACCGTCGGGGCCAGCGCCGCCCGGCACGACCTGCCGTGGTGGCACCTGCTGCCGTTCATGCTGCTGACCCTGCTGCTGCTCGCGTCACCCCTGCTCGCGCTGGTGCTGCTTGGACGACGGGCCGCGCGGGTGCTGCCCAGGATCCGTGACTGGGCGTACCACCACTCGTGGATCGTCAGTGAGATCGTCATCGGGTTCTTCATCCTGATCACCGGGGCGGACCTGATGGGGTGAGACGTGCCTCCGTGTCACGATCGGCTCTCCCGATCCGTCGACCGCCCGGAAGGGGTGATGTTCGTGAAGGTTCTGGTGACCGGGGCGACTGGCATGCTGGGACGGGCGGTGCTGCCAAGGTTGCGCGCCGACGGGTTCGACGTACGGGCGACGAGCCGGCGGCCACGCCACGACCCGGGGGCGGACTGGGCGGTGGTGGACCTGGCCACCGGGGCGGGGCTGACCGAGGCGGCGACCGGTGTGGACGCCGTACTGCACCTGGCGTCGCTGCCGAACAGCCGGCACACCCACCGGGTGGACGTGCTCGGCACCCGCCGTCTGGTGCTCGCCGCCGGGCGGGCCGGGGTCGGTCATCTCGTGTACGTCTCGATCGTCGGTGTCGACCGGGTGCCGTACCGCTACTACCGGCACAAGCTGGCGGCCGAACAGGTGATCGCCGCGGGCCCGGTGCCCTGGACGGTGCTGCGCGCCACCCAGTTCCCGCCGTTCCTGGAGGTCCTGCTGCGCGCGGCGAGCCGGTTCGGCCCGGTGGTCGGCGACCCGGCGGTGCTCGCCCAACCCGTCGACCAGCACGAAGTCGCCGGCCGGCTCGCCGGACGGCTCACCGCCGGGCCGCTGCGTGGCGTCGAGGAGTACGGCGGGCCGCAGGTGCTCCGCTTCGACGAGGCGGTACGCGCCTGGCAGGCGGCGCGGGGATCACACCGTCCACTGCTGCCGGTGCGGTACCCGGGCCGGCTCGGTCGGGCGCTACGCGAGGGTGGTTTGACCACCACCGCCACCCCGACCGGCACCCGGACCTGGGCCGATCACCTCGCCGACACGTACGGGCGAACCGGCGCGAAATGAAGCTTTTCCTCGTTCGTGTTCGCCATACCGTGACGGCATGCTCATGTTCATCGCCACCGTCATCCTCTACGTCTTCGGGTTCGTCTTCCTGTACGGCGTGATCCGGCTCGCGGTCCGGCACGGCATGGAGGACCTGGAGGCAGGACGTCCGCAGGCGTTGCGCACGGCGCAGAACGCCGCCGCCGACGACCGCGCGTTCCTGCGTGACAACGCCTTCCTCAGCGGCAACTGACCCCACTGGCCCCACGCGTGGCGTCGCGGCGGGTGGGGCGTCGCGGTATGCGCCAGGTGGCGGTTCAAGCGCCGCTAGGCCGCCACCTGCCGCAACGGGAGAGCGCGGGCCCGGCGAGAAGCGGCATGGGAGGTGACGCGGACCGTCGGGCGGATGGCAGGATCGCATCCGTGATGGGGACGCTGAAGACCGAACCCGCCCGGAGCCGCCCCGACCTGCTGGCGCCGCCGGTCGCCGCAGCGTTGGCACAGTGGCCGGCGGACGCGCCGATCGACGCGGACGACGTGCTGGTCGCCCCGATCGACGCCGACCTCGCCGACACGGCGGCGTTCTGCGCGGCGTACGAGGTGGGGCTGGACGTGTCGGCCAACTGCGTGGTGGTCGCGGGCCGGCGCGAGGGCGGCATCCGCCACGCCGCCTGTGTCGTGCTGGCCACCACCCGTGCCGACGTCAACGGCACCGTCCGACGGACGCTCGACGTACGCAAGGCCAGCTTCGCGCCGATGGCCGACGCGGTGGGCATGACCGGCATGGAGTACGGCGGGATCACCCCGATCGGGCTGCCGGAATCATGGCCGATCCTGGTCGACGCGCGGGTGATCGCCGTCCCGCACGTGATCGTCGGATCCGGCGTACGGCACAGCAAGATCGTCATCCCCGGGCCGGCGCTCGGTGCGCTGCCCGGGGCGACGGTGCTGGAAGGGCTGGCCAAGCACGTCCAGTGATCTGTGTCTGTCAATGTTGTTGCACGTGAAACATCGAACTCCGGCCCCGAGGTCCACTGTCCCGCGGCGGACCGGTCACTCGGCGGTGGTCTCGCGCTGCGCGACCTCGCGCAGCGCGCCGAGCAGCGTCTCCGGCTCCTGCGCGCCGCTGACCGCGTACCTGCCGCCCAGCACGAAGGTCGGCACACTGCGTACGCCGAGCTGGTGGGCGGCGGACAGGTCGGCGGCCACCTCGCGCCGGCCCAGGTTCGACGTCAGGTGCTCCCGGACCTCGGCCCCGTCCAGGCCCGCGTCGACAGCGAGCTCGACCAGGGCGTCCCGCGAACCGATGTCCACGCCGTCGGCGAAGTGCGCCCGATAGAGCGCCTCGACGACCTGCCCGGCGCACCCCCGCGCGGCGGCGAACCGGATCAGTCGGTGCGCCTCGAAGGTGTTGGCGTACACCGCGCGGTCGAAGCGCATCTCCAGGCCCACGCCGGCCGCGACCTGCGTCACCTGGGCGGCCGCCGCCTCGGCCCGCTGCGGGCCGCCGAACTTGTCGGCCAGCGCGTTGAGCAACGGGCGGGGCTCGGTGACCGGCGCCGGGTCGAGCTGGAACGGCCGGTACGTGACGGTCACCTCGCCGTCGTACGACTCCAGTGCCCGCTCCAGCCGGCGCTTGCCGATCCAGCACCAGGGGCACACCACGTCGGCGTAGATCTCGATCTCCATGGTCGAGATGAACGCCGAGGTCAACCCGCTTGTTCCCGAACCTGACGCTGGAGCCGGGCGAGGATCGCCATGCCGCCGCGTACCCGCAATGGGCTGATCGCCTGGGCCAACCCCATCCGCTGATACAGATCGCCGGGCACGGCCAACACCTCGGCGACGCTCGCCCCGGCCAACCCCTCGGCGAGGATGCCGGCGAAGGCTCGGGTGGTCGGCGCCTCGGGCGGACAGTCGAAGACCGTACTGACCGTGCCGTCCGGGTTCACCTCGGCCCGCAGGAAGAAGGCGGTCTGGCACTCGGGGACCTGCTCCAGGTCGTCCCGGTCCGTCCCGGCCGGCAGCGGCGGAATGACGTCGGCGTAGTCGAGCAGCATCTCCAGCACCACGTCGCGCGGCGCGGCGGCGAACTCCTCGACGATCTCGGCCAGCTTCGTCGGCATCTCGGGCATCCCGCCAGGTTACGCCGGGCCCGGCAGTCGATCGGGCCGCGCCTTCCGGACGCGGCCCGGCCGGTCAGCCGTTCGGCGCGGCCTCGCTGATCTCGGCGAGCGCCGAGTTGGGGTCGAGCTGCCTGGCCATGTCACCGAGGGAGACGATACCGACCAGCTTGCGATCGCTGTCGCAGACCAGCACCCGCCGGATGTTCCGTTCGCGCATCAGCGCGGCAGCCTCCGCCGCCGTGCAGTGCTGTTCGATCATCACCACCTCGCGGGTGACGATCGAACCGATGGTGGTCGCCGCCGGGTCGCTGCGCTCGGCGACCGCCCGCACCACGATGTCCCGGTCGGTGAGCAGCCCGGCGAGGGTGGCGCCGTCGGTGACCACCACGTCGCCGATGTCCGCCTCCTTCATCACCCGCGCCGCCTCGTCGAGGGTGGTCTCGGCGGGCAGGTAGACCACCTGCTTCGTCATCACGTCACTGACCCGGAACATGGCAGCCTCCACTACACCAACGTCGATCCCGTTGCGGTACCCCGTGGCGTGTCGGCTACACCCCGTTGCGGGGATGCTGGGCACCTACCCGCCGGAGTCGCCACCGGGTCCGCAGCAGTGCGGTCGAGGTACGAAGCAACATCAGCGCAGCGTACGGTCGGGGTCGCCGGCCGGTGATCCGAATACCGTCCGCCCCCGGCGATTCTGTTCCGATGTGACGGCAACCCCGGCGGCCCGCACCGGCGTCTGGGGGGTCGTCGGACACCCTCTACCAGGATCGGCTTGTGTGGACCCGCTGCTGAGTGAGTTCGACTCGTTCGTCCGTACCCGGACACCGGCGTTGCTGCGGTCGGCGTACCTCCTGACCGGGGACCAGCATCTGGCCGAGGATCTGGTGCAGTCGGCGTTGGCCCGCACCCACCGGTCGTGGGGCCGGCTGTACGACACGGGCAACGCCGAGGCGTACACCCGTAAGACCATGTACCACCTCCAGGTCTCCTGGTGGCGTCGCCGTCGCGTCGCCGAGGCGGTGACCGGTGAGCTGCCCGAGCCCCGGCGGCACGACGGCGACCATGCCAGTCAGACCACCCTGCGCCTCACCCTGCGGGCCGCGCTGGCCCGGCTCTCCGCGAAGCAGCGCGCCGTGCTGGTGCTGCGCTTCTTCGAGGACCGCAGCGAAGCCGAGGCCGCCGAGATGCTCGGCGTCACCGTCGGCACCGTCAAGAGCCAGACCTCCAAGGCCCTGGCGAAGTTGCGGGCCGTCGCACCGGAACTCGCCGACCTGTACGTCCTGGAAGGAAGCGCCCGATGAACGACCAGCGTCTCCGGCTGGACCTGGCCGATCTGGCCGAGGAGGCCACTCCGGTCGACCTGCGCGACCGTGTCCTGCGCACGTCACGCCGGCTCGGCATCCGCCGGGCGGTCGCCAGCTCGGCCGCGGCGGTGGCGCTGCTCGGCGCGGCCACCGGCACCGCCTTCGCGGTCCGGCCGGGTGTCACCCCGGACCCGACGCCCGGCAATCCCCCGCCCGTCGCCGCCAGCCCCAGCCCGGCGGACCGGTGGGTGAACGTGGGGCGGGTCTTCTACCTCCCGACGGTCAGCGACCAGGCCAGCATCCCGCTGTCGGCCTGGCGACCGGGGGGTGAGCTCAGCACACTGGTCGACCTGCCCGGATCGGTGCTGGGGACCAACGCGGCGGTCTCCCCCGACGGCACGCGGGTGGCGTGGGTCCAGGACACCGAACTCATGCTGGCCGATGTGGACGGACCGGGTCGGCGGGTGGTCACCGCGCGTGTGGAGGGGGGGAGCTGCTGGGGGCCGTCCTGGTCACCCGACTCCCAGGCGCTCACCGTGGCCGTCTCGCAGAAGCCGGGTGTTCCGCTCGCGCTGCTGCACGGTCTGGTCGACATCAAAACGGGCACGTTCACCAGCCTCAAGATCGAGGCGGACAGCTGCCACCCGGTCTGGTCCGCGGACGGAAGGTTCCTCGCGTACACCGACGGCGAGGGTCAGGTGGTCGTCACGGACCGGAAAAGCATGGCGACCCGCGTGGTGCCGAGACTGGGGGGCGCCAACCACTACTACAGCTACGACGTGGCCAGCCTGTCGCCGGACGGCTCGCGGGTTGCGCTGCTGCGGATCGACTACAAGCAGGAAGGCGGGGACACCGGTCGGAACCTGAGCGTCAACATGATCCTCGACACGCGTACCGGTGCGACCGTCGCGCTGCCGCTGGGTGGGCGGAAGTTGCTCCAGGCGTACTTCCTGCCGGACGGCAGGCTGGTGGCGCGGGTGAGGGCGACGGACGGCACCCGCCTTCTGCTGATCGACTCCGACGGGCGCCGGGTCACCGAGGCGGTTGAGCCCGCGGCGCTGCGGAACCACCAGATCCTCGCCGTCACCTCGTCCTGACCGGCAAGACGCCCGGTGCGACGGCGGGTGACGGTTGCCGGCAGAGGTCATTGTCACGTGTCGGACATCGGCGTCGTCTCCGGCAACCCTCCCCGACCGGACAACCGTCTGGGAGGTATCAGCAACCGACGCCGGAGGCGACGCGATGACCATCGACCTGTCCGACCGTACCGCCCGTCCCGCGCGGCACCGCACCGGTCGGTACGCGATGACCGCGGCCGCCGCGGTGCTGGTGATCGTCGTCGGCCTGGCCTACCTGCCCGGCGTACGCCGGTCCGCAGCCGCGCCGTCCGCCGCTCCCGTTCCGATCCTGCCGGCAACCACACCACCATCGTCCGCCGGGCCGGCCGGATCCGCTTCGGCCCCACCGGCTGCCACCGTCACCCCGACCGGCGACCCGTCGGCGATCGGTCGGATCTTCTACCTGCCGGCCGAACACCTCGCCGGTCGGGAGGTCCGGCTACGGTCGTGGCGGCCCGGGCAGAAACCGCAGACCCTGGCCGCGCTGCCGCAGGTGGCGGCGCTGGCCAACGCGAGCGTCTCGCCGGACGGCCGGCGGGTCGCCTGGGTGGACCCCGAACGGGCGGCCACCCTCTTCGTGGCGGACGTGGACGGCTCGCGGAAGCGGGCGCTGGCCCGGCACGTGGACCAGTTCTGCGTCACGCCGACCTGGTCGCCGGACTCCCAACACCTGCTGTTCCGGGCGGCCGACCCGATGGGTACCCCCGGCCGGTTCGGGGTGGTGGACACCCGCGCCCGCAGGGACGCGGTCCGGTGGTGGGACGTCGAACCGCAGGCGTGCCACGCGCTCTGGTCCGCCGACGGTCGGACCATCGCCATGAACAGCGCCACCGGGGTGACCCTGTTCGGCCCGGACGGCACCAGCCCCCGCCCGATTCCGCACCTGTCCGGTCCCGCGCCCTGGCGCTGCACCCACATCGCCAGTCTCTCCCCAGACGGCAGCCGGATCGCGCTGTTCCGTACCCGACCCGACGAGCAGGCGGGAGAGGTCGGCCGGATGCTCATGGTCAACGCGGTGCTTCAGACGCGGACCGGGCGGGAGATCACGCTGCCGACCGGGGGCCGGGAGATCCGGCAGGCGTACTTCCGGCCGGACGGTTCGCTGGTGCTGCGGGTACGAGCAGGCACCGGCTACGCGCTGCTGCTGGTGGACCGGGCCGGGCGTCAGGTCTCCGCCGTCATCGAGTCCGCTGACTGGCGGGACTGGCAGATCGTGGCGGTCACCGGGTAGGTGGCCCGCCTACTCCGAGCGCGGAGATCGCTATATTCCCCGGCATGGATACCCCCGTCCGCCGGCGGCACCTCATCGCCGGACTCGTCGCCACCGTGCTCGCCGCCACCGGCGGGCTACTGGTGGCGCCCGCCCCGGCGCAGGCAGCCGATGCCGCGCACCGTTCCCTGCGTACCGCCGACAACCCGGACTGGATGCGGCACCTGCCGGACGCCACCAGCCTCGCCGCCCTCTCCCTGCCCGGCACCCACGACACCCTCGCCATCCACGGTGGAGCCTGGACCCAGACCCAGGAGAACCACGGCAACAGTGCCGCCACCCTCGCCGTCCAGCTCCGAGCCGGCGTGCGGGCCGTCGACATCCGTGCCCGCATCAACGAGGGCAACACCCTCACCATCCACCATGGCGGCACCTACCAGCAGGCCAACTTCGACGACGTGCTGAACGTCCTCGGCTCGTTCCTCGCCGCCCGGCCCACCGAGACCGTGGTCATGCGACTCAAACACGAGTGCACCGGGGAGTTCGGCTCCTGCACCGACGCCAGCGGGCAGCTCGGCTTCGCCGACGTCTTCGACCGCTACCGCGCCGCCCGGCCCGGCCTGTTCTGGGCTCCCTCGGTGAACCGGTCGGCCGGGGCCGCCGTGCCCGCCCTCGGCGCGGTCCGGGGCAAGGTCGTCCTCGCCGTTCTGCACGGTCCGCGCGGCGGCCGGCACGGGCAGTACGGGCTGGCCCAGTTCGCCGACTGGGGCCACGGCTCCTCCACCTACGTGCAGGACGAGTACCACGTGCCGAACGTCGGGGCGATCGCCACCAAACGCGACCGGGTGCGCCGGCACCTCGACGCGACCAGCGCCGGTGACCCGACCCGGATGTACGTCAACTTCGCCAGCGGGGGGAGTGTCTTCGCCACCCCGGAGGCGGTGGCCGGCGGCGCGCTCGGCGTGCAGGGGGTCAACCCGTTCCTGCTGACGTACCTCAACGAGGGGTCGGAGGTGCACCCGCCGGTCCGTCGTACCGGAATGCTGATGATGGACTTCCCGGGCGGCGGCCTGATCGACCGGATCATCGCGGTGAACGCCGGCCGGACCTCTTGATTGACTTCGACTGCGCCACGTCGGGGGCATGACGTCTTGATCGACTCTGATTGCGGCGTGCTGGGGTTTCCGAGGCGACGGACAGCCCGCTACGCCGCAAGCGGAGAGGGCAGACTCGCTCCGGTGGACGTGCGGTGGCAGCGACCGGGACACGCGGTGTCAAACTGGTCGCCGCAGGCAACCGAACGAGGGAGGCGGCGTGCGCTGGCGCAGCTTCGTGGCGGTGGGGGACAGCTTCACCGAGGGCATGGACGATGCGTACCCGGACGGCACCTACCGGGGCTGGGCGGACCTGGTGGCGACCCGGCTGGCCGCCGAGGCCGGCCCGGACTTCGGCTACGCCAACCTGGCGATCCGGGGTCGGCTGTTCCCCCGCGTGGTGGCCGAGCAGGTGCCCGCAGCCCTGGCCATGAAGCCCGACCTGATCAGCTTCGCGGCCGGCGGAAACGACATTTTGCGCCGCAGCTTCGACCCGCACACGCTGGTCAGCCGTTTCGACGAGGTGGTCGGCCGGCTCCGCTCCGGTGGCGCCGACGTGATCCTGTTCCGGTTCGCCGACGTGATGGCCCGGCTACCCGGCCAGCGGCTGGTCGCGCCGCGGGTCGAACTGCTCAACCGGGCCGTCGGCGAGACCGCCGAGCGGCACGGCGCGATCCTCGTCGACCTGTACGCCGACGACACGTTCCTCAATCCGATGCTGTGGAGCACCGACCGGCTGCACCTGTCCGCAGCCGGGCACCGACGGGTGGCCGGGCAGGTGCTGACCGCGCTCGGGGTCGGCTGCGACGAGGAATGGCTGCTCGTCCCCGAGCGGCCCGCACCCACGCCCTGGCTGGCCGCCCGCGCCGCCGACCTGCGTTGGGCCGGCCGGCACCTCGCCCCGTGGCTCAGGCGACGGCTGACCGGCCGCTCCTCCGGCGACCTGGTCACCGCCAAGCGCCCGATGCTCGGTCCGGTCACCGAGTGACCGTACGCACCGTCCACGCCGCCACCCGGCTCAGGACGACCCTCGACGAGCACCCCCTACCCGACCGGGCGGTGCTGGTCGCCGGCGACCGGATCGAGGCGGTGGGGTCGCTGGGAGAGCTGACCGAGGCGTACCCGGGCGTGCGGGTGCGGCGGTGGCCCGGCACCCTCGGTCCGGCGCTGGTGCACGACGGGCCGTTGCCCCCCGCACCCAGCCCGCGTGAGCGGGTGCACGCGCTGTTCCGGGCCGGGGTGGCGGCGGTGCCCGCCGCGTTCCTGACCGACCCGGGGCTGCGGGCCGCCGCCGTCCGTAACGGTCTGGCGGTGCTCGACCGGCCGCGCCCGCCGGTGGTGGTGACCGGCGGGCGGGCCGACCTGGCCGTCCTCACCGACGACGGCAGCTGCCTGGCCACGGTGGTCGCCGGCCGGCTGGTGCACCGCCGGGCCTGACCGGTCAGGAGGCGAACCGCACCCAGGTGCGTTCGGTGCCCGAGCCGGCACCCAGCGCCTTCGGACCGCCGTAGTCCAGCTCGATGGTGCCATCGGCCAGCACCCCGACGCCCGGTCCGGTCGACCCCACCCGGTTTCGGAGTTCGGGGCGGTCGACGTAGCGGCCCTCGACGATGAAACCGACGGTTCCGTACACGCCGCCGACGATCAGCAGCCCGTCGTCGAGTGCGGCCACCGATCCCGTGGCGTCCGGCAGGCCGGGAAGCTGACGCCAGCTGTCCCCGGTGAGCTGCCACAGCGGCTTGCGCTGTTGGAAACCGGCCAGCCAGACGTGCCGGCCGTCCGGGGACACCAGCAAGCTGAGTTCGCCCGGGACCGAAGGCAGCTTCCGCCACCGGTCCGTCGCCGCACTGCCGCGGACCAGCACGATCGTCCGGCCCTCCTGGTGGACCGCCAGCCACAGCCGCCGGTCGCCGCCCTCGGCGAGCTGGTGAGGCTGGGTGGTCCGCAACCGCACCGGAGGCTGGTCGGGCAGCCGGCGCTCCCCGACCGCCGCCAGCACGTGACGGGTGCAGTCGGGCCCCGGGTCGACCACGGTCAGCGCGGTGGCGTCCGCGCAGCGGAGCAGATAACCACTGAGGGTGGCCAGCGCCCGCTGCGCCGGCAGAGGCGGGGAATCCCGAGGATGTTCGGTGAAGGTCCGGCCCCCGTCGGAGGTCACCAGCCAACCCGTCTGCGCCATCACGGCCAGCGTCCCGCCGTCCGGGCCGGGGATCAGCTGAAGGTGACCGCGGATGCGGTCCGGGACGGCGTTCGTCCGCCAGGTCAGGCCGGCGTCGTCGGTTCGTACCACCGCGGAGCGGCACTCCGAGGCTGGACCACCACCGAGCGCACAGGTGCTGAACAGGGCCCAGCCGGTGCGGGCGTTCACAAACCGCAGCTCCTGCAGCGTGCCGGGTGCTCCGGAGGGCGCGATCCGGCGTACCACCGGCTCGTCCGACGGGCTGGGCGAGGTGGTGGGCATCGGCGCCGGAGTCGGCGCGTCGTCCCTGTTGGCCAGGGCGAACGCGCCGGCAGGGCCGCCCAGCAGCAGCGCCGCCACAGCGGCCAGGAAGCCCCGGCGACGGCGCCGGAGCACCCGGGCCCGTCGCCGCGCCGCGGCCACCCCCGGAGGACGGAAGATCGTCAGGGCTTCCGCCTCGAACTCGGCGAACATCCGTTCCACCGTGCGCTCAGGCATCGGGGGCCTCCTCCGAGAAGTAGGTGGCCAACGCGGCGCGTCCCCGGGAGAGCCAGGAGCGGACGGTGCCCTCCGCCGCACCGGCCTGCTCGGCGATCTCCCGGACGCTCAGCTGGCCCAGGTGGTGCAGCACGATCGCCTGCCGTTGCGCGGCAGGCAGGGTGGCCAGGGCCCGGGTCAGCGCGACCCGGTCCGGGCCCGGACCGGGCACGTGTTCCTCCCGCTGCCGGGCCAGGTGCCGCACGGCGGTCCGCATCCGGCGCAACCGGCTGGTCGCCAGGTTCCAGGCCACCCGTCGGACCCAGGCCGACGGATCGTCGTACCCGCTGACCCGGTCCCAGCGTTCCAGCGTCCGGCAGAACGCCTCCTGGGTGAGGTCCTGCGCCTCGGCGTGGTCCCCCAGGTACGCGTAGAGCTGCACCGCGATCCGATGGAAGTGTGCCTGGTAAAAGTCGGTGAACTCCCCGGCTGGCGCGGCGTCCGGGGGTGTCCCGGTCTGCTGCCGTACGGTCATGTCGATCCTCTGTGGTCGGCGGGTCCCGCGCCTGACACGTGTGGGCGGCCGGTTCCGCTGCACCCCGACGAGCGGCCGACCCGGCTCGCTGCATCCGATGGCCCTCGGTTGACGCCGATCCGGCGTACCTTGGGGATCATGCCTGTGCCGAGTGATCCGAATCCCCGCCTCCAGTCGTACGCCGACCCGCAGCGTCTCGTCACCACCGAGTGGTTGGCCGAGCACCTGGGCGACGAGGGCCTCGTCGTGGTCGAGTCGGACGAGGACGTGCTCCTCTACGACACCGGTCACATCCCGGGCGCCGTCAAGGTCGACTGGCATACCGAACTCAACGACCAGGTCACCCGCGACTACCTCGACGCGGCCAGCTTCGCTGAGTTGTGCGCCGCGAAGGGCATCGGCCGCGACGACACCGTGGTCTTCTACGGCGACAACTTCAACTGGTGGGCCGCGTACGCCCTCTGGGTTTTCTCGCTTTTCGGTCACCCGGACGTGCGGCTGCTCGACGGTGGCCGGCAGAAGTGGGTGGCCGAGGGGCGCGAGCTGACCCGGGACAAGGTCACCCGTTCGCGTGCCGAGTACCCGGTGCCGCAGCGCGACGACGCGCCGATCCGGGCGTACCGGGAGCAGGTGATGGCGCACGTCGCCGCCGGCCGGCCGCTGGTCGACGTGCGGTCGCCGGGCGAGTACACCGGCGAGATGCTGCACATGCCGGACTATCCGCAGGAGGGCGCGCTGCGCGGCGGGCACATCCCGGGTGCGGTGAACAAGCCGTGGAAGTCCGCCGCCAATGAGGACGGCACGTTCAAGTCCGTCGACGAGTTGCGCGCGATCTACGCCGATCAGCTCGGGTTGAGCCCGTCGGACGACGTGGTGGCGTACTGCCGGATCGGCGAGCGGTCCAGCCACACCTGGTTCGTGCTGCGGCACCTGCTGGGCTACCCGCAGGTGCGTAACTACGACGGCTCGTGGACCGAGTGGGGCAACCTGGTCCGCGCCCCCGTGGTCAAGGGTGACCAGCCGGGCGGCTTGTCCCGCTGACCCGCCCCGCCGGCCGCGTGGGCCGGGCGGTGGCGCCGAATGCGGCAGGTTGCGGTGTCCCGATCTTCGGTGGCCCGATCTGCCGCATTCGGCGCGGGTCACTGCACCCCGGGCCGGTTGGTTAGGCTGCCCGGATGGGGCAGGTGTGGCGGGAGTGGGGTGACGTGCTGCTCGCCACCCTGGTCGCGGCACCGGTGACGGTACTGCTCACGGCACTGCTGGCCACGGTACGGCGGGACGCGCCCAGCCCCGCCGAGGCGTGGTGGCGTAGCGTCGCCGAGGTGGGCACCGTCGCCGGGACGCTGCCCTGGGTGTGGATGATCCTCACCCCGCGCGACGTGCCCGGCGAGGTCAAGCTGGTGCCGCTGGTCGACGTCGTCGACCTGCTCGACGACGGCCTGACCACCGTCGTGGTCCAGGTCGTCGGCAATCTGCTGGTCTTCGCCGCACTGGGCTTCCTCGCCCCGGTGCGCTGGGCCGCCCTGGCCGGCGTCGGCCGGATCTTCCTGCTCGGCGCGGCCGGCAGCGCCCTGGTCGAGTGGTTGCAGTACGCGCTCGACCTGGGCCGGGTCACCTCCGTCGACGACGTGCTGATCAACGCGAGCGGGGCGGCCCTGGCCGCACTGGCGTCCCGCCGTTGGTGGGTGGGGCGTCGACGGATGCCGCAACGGCCGGCCGCAGTGCCCGCCACGCCGCGAGCGTGACCAGCACGAAGATCACCGCCACCGCCACCATCACCGGCCCCACCCCGTACGCGGCGCCGGCCAGCCCTGCCGCCGTCGCGCCGACCGGCGCGGTGAGCAGGGTCATCGTCCGCTGGGCCGCACCGACCCGACCGAGCAGCCGGGCCGGCACCCGAGCCTGGCCGTACGCGGCCCAGAGGCTGTTCCACAGCGTGCCGCCCGCGCCGAAGACCGCCAGCGCCAACCCACCGATCACCGGCTGCCGGACCAGCGCGAACACCGCCAGGGCGACGGACTGCGCCACGAGTGCCGCGCGCAGCACCGGCACCGTGCCCAGCCGGGCGGCCAGCCGACCCGCGGTCAACGCCCCGCCCAGTCCGCCCACCACCACTCCGGCCAGGAACAACCCGTAC
The DNA here is from genome assembly GCF_004348325.1 of Micromonospora sp. KC213. Classification (GTDB taxonomy): domain Bacteria; phylum Actinomycetota; class Actinomycetes; order Mycobacteriales; family Micromonosporaceae; genus Micromonospora. The sequence goes on along the minus strand of NZ_SMKF01000068.1, from coordinate 5,540 downwards.
CCGGCGGCCGGTACCCGCAGCACGTCCAGCACGTAGAGCACCAGCACCGCCAGCAGCGCGCCGATCGCCAGGTTCGCGCCCCCGCCGAGCAGCGCCAACCGCCACATCAGCCGGTCGCCCCGCAGCCACGCCACCCCGGCCAGCGTCTCCCGGCGGAGCCCGCCACGCCCGGCCGGGCCCGGCGCGTGAGCCCGGACGGGCTGCCCCTGCTCGCCGGGCCGGACCTGGCCGCGATCATTCCGCGGCCCGACCGGAAGGGCGAGCACCAGCAGGGCCGCCACGGCGAACGTGAGGGCGTCGACCGCGAAGGGAAGGGCCGCCGACACCGCGAAGAGGACGCCGGCCAGCGGGGCGCCGAGGAACCCGGCGGCGACCGCCGTGCCGGCCTGGAGGCGCCCGTTGGCGGCGGGCAGGGCGGCCGGGACGACCACGGTCGGCAGCAGCGCGAACGCGGCGGCGTCGAAGAACGTGCCGAGCGCGGCCAGCAGGAGCGCCGTCGCCACCAGCACCACGACACCGGCCCGGTCCACCGCGACCGCCACGGCGAGCGCCGCCACCACCGCCGCCCGCGCGGCGTCCACCGCCACCATCGTCCGGCGCCGGTCCCAACGGTCCGCGTACACCCCTCCGAGCAGGCCGAACAGCAGCGGCGGAAGCTGCCCCGCGACGGTCACCACGGCCACCGCCCGGGGATCGCGGGTCAGCGTCGCGGCCAGCAGGGCCAGAGCCGGCGTACGCACCGAGTCGCCGAAGCGGGAGGCGACGGCGGCAGACCAGAGCAGTCCGAAGTGGAGGCCGAGCCGGTGGGTGGTCATGTCGGGGGAGCCTGGACCCTCGACCCGATCGAGGGTCAAACGGGGCGGACACCGTCGGCGCTCACCGGTACGGTGAGCGCCGGAATCTGACCGGGGAGAGCGCGTGGACCGCACCTTCCAGGTCGACCTGCGTGGCGTGGTCGACCTGCTCAGCCATCACCTCTACGGCAGCCCACGGGTGTACGTCCGGGAGCTGCTGCAGAACGCCGTCGACGCGATCACCGCCCGGCGCGCGTCCGAGCCGGACGCCCCGGCCCGGGTAATGGTCGAGCCACCCGAGCTGACCGGCGACGGCACGCTGCGGGTGCACGACACCGGCATCGGGCTCACCGAGGCGCAGGTGCACGAGCTGCTGGCCACCATCGGCCGTAGCTCGAAGCGGGACGAGCTGGGCTTCTCCCGGCACGAGTTCCTCGGCCAGTTCGGTATCGGCCTGCTCTCCTGTTTCCTGGTCGCCGACGAGATCCGGGTGGTCACCCGGCACCGCGACCAGCCCACCGTGCTCTGGACGGGCTGGTCGGACGGTCGGTACGCAGTCGCGCTCGCGCCGGCCGACCAGCAGCGCGCCGAAACCGGCACCACGGTGACCCTGGTGCCCCGGCGCGACGCCGACCAGTGGCTCGGTACGCCGACGGTCGTCGAGCTGGCCCGCCTCTACGGCAGCCTGCTGCCGGTTGACGTCCGGGTCGGCGACACACCCACCACCGCCGGCCCGCCGCCCTGGCCGACTCGGCCGGACGCGCCGCTGGACCGGCCGGCCCTGGTCCGGTACGCCGAGCGGACCCTCGGCTTCACGCCGTTCGACGTGCTGCCGTTGGCGGTGCCCGAGGCGGGGCTGACCGGGGTGGCGTTCATCCTGCCGACTCCGGTGAACCCGGCCGCCCGCGCCGGCCACCGGGTGCACCTCAAGCGGATGCTCCTCACCGAGCAGGCCGACGGCCTGCTGCCGGACTGGGCGTTCTTCGCCCAGTGCGTGGTGGACGCCACCGAGCTGCGTCCCACCGCCAGCCGCGAGTCGCTGTACGAGGACACCCTGCTCGCCGCCACCCGGGAGGCGCTGGGCGACCAGGTGCGCGGTTGGCTGGTCCGGCTCGCCCAGCACGCCCCGCGCCGGCTCGCCGAGTTCCTCCAGGTGCACCACCTCGGCGTCAAGGCGCTGGCCCTGCACGACGACGAGATGCTCCGCCTGGTCGACCAGTGGTGGCCGATGGACACCAACGTCGGCGCGCTCACCCTCGCCGAGTTCCGCCAACTGCACGGCCTCATCCGGTACGCGGCCAGTCTCGACGAGTTCCGACAGCTCGCCGCCGTCGCCGCCGCGCAGGATCTGGCCGTGGTCAACGGCGGTTACACGTACGACACCGAGCTGATCGAGCGACTGCCCACGGTGGACCGTTCCGTGCTCATCGAACGGCTGGAGCCCAGCGACCTGACCACCCGGTTCGACACCCTCGACCCGCAGGCCGAGCTGGCTCTGCGGCCTTTCCTGACCGGCGCGCAGCGGGCCCTGGAGCGGCTCGGCTGCGAGGTGGTGGTCCGGGCGTACGACCCGGTCTCGCTGCCGGCCCTCTACCTGGTCAGCCGGTCGGCGGCGTTCAACGACCAGCTCGCGGCCAGCCGCGACAAGGCCGACGAGCTGTGGGGCGGGGTGCTGGACGCGCTGGCCGCCTCCGCGCCGCCGGACCGCCCGCAACTGGTGCTCAACCACCGCAACCCGCTGGTCCGCCGGGTCACCACGCTGACCGACCAGGAGCTGGTCGGGCTCGCCGTCGAGGCGCTCTACGGACAGGCCCTCCTGCTCGGGCACCATCCCATCCGCGCGGCCGACGCCGCGCTGCTGAACAGTTCCTTCCTCGGCCTGCTCGGCCGGGCCGTACCGGACGGGAGTGAGGCGTGACCAACGACGACCTGTGGCGGGCGCTGCACGAGGTCCACAACATGCCGTACGGCGTGGGGCAGATCGCCGCGCTGGAGCAGCTCATCCGGCGGGCCGAGGCCGACGGCGACCGGCACCTCGCGTTCGCCGCCCGAATGCAGGCGACCACATCGTACGTCTACGGCGGCGAGCCGGCGAAGTCCTTCGTGACCTTCTCCTGGTGCCTGGCCGAGTTCGACCGTGACGCGCAGCCCTACCACCAGCGCTTCACACACCAGTTGCTCTGGCACTTCAAATACATGGTCAACGCCATGCTGAAGTTCCCCGAGCTGCCGCTGGACCGCACCCGGGCGGTGCTCGACGACATGGAACGGCGCTACCGGGACACCGGGCACACCCCGCAGGCCGTGCACAAGCACCGATACCTGGTCGCCCGGCACGTCGGCGCGCACGACGAGGCCGCCGAGTGGTACCGCAGGTGGCTGACCACCCCCCGGGACGCCCTCTCCGACTGCGCCGGCTGCGACCCGACCACGCAGGTGCAGCACCTGATCGAGGTGGGCCGTCCCGACGAGGCGGTGGCGCTGGCCGAGCCGGTCCTCTCCGGGCGGTTGCACTGCACCGAGCAACCGCAGGCCATCCTCACCGCCCTGCTGCCGGCGTACCTGGGCACCGACCGGCGGGATGCCGCCCGGGACGCGCACCGGGAGGCGTACCGGCGGCTGCGTGCCAACCTGTCGGACCTGTGGGACATCGCCGACCACGTCGAGTTCTGCACGGTGACCGGCAACGGGGCACGCGCCCTGGAGCTGGTCGAGCGCCACCTGGACTGGCTGGACCGCGCCCCGACCCCGGCCGCCGCGATGCACTTCGCCGCCGCCGCTGCCGCCGCGCTGCGGCAGGCGCCCGGCGGGCTGACCGTGCACCGCCGGGCGTTCGGCGACCGGCCGGCCGGCGAGGTACCGGTGGACACCCTCGCCGATGAGCTGGCCGGCGCCGCGACCGCGCTGGCCGCCCGCTTCGATGCCCGCAACGGCACCCGGCACCAGTCGGAGCTGATCGACAGGCGGCTCGCCGCCGGACCTGAGGGGGAGCACCTGCCGCTGTCGGCCAGCGTGCGTCGCCGTCCGGCGTCCACCCCGACGGCGACACCGGCTCCCCGTCGGGAGCCAGTGCCGGTGCCGGCCGGAGCGGATGCCGAGGAACTGCTCGACCTCGCCGAGGAGTGCTGGCGTACCCACCGGCGGGACGGGCTGCTCGCCGCCCTGCGGGCGTACGACGAGCGGTTCGCCGGCACCGACCAGCCGCCGGCGGTCGTGGCCCGCCGGCTGGAGCTGCGCGTGGCCGAGGTGGACGAGTCGGCCGACGAGGCCCGCGCCGAGGCGATCGAGGCCAACCGGCGGGCGCTCGCGGCCTGGCAGGAGGTGCCCGACCCGCTGCGGGCGCAGGTGGTGGCCGGGCGGCTGGGCGCGTTGCTCTGCATGTCCGACGTCGACGCCGACGAGGGGCTGAGCCTGGTCCGGACTTCGGTGGACTACCTCGATGACCACGGCGACCAGCGGGAACGCGCCGCCGCGCACGACCGGCTGGCGCTGGCGTACGTTCACCGGGAACGTTGGACGGAGGCGCTGGCGGCGGTGGAGCGGGCGGCGGCCGAGGCGGATGTCGATCCGTGGCTGGCCGCCCGGACGGCGCTGCACCGGGTGCACGTGTTGGAACGGATGGAACACGGCGAGCAGGTCCGGGAGGCGGCGGACCGGGCCCGTCGTCTCGCCCGTGCGGTGGGTGCCGACGACATGCTGACCTTCGCCTGCCTGGCGTACGCCCGCTGGGCGGACGACCCGGCCGACGCGGTGGCCGCCTGCGACGAGGCGCTGCCGGTCGCTCCGGCCGGCGCACGGCTGGCGGTGCGGGTGGCCCGGGGGCAGGCGTTCATGGTTGCCGACCGGGCCGCCGACGCGATCGAGGACTTCGCCGAGGCGGTGACTCTCTGCGTGGAGCAGGGTGCCGAGGGCGACGCCTTCCTACGCTGGGACCTGGCCAACGCGTACCGGGCGGCCGGGCGGCTGAGCGAGGCCGCCGAGGTGGCGGAGGAGGCCGTGATCGGGCTGGATCGACTCGGTGCGCAGGCCGAGGCCGACCGGTGCCGGCACCTGCTGGCCGGCGTCTATGCGGGGCTCGGTGAGACCGAGCCGGCGTTGGCGCTGCTGGACCAGCTCGCCGACAACCTCGACGGGCCGGACAACCTCCCCCACCGGGCGGAGGTGCTGGAGCAGGCCGGCGACATCCTCTACCAGGGCGACCGGGACGCGCTCGCCGCGGAGCGGTTCGACGCGGCAGCGACCGCGTACCGCCTCGCGCAGCTGCGGGTGGACGAGCTGCGTGCCCGGCGGCGGCAACTGCTGGCCCTGTTCTGGGCTGGTGACCTGCCGGCCGCGGTTGCCCTGATCGATGTGGTGGACGCGGTCGCCGGGGCGCTCGCCGGGCTGCCGGAGGAGCCGCCCGTGGTGACGTACGAACGGGCGCTGGCGGCCGAGGCGGGGGCCCGGGTGCTGGCCGGTGAGGAGCGGCTGGTCGCGGCTCTGGACCGGCTGGACGGGGTGGCCGGCCGACTGCGCTCGATCGAGGCGTTCGGTGAGGCCGCCCAGGTGGATCTGCTCACCGGTGAGCTGCTGCTGCGCGGGGACCAGCCGACCGACGCGGAGCGCCTGCTCCGGCCGGTGCTGGGCGGCCTGCCCCCCGATTCCCGCCTGGCGTCCCGGGCCGCCTGGCTGCTGGCGAACGCCTTGGACGCCCTGCATCGCCCCGACGAAGCGACCGACCTCCGCACCCGGTACAACCTCCCCCCC
>NZ_SMKF01000067.1 GCF_004348325.1 Micromonospora sp. KC213 | reverse complement strand
CGTCCGGGGCCTGCGGGGACTACGGTGAGGGGGTGCACGACGAGCCCATCGACCCGTTCAACGGCGACCCGGCCGATCCGGCTGCCAGCCTGCACGATCCGCGTGACGAGGATCAGCTCGACCCGCTGACCGAGGCCGAGCGCCAGGACGTGCTGGAGGATCTGGCCGACCTGGAGATCTACCAGGCCCTGCTGGCGCCGATCGGGGTGCGCGGGCTGGTCATCGAGTGCGAGGACTGCCGTGAGCCGCACTACTTCGACTGGGACCTGCTCCGGGGCAACCTGCGCCACCTGCTGAACTCGGGCCAGCCCCGGGTGCACGAGCCGGCGTACGACCCGGATCCGGACCACTACGTCACCTGGGAATACGCGCGCGGCTACGCCGACGGCGTACACGACACGCTGACCGAGGCCGCCGAGGACGACGGGACCAGCGGCGACTGACCGCGCCGCGACAGCTCAGGCGACCAGGCCGGCGCGGAAACCGGCGGCCACCGCGTGCGCCCGGTCCCGGGCGCCGAGCTTGCGGAACAGCCGGCGGGCGTGGGTCTTGACGGTGTCCTCGGAGACGAACAGCTCCCGCCCGATCTCGGCGTTGCTCTTCCCCTCGGCCATGCCGAGCAGCACCTGCAACTCCCGTTCGGTCAGCCCGACCGCGCCGCGTCCGCCCCGGGTGGTGGGTCCGCCCCGCTGGCCCGCCGGCACCGGGGCCTCCGCCTCGGCGGTTTCCGCCTCGACCTCGTCGTCGCCGCGCTGCACCGGCACCACGGCCGGGGTGCCGCCGGGCCCGTCGCCCACGGCTGACCAGCCGGGCCCCGGCTTGGTCGGGTTCCGGCCGGCGGTGGGCCGGGGCGGCGCGCCGACCGCCGCGGTGTCCCGCGCCGGGTCGGTCACCCGGTGACGGTTCGTGCGACCGGGGGCGGAGAGCAACAGCAGGGCCTTGGCCACCGCGCTGGTCAGGTCGTGGTCGGTGCCCTGGATCAGGCCCCGGGCACCGGCGCTGATGGTGGCCGCCGCGGCGTCGGACTCCTCCGCGCCGAGCAGCAGCACCGCGGCCTGGGGCGCGCGGGCCAGCACCCGGCGGACGAACCCGGCGCTGTCGGGTCGGGTGAGGGCGGTGTCGGCGAGCACGACGTCGACCGGGCGTTCGGCGAGCCGCAGCATCACCTCGGGGTCGGAGACGGCCGTCCGCACGACCGCGGCCAGGCCGAGCCGTGTGGCGGCCGACGTCAACTGCTGCGCGGCGAGCGGTGTTCGTACACAGACGAGAACGTTACGCACTGTGGTCTCCTCTCCGCAGAGAGCAGACCATGGCCGGGTCTCCCGGGGAGGAGGTTCCCGGCAATCCTCCGAACTTTTCCGACATATGGGGCATTTGCCGCGAGTTGCCGTGGTTTTCGATCACACACGTGTGAGCCGGGTAAAGCTCGGGTACCGAGACGCCAGGCCGGATACGGTGCGCCTGCGCGGACACCACCCGGACGCCGGTTCAACGAGGATCTTCCGCGGTGCCGCGCGGGAGGAGGGGTGCTGATGTCGAACGTACGTAGACTGCCCGGACCCATCGTCGACCTGTGGGACTGGCAGCGGCTGGGCGCGTGCCGAGGCCGCGACAGCGCCCAGTTCTTCCACCCGGACGGCGAGCGCGGCTCCTCACGCCTGCGCCGCGAGTCCGGCGCCAAGGCAGTTTGCCGCGCCTGCCCCGTCCGGGCCGAGTGCGCCGCCCACGCTCTCTCCGTGCGTGAGCCGTACGGCGTCTGGGGCGGGTTCAGCGAGTCCGAGCGACTGCGCCTGCTCGCCCTCGGCTGGGAGGACCTCGCCGACCGCCGCCAGACCCGGGTCGACATCGCCCGGCTGGAGGCGCGGCTGGGCCACCCGCACAAGTCCGCCGTACCGGAGCAGCGCAAGATCGCCTGATCCCGACCGCCACCCGCCGGCGCCGCGTCCCGCACCTCGGACGCGGCGCCGCCACGTCACGGATGTACGGGCCCCGGTGCCTCAGCGGACGGTCACCGTCACCGTGTGCCAACCGGTGGCACCATCGGGGGCGACCGGCTGCTCCTGCCCGGTCTGGGTCGCGCCGGTGGCATCGGTGGCCCGGACCTGGAGGGTGTGCCGGCCCGCGGTGGCCGTCCAGCGCCACGACCACTGCACCCAGGTGTCCACCGAAACCGTCGGGGCGAGCGTGGCCTCCCGCCACGGCTCGTCGTCGACGCGCACCTCCACCCGGCCGATGCCGCGGTGCTGTGCCCAGGCCACCCCGGCCACCATGACCGGCCCGGCGGTCAACCGGTTGCGTGGACGCGGCGTGTCGATCCGGGACTGGGTCTTCACCGGCCCCTGGGCCGACCATCCGCGGGGCACCCAGTACGCGTCGAAGTCGGCGAAGCTGGTCAGCTCCAGCTCGGCCACCCACTTGCAGGCCGAGACGTACCCGTACAGGCCGGGCACCACCATCCGGACCGGGAAGCCGTGCGCGACCGGCAGCGGTTCGCCGTTCATGCCGACCGCCAGCAGCGCGTCCCGCCCGTCGCGCAGCACCGCGGTCGGGGTGCCGCAGGTCCAGCCGTCCACCGAGCGCCCCACCACCTGGTCCGCGCCCGCCTCCGGCTCGACCTCGTCCAGCAGCTCGCCGATCGGTACGCCCAACCAGCGGGCGTTGCCGATCAGATCGCCGCCCACCTCGTTGGAGACGCAGGCCAGGGTCACGTACCGCTCGACCATCGGTCGGGCGAGCAGGTCGGCGTAGCTCAGCTCGACCGGGCGACGAACCCGCCCGTGGATGCGCAGCCGCCAGCTCTCTGGGTCCACCTGCGGCACCACCAGGGCCGTGTCGATCCGGTAGAAGCCGCTGCCGGGGGTGACGTACGGGGCGAGCTGCGCCAGCGACAGGTCCGCACCGGCCGGGACAGCCGGGGCCGGGGAGACCGGGGCGGGCAGCCGGACGCCCCGCCGGGCCGCCGACACGTCACGCCGGCCGGCGAGCCAGTGCCCGCCCACGCCGGTGACCGCCGCCGCGCCGGCCAGCACACCCACACCGCGCAGGAACCGCCGCCGCGCCTGCGGATCGATGCCGCCCACCGGCGTCGGCCCGTCCGTTGCCCGTCCCCCTGGGTCCCGCGCGCCACCAGCCGCCGGCACCCCGCCGGGCGCCTCCGCCGGACCGGCCGCCGGCACCGCGCCGACGGCCTCCACGCCACGTGGGGTTTGCCGCGCCCCCGCAGCGGCGTCCCACGGCAGCTGACCGGCCGACCGCCCGGCGGCGGCCGGGGCTGCTGGGGGCGTCGGTGGGGTCCACGGCCACGGGTCGATCTCCAGCGGCCCGGCCAGGAAGGCCCAGAGCGTCAGCGCGCCCAGTCCCCCGCCGACCAGCGCGGGCAGCGCGTCGGTGGCGTCCGCGCCGGCCCGGCTGAGCGCGGCGGCCACCCCGAGGATGGTGAAGGCCGCGACACCGGCCAGGCCGAGCCACAGTCGACGTACCGCCGCCCGCCCGAGCAACGCGGCGGCGGCGGCCAGCAGCAGCGCCGTCCCGACCAGCAGGGCGATCTTGTCGTACCGGCCGAAGACGGCGATGGCGAACTGCTTCAGCGGCTCGGGGACGACGTCCACCACGAGCCCACCGACGGCGATCAGCGGCGCCGACCGGGGACCGGTGAGGACCGCCACCGGCTCGGCGGCCCCGATCGCCACCACCGCGGCGGTGATCCCGGCCAGTGCGGCCAGGCCGCGAGGGGTGCTGCTCATCAACCCAGTCTGATCGGCCGGCCGGGTGCTGCGCCAACCACGTCAGCGTTCCGTAACCAACGCCGGGCACCGCTTGACGCTCGCCTGCGAGACGCCGCGGGCGGCGGGACGGACCCGCCCTGACAGACGCCGAAGGGCGCACCGTCGCGATGACGGTGCGCCCTTCGTCTGCCGTGTGGTCGGGTCGTCAGAAACCCGGACCGTGCTGGTGGCCGTGGCCGTGGCCGTGGCCACCGGCGGCGGCCGGCTCCGGCTTCGCCGGCTTCTCCACCACGAGGCTCTCCGTGGTGAGCAGCAGGCCGGCGATCGACGCGGCGTTGGTGACGGCGTTGCGGGTCACCTTCACCGGGTCGATGATGCCGGACTTCACCAGGTCGACGTAGCTGCCGGTGGCGGCGTCGAGGCCGTGGCCCCACTCCTTGCCGGCGACCTTCTGCACCACCACGTAGCCGTCGTGGCCGGCGTTCTGGGCGATCCAACGCAGCGGCTCGACCAGCGCCTTGCGCACGATCGACACACCGACCTTCTCGTCGCCGGTGAGGCCCAGGTCATCGTCGAGCGCCGGGAGGATCTGGGCCAGGGCGGCGCCGCCGCCGGGGACCGTACCCTCCTCGACCGCGGCCTTGGTCGCGGCGATGGCGTCCTCGATGCGGTGCTTGCGCTCCTTCATCTCGACCTCGGTCGCCGCGCCCACCTTGATGACCGCGATGCCGCCGGAGAGCTTCGCCAGCCGCTCGGCCAGCTTCTCCCGGTCCCACTCGGAGTCGGACGCCTCGATCTCCTTGCGGATCTGCGCGACCCGGTCGGCGACCTCGGCGGCCTGACCGCCACCGTCGACGACGGTGGTGTTCTCCTTGTCGACCACGACCCGCCGGGCGGTGCCGAGCACCTCCAGGCCGACCTGGTCGAGCTTGTAGCCCAGCTCCGGGGCGACCAGCTCGGCGCCGGTCAGGATCGCCATGTCCTGGAGCATCGCCTTGCGGCGGTCGCCGAACCCGGGGGCCTTGACCGCGCAGACCTTGACGGTCTTGCGGATCGCGTTGACCACCAGGGTCGACAGCGCCTGGCCCTCGACGTCCTCGGCGATGATCAGCAGCGGCTTGCTGTTCTGGAGAACCTTCTCCAGCAGCGGCAGCAGCTCCTCGATCGCCGAGATCTTCTGCGTGGTGATGAGGATGTACGGGTCCTCCAGGACCGCCTCCTGCGCCTCCACGTCAGTGACGAAGTTCGGCGAGATGAAGCCCTTGTCGAACTGGAGACCCTCGGTGACGTCGAGCTCGGTCGTGAGCGCGGAGCCCTCCTCGACGGTGATGACACCGTCGCGGCCGACCTTCTCCATCGCCTCGGCGATCAGCTCGCCGATGGTGGCGTCCTGCGCGGAGATCGTCGCGACGTTGGCGATCGCCTCCTTGCTGGAGACCTCGACGGCGCGGCCGAGCAGCGCCTCGGAGACCTTGGCGGCCGCCGCGTCGATACCCCGCTTGAGACCGGTCGGGTTGGCCCCGGCGGTCACGTTGCGCAGGCCCTCGCGGACCATCGCCTGGGCCAGCACGGTGGCGGTGGTGGTCCCGTCGCCGGCGACGTCGTTGGTCTTCGTCGCCACCTCCTTGACCAGCTGCGCGCCGAGGTTCTCGTACGGGTTGGTGAGCTCGATCTCCTTGGCGATGGTCACACCGTCGTTGGTGATCGTCGGCGCACCGAATTTCTTGTCCAGGACGACGTTGCGCCCGCGCGGGCCGAGGGTCACCTTGACCACGTCCGCGAGGGCGTTGACACCGTGCTCCAGCAGGTGCCGGGCGTCGTCCGAGAAGCTCAGGATCTTCGCCATGTATGTCCCTTCGAAGCGACGGTGCCCCGGCCCGGCGAGCCGGACCGGGGCAACGACACTGATCGGTTGCTTACTTCTCGATGACCGCGAGGACGTCACGGGCGGAGAGCACCAGGTACTCCTCGCCGGCGTACTTGACCTCGGTGCCGCCGTACTTCGAGTAGAGGACGGTGTCGCCGACCTTGACGTCGAGCGGCACGCGGTTGCCCTTGTCGTCGATCCGGCCCGGGCCGACAGCGAGGACGGTGCCCTCCTGCGGCTTCTCCTTGGCGGTGTCGGGGATCACGATGCCCGACGCCGTGGTGGTCTCAGCCTCGTTCGCCTGGACCACGATCCGGTCCTCGAGCGGCTTGATCGCAACCTTGGTCGCGGTAGTCACGGGCATACCCTCCTGGGGTACTGGTTTCGTAGCCGGACGGCGAGGCCGACCAGCGTCAATCTGCCACATGCCACCGGGCGGGGCCGTCGTCGCGGGTGCCGGTCCGCCTGGCGTTCAGCCTCCGCGCCGAAAGGCCCGGAAGCTGGCACCCTCAGGGTGAGAGTGCTAATCGCAGGTTATTCCTCGGCTAGCACTCCGTCAAGGAGAGTGCCAACGCACGTCCTCGTGTCGCCGTCACGCCGGGCAGGACCCCACCCCGTTTGCAGGGCTTCCGCACCTTGACCCACTTCGATCTCCGCATGTCGCGGTGTCCGCCCGCGACAACACCCCCACCTACCGCAAGCGGAGTGGACCGAGCCACCGCGACCCCACCCCGGCCGAATCGCCGTGCCGCCACAGTTCCGCCAGTCGTCACCGCGACATGCCGACAAGCCCTCGCCACAGGGTGGCCGGATCCCTACGGTCGGTGGCCGCTGCCGAAGCCGTGGAGAGGAGAGACCGGTGTCCCGGATACCGACACTGACGTTCCTGCGGGCCCAGCTACGCCGGGCCCGCCAGGCGCAGGGACTCAGCCAGGAGGAACTGGGCAAGCTGGTCAACTACTCGTCGTCGCACGTGAGCGCGGTCGAGCTGGGCCACGCCCCGGTCACCCCGGACTACCTAGCCCGGCTGGACCGGGCGCTGGACACCGGCGACCTCTTCGGCACCATGCTGGAGCTGATCCGGTTCCACGCCGCGCCCGACTGGTTCCGCCCGTGGGAGGAGGTCGAGCGGGAGGCGACCTCGCTGCGCTGGTACGACCCCACGGTGATCCCCGGGCTGCTCCAGACCGAGGCGTACGCGCGGGCGATGCTCGCCCTGGGCGGCGAGCTGACCGCCGACGAGGTCGAGGCGCGGGTGGTGGCCCGGCTGGCCCGGCAGGCGGTGCTCGCCGGCGACCGGCGGCCCCAGTTCGTCGCCGTGCTGGAGGAACAGGCGCTGCGCCGGCAGGTCGGCGACCGGGCCGCCATGGCCGAGCAACTGGAACACCTGCTGACCGTCGCCGCCGAGCCGAACGTGCAGGTGCGGGTCGTGCCGGCCGACGCCCCCTGGCATATCGGGCTCCACGGGGCGTTCATCCTGGCCCGGCTCGACGGCGGCGTCGAGCTGGCCCACCTGGACAACCAGCTCCGGGGGCAGACCGTGGACAGCCCGAACGACATTGCCGCCCTCGGCCGGCGCTGGGAGACTGTGAACGCCGAGGCGCTGCCGCTGGGGCAGTCCACCCGAATCATCATGGAAGTGGCGAAGACATGGACCTGACCCACGCCACCTGGCGCAAGTCCTCCCGCAGTAACGCCAACGGCGGCGCCTGCGTCGAGGTCGCCGCCAACCTGCCCGGCGTCGTCGCCGTCCGGGACAGCAAGGACCCGGCCGGCCCGGTGCTCGCGTTCGCCCCGTCGAGCTGGCGGGCCTTCGTCGCCACGACCCCCACGCGCTGACACCACCGCCAGCCACTGCGGGCCGGGCCGGGACAATGGCAGGGTGGATCTCGACCAGCTTGCCGCGCTGCGTACCCCCGAGGGGTCGGCAGCGCTCGCCGCGGCGACCGAGCTGGCCGGCGGCGACCCGCTGACCGCGGCGGCCGCGCTCCGCTCGGCCGGGGTGCCGGCGGGGCTGGCCGCCGCCGCGCTCACCCAGGCCGAGCTACGCCGACGGGCGGTCGGGAAGTTCGGCGCCGAGGCCGCCGGCATGTTCCTCACCCGGGCCGGGCTGGAACAGGCCACCCGCCGGCCGGTCGCACAGCGGCGGGCCGACCGGTTGCGCGCCGCCGGCGTGCGCAGCCTCGCCGACCTCGGTTGCGGCATCGGTGCCGACGCGCTCGCCGCCGCCCGTGCCGGCATCCGGGTGTACGGAGTGGAGGCGGATCCGGTCACCGCCGCGATGGCCGCCCTGAACGCCGGGGCCGCCGGGCTGGCCGAACTGTTCACCGTGGAGGTCGGCGACGCGATGCGGTTCGACGTGTCCCGGGTGGAGGGTGTCTTCTGCGATCCGGCGCGACGGCGGGCCGGTACCGGGCGACGCGTCTTCGACCCGAACCTCTACTCCCCGCCCTGGGACTTCGTGACCAGCCTCACGGAGCGGGTGGCGTACCCGGTGGTGAAGGTCGCCCCAGGCATCGACCACGCGCTGATCCCGGCCGGCGCGGAGGCGGAGTGGGTCAGCGTGGACGGCGACCTGGTGGAGGCGACGCTCTGGTGCGGGCGGCTGGCCGAGGTGCCCCGCCGGGCGAGCCTGCTGCGCGGGGACATGGTCCACACCCTCACCGGTTCGGGGGACGCCGAGGCCCCGGTCGGGCCGGTGCGCCGTTACCTGTACGACCCGGACGCGGCGGTGGTCCGCACGCACCTGGTCGCCGAGTTGGCCGAGGCGCTGGACGCCACACTGGCCGATCCGACCATCGCCTACCTGTACGCGGACACCCCGTCCGCCACCCCGTTCGCCCGCTGCCTGGAGATCACCGATGTGCTGCCGTTCTCGCTGAAGCGCCTCCGCGCCCTGCTCCGCGAGCGTCACGTCGGCCGGGTGGAGATCCTCAAGCGAGGTTCGGCGCTGGAGCCGGAGAAGCTGCGACGCGACCTGAAGTTGGCCGGCGGCAACGCGGCGAGCCTGGTGCTGACCAGGATCGCCGGTGCGCCGACGACGCTGGTCTGCCGCCCCGCACCGGCGGGCGGTGGCCGGGCGGGTACCACCGGGTTAGCGTGACGCCATGGCGGGACAGAGCACTCCGGCGACGGCGCTACTGGCGAAGCGGAGGATCGCGCACCGCGTCCATCCGTACCAGGTCCCAGCCGACGCGCCGAACTATGGCGCGCTGGTCGCGGCGGCCATCGGAGCTGCTCCGGAACGGGTCTTCAAGACGCTGGTCTGCGAGGTCGACGGCGCGTTGACCGTGGCGGTCGTGCCGGTCACCGGCGAGCTGGACCTGAAGGCCCTGGCGACGGCGGTCGGCGGGAAGCGGGCGGTGCTCGCGGACCGGCTGGTCGCCGAGCGGGCCACCGGCTACGTCCGTGGCGGCATCAGTCCGCTCGGCCAGCGCAAGCGGCTGCCCCTCGTGCTGGACAACTCCGCGCTGACCCACGACACGGTCTTCGTCAGCGCCGGCCGTCGTGGCCTGCAGCTGGAACTCTCCCCCGGGGATCTGGTGACCCTGACCAGCGCCACCCCCGCTCCCATCGCCAGCCATCCCTGACCCCCAACCGGCGGGTTGATCATGAAGTTGCGGCCTGAGTGGCGATCAACTCCACCGCCAACTCCATGATCAACGCAGGGGAAGGGGAGGGTCACCCAAGGTGATTGCGGGTGTATGTCCGGTGGGACATAACCACGTTGCTGAATTGTTACCGCAGCCAACAATCTTCTGACCTCGACGGGCTTGCGGGCGACTGGTGGGCGGGAATACGTTGCCGGGCACAACAAACACGGCATGTTCTCTCCCCCAAGAACCCGAAAGGACCCGTGCAGATGCGCAAGGGCTTCCTCACCTTCGCCGCCGTGGGCCTGCTGGCCACTGGCAGCATGGTCGCCTGCGGCGACAACTCCGGCAGCAACGAGGCCGGCGGCAGCAACGACAAGAAGCCGAAGATCGGCGTGATCCTTCCGGACAGCAAGTCCTCCGCCCGCTGGGAGGGCGCGGACCGCAAGTTCCTGGAGGAGGCGTTCAAGGCCGCGAACGTCGACTACGACATCCAGAACGCGCAGGGCGACAAGGGCGCCTTCCAGACCATCGCGGACCAGATGATCACCAACGGGGTCACCGTTCTGATGATCGTCAACCTGGACTCCGGCACCGGCAAGGCCGTCCTCGACAAGGCCAAGTCGCAGGGTGTCGCCACCATCGACTACGACCGCCTCACCCTCGGCGGCTCCGCGCAGTACTACGTCAGCTTCGACAACGAGGCCGTCGGCAAGCTGCAGGGCGAGGGCCTGGCCAAGTGCCTGACCGACAAGGGCGCCAAGAACCCGGCGATCGCCTACCTGAACGGGTCGCCGACCGACAACAACGCCACGCTGTTCAAGAGCGGGTACGACTCGGTGCTCAAGCCGAAGTTCGACTCGAAGGAATACACCAAGGTCGCCGACGACTCCGTGCCGGACTGGGACAACACCCAGGCCGCCACGATCTTCGAGCAGCAGCTCACCAAGGCCGGCGGCAAGATCGACGGGGTGCTGGCGGCCAACGACGGCCTCGGCAACGCGGCCATCTCGGTGCTGAAGAAGAACAAGCTCAACGGCAAGGTCCCGGTGACCGGCCAGGACGCCACGGTGCAGGGCCTGCAGAACATCCTCGCCGGCGACCAGTGCATGACCGTCTACAAGGCGATCAAGGAGGAGGCGAAGGCCGCCTCCGACCTGGCCATCGCCTTGGCCAAGGGCGAGAAGAAGGAGACCGGTCAGACGGTCAAGGACCCGGAGGGGGGCCGTGACGTGGACGCCGTCCTGCTCACCCCCAAGGCCATCTACAAGGAGAGCGTCAAGGACGTCATCGCCGACGGATTCGTCACCAAGGACGAGGTCTGCGCCGGCGAGTACGCCAAGCTCTGCGCCGACGCCGGCATCAGCTGACCCGTACGCGTCCCACCCGCTCCCCGGCGGCGCCGCCCGGCACGGTCACCTCCGTGCCGGGCGGCGCCCCGCATCGGACGGCTCCGATCTCCCCTCCGCGCAAAGGAAACCCCGTGTCCGCGACCCCCCTGCTGGAACTACGCGGGATCGACAAGAGTTTCGGTCCCGTCCAGGTACTCCGCGACGTCGCCTTCTCCGCTCATGCCGGCGAGGTGACCGCCCTCGTCGGCGACAACGGCGCCGGCAAGTCGACCCTGGTGAAGTGCATCAGCGGCATCTACCCCACCGACAGCGGCGAGTTCCTCTTCGAGGGTCGTCCGGTGAGCATCAGCGGCCCCCGGGACGCCGCCGCGCTCGGCATCGAGGTCGTCTACCAGGACCTCGCGCTCTGCGACAACCTCGACATCGTGCAGAACATGTTCCTCGGTCGGGAGAAGCACAGCGGCCTGGTGCTCGACGAACCCACCATGGAGCAGATGGCCGCCGAGACCCTCGCCGGGCTCAGCGTCCGTACGGTGAAGTCGCTGCGCCAGCACGTCTCCAGTCTCTCCGGCGGCCAGCGCCAGACCGTGGCCATCGCCAAGGCGGTGCTCTGGAACAGCAAGCTGGTCATCCTCGACGAACCGACCGCCGCGCTCGGCGTCGCGCAGACCGCCCAGGTGCTGGAACTGGTCCGCCGGCTCGCCGACCGGGGCCTGGCCGTGGTGCTCATCTCGCACAACATGAACGACGTATTCGCCGTCTCCGACCGGATCGCCGCGCTCTACCTGGGCCAGATGGTCGCGCAGGTGAAGACCACCGACATCACCCACTCGCAGGTGGTCGAGCTGATCACCGCCGGCCGCTCCGGCCACCTCGGTCTCGCCGAGGCGGGTGCGGGCAGCGCCGATACCGCCACGGGGTCCACCGACACCATCCCGGGAGCCGTCCGATGACCACCACCGCCGTCAAGGAGCAGGGCCCGGCCGCCGTCGCGCCGGCGCCCACGGTCGGCAGCCACCTGAACAACTACTGGCGCCGGGTACGCGGCGGGGACATTGGCGCGCTGCCTGCGGTTCTCATGCTCCTCGCACTCTGCGTCGGCTTCTCCATCCACAGTCCCTCGTTCTTCACCGCCGGCAACTTCGCGAACCTGTTCACCCAGGGTGCGGCGGTCACGCTGATCGCGATGGGCCTCGTCTTCGTCCTGCTGCTGGGGGAGATCGACCTGTCGGCCGGTTTCGCCAGCGGTGTCTGCGCCGCCGTGCTGGCCAACGTGGTCACCGTGTTCGGCTACCCCTGGTACGTGGCGGTGCTCGCCGCCGTCGCCACCGGCGTCGTCATCGGCACCACCCTCGGCCTGCTGGTCGCAAAGGTGGGCATCCCGTCCTTCGTGGTCACCCTCGCCGGCTTCCTCGCCTTCCAGGGCGTCGTGCTGGAGCTCATGAAGGAGGGCGCCAACATCTCGGTACGCGACGAGACCCTGGTCGCGATCGCCAACCGCAATCTCTCCCCCGTGCTCGGCTGGACGCTGGCCGCCCTGGCCTTGGCCGGGTACGCGACCGTGCAGCTGGTGCGACACCGCAACCGGGCCACGCGCGGGCTGATCACCGATCCGATCGCCGTGGTGGGCGCCCGGATCGTCGGCCTCGGCGTCATCCTCGGCGCCGCCGTTTACGTGCTCAACCTGGAACGCAGCCGCAACGTCCTGGTCGTCTCGCTCAAGGGCGTGCCGATCGTGGTGCCGATCATCGCGGTGCTGCTGGTCGTGTGGACCTTCGTGCTCCAGCGCACCAGCTACGGCCGGCACGTCTACGCCGTCGGCGGCAACAGGGAGGCCGCCCGCCGGGCCGGCATCAACGTGGACCGGATCCGCATCTCCGTCTTCGTGATCTGCTCCTCGATGGCCGCCGTCGGCGGCATCGTGGCGGCGAGCCGGGCCAACTCCGTCGACCCCAACACCGGTGGCAGCAACGTATTGCTCTACGCCGTCGGCGCGGCGGTGATCGGCGGCACCAGCCTCTTCGGTGGCAAGGGTCGCGTCCTGGACGCCGTGCTCGGTGGCGCGCTCGTCGCGGTCATCGACAACGGCATGGGACTGATGGGTTACAGCTCGGGCCGCAAGTACGTGGTCACCGGCCTGGTGCTGCTCGCCGCGGCCACCATCGACGCCCTGACCCGCCGGCGGGCCGCCTCCACCGGCACCCGTTGACCGCCGGCAGACGCTGACCAACGGGACACGGAACACCGGGAAACATGCGGGCAGGACCGAGCCAGGACGAGATCCGGCGGCAGAACCTCGGGGCGTTGCTGCGGCACGTACACGTCCACGGCGCGACCACCCGCGCGGAGCTCACCACCACCCTCGGGCTCAACCGCAGCACCATCGGCGCGCTCACCGCCGACCTGGCCGGCGCCGGCCTGGTCAGCGAGGGAGCCCCGAAGGAGACCGGCCGGGCCGGGCGACCGTCGCTGGTCGTCCGGCCCGAGTCGGCCCGGGTGTACGCGTACGCGTCCTCCATCGAGGTGGACCGGCTGCGCGCCGCGCGGGTCGGTCTCGGGGGCGAGGTGCTCGACCGCCGGGACCTGGACCGGCCGCGCGGCATGGACGCCGCGGAGACCGCCCCGCTGCTGGCCGGCGCGCTCACCGAGATGCACCACCAGGTCGCCGCGGACGCCCGCTGCGTGGGCGCGGGGGTGGCGGTCTGCGGCATGGTTCGCCGGGCCGACGGGCTGGTCCGGCTCGGCCCCAGCACCGGCTGGGTGGACGAACCGCTCGGCGCCACGCTCGCCGACGCCCTCGGCATCGACCTGCCGGTCACCGTCGGCAACGTGGCCGACGTGGCGGCCTTCGCCGAGCACGCGCGAGGGGTCGCCGCCGGTTGCGACAACGTCATCTACCTGTACGGCGACGTGGGCGTCGGGGCCGGCATCATCGCCGGCGGACGCCGGCTGACCGGCCACGGCGGGTACGGCGGGTACGGCGGGGAGGTCGGGCACATGGTGGTGTCCCGGGACGGGGCCCGCTGCGAGTGCGGCTCCCGCGGCTGCTGGGAGACGGAGATCGGGGAGCACGGCCTGCTCCGGGCCGCCGGGCGCAGCGAGGCCCGGGGGCGGGAGGCGCTACAGGCCGTCTTCGAGGCCGCCGACCGGGGCGACGCCCGCGCCCAGGTGGCGGTACGTCAGGCCGGCGACTGGCTCGGCTTCGGCGTCGGCAACCTGATCAACATCTTCAACCCGGAGATGGTCATCTTCGGTGGCACCATGCGTGACCTGTACCTCGCCGCCGCCGCCCAGGTCCGCAGCCGGCTCAACCAGGTCGGGCTCCCCGCCTGCCTGGAGCACGTGCGGCTGCGTACCCCCAAGCTCGGCGACGACGCGCCGCTGATCGGCGCGGCCGAGCTGGCCTTCGAGCGGCTCCTCGCCGACCCCCTCGACGTCGGCTGAGCCAAGCCTCAGCGCTGGAGTCCACTTCATTGCCGGTTTTCGGTTCCGGTGAACCCTTCCGGCCGGTGATCCGTACCAGTGGTCGACGGCAGCCGGCGGATGAGCTGCCCGACGTAACACGCACGGCCCGGACCGAGGAGGCACCGCAGCATGGCACCGCTGGAATCCGCTCGTCGTCGGCCAGGGCACCGGACCCACCGGGTGGCGGTGCTGCTTGTCACGCTCGTGGCCGGGCTCTTCGCCCTGCCTGGCGTGGCCGTGGCCGCTCCCGCCGCACAGCTCAACGCGGCCGACATGACGCTTCTCGTCGGCGTCCGGCTGGCCGGGTTGTGGGAAATGCCGGCCGGCGCGATGGCCGCCGAAAGAGGACAGTCGCCGCGGGTCCGGGAGATCGGCGCGGAGATCGCCCGCCAGCACGAGCAGCTGGACCTGCTCGTCGTCGAGGCCGCCAACAAGCTCGGCGCGCTCCTGCCCTCGGACGCCACCGCCGAGCAGAAGGGGTGGCTGGGTGAGATGCAGGAGGCCAACGGAGCCCAGTTCGACCAGATCTTCGTCACCCGGCTCCGGATCGCCCACGGCAAGATCTTCCCGGTGATCGGCGCGGTCCGCGCCGCCACCCGGGACGCCACCGTCCGCAAGCTCGCCGACGACGCCAACAAGTTCGTCACCGACCACATGTCCATGTTGGAGAGCACCGGCCTGGTCCGCTGGAACCAGATGCCCCCGGCCGCCATGCCGCCCGCGCAGAGCGACTCGCTCGTCGCCGCCGCCCAGGCCGGTACGCCGCTCACCCCGACGTTCAGCGTCGGCACCACCGTCGTCTGGGTGGTCTTCCTCGCCGCGCTCGGCGTCGGCGGCTGGACCACCTGGCGGATCATGCGCCGCAACTGACCTCCGCGTACGCGACGAAGGGCCGGGAGCAGCACGCTCCCGGCCCTTCGCATGTGCCCCGTCAGCGGTCGACCGGGGTGAAGTCCCACGAGTGCGGCGGACGGGCCACCAGCATGGCCGGCGGATCCGGCAACGACCGGGGACTGCTCCGCCACTTCGAGATCACCACCACCCGGTGGTCGGTGGAGGAGAAGACCTCGCTGACCACGTGCAGCGGATCGTGCTCCAGTTCCGGCAACGCGGTCTCGCAGACCCAGGTGATCAGGTCGGTGAAGCCGTACGGCTCCGCACGCGCCTCCCACATCCGGACGATCACGTCGACCATCCCTCCGTCACACGCTGACCGTGGTCAGCGGCAGGGCCGAATCCGCCGGCAGGTCGAGCCGGCTCGGCGTCACCCCGGCGGCGACCAGGTGCGCGCCGAGCGCCGCGACCATCGCACCGTTGTCGGTGCAGAGCTTCGGCCGAGGTACCCGGACCCGGATGCCGTGCTTCGCCGCCCGGTGCTCGGCCATCGCCCGCAGCCGCGAGTTGGCCGCCACTCCCCCGCCGACGACCAGCGTGCCGATGCCGTTGGCTCGGCAGGCGTCCAGCGCCTTGGCGGTCAGCACGTCACAGACTGCTTCCTGGAACGAGGCCGCCACGTCGGCCACCGGCACCGGCTCACCGGCCCGCTGCCGGGCCTCCACCCAGCGGGCCACCGCCGTCTTCAGCCCCGAGAAGGAGAAGTCGTAGCGGTGGGCGGCCAGGTCCTTCGGTGCGGTCAGCCCGCGCGGGAACGCGATCGCCGCCGGGTCGCCGGCCCGCGCCTGCCCGTCGATGTGCGGCCCGCCGGGGAAGGGAAGGCCGAGCAGCCGGGCCACCTTGTCGAACGCCTCCCCGGCGGCGTCGTCGATGGTGGCACCCAGCGGAGTCACCCCGTGCGCCAGGTCGTCCACCAGCAGCAGCGACGAGTGACCACCGGAGACCAGCATCGCGATCGCCGGCTCCGGCAGCGGGCCGTGCTCCAGGGTGTCCACGGCGACGTGGGCGGCGAGGTGGTTCACCCCGTACACCGGCTTCTCGGCGGCCAGCGCGTAACCCTTCGCGGCGGCCACCCCGACCAGCAGCGCACCGGCCAGCCCGGGACCGGAGGTGACCGCGATCGCGTCGATGTCGGCGATCGTCACCCCCGCCTCCCGCAACGCCCGGTCCATCGTCGGCACGATCGCCTCCAGGTGTGCCCGGCTGGCCACCTCCGGCACCACCCCGCCGAACCGGGCGTGCTCATCGACGCTGGACGCCAGAGCGTCGGCCAGCAGGGTGTGCCCGCGCACGATCCCGACGCCGGTCTCGTCGCAGGAGGTCTCGATGCCCAGGACCAGGGGTTCGTCAGCCATCAGTCGTCCGTTCCGTACGCGGTCGGCGGCGCGACGCGCCGCATCACCAGCGCGTCGGTGTTGCTCGGTTGGTAGTAGCCGCGGCGCACGCCGATCGGTTCGAAGCCGTACGTCGCGTAGAGCCGCTGCGCGGGCGCGTTGTCCGCGGCCACCTCCAGCAGGACGGTCCGCACGCCCCGGCGGGCCGCCTCACCGAGCAGCTCCTCCAGCAGCGCCCGGCCCACCCCGCGCCGCTGCGCGTCCCGCCGGACGGCGATGTTCTGCACCCACGCCTCGTCCGGCTGGACGGCCAGCCCCGCATAGCCGAGCAGCGCTCCGTCGGCGTCGAGGGCCACCCGGTACCAGTGCCCGTTGGCCAGCTCGTTCCAGAACATCGACGCCGACCACTGTTCGGCACCGAACAGGTCCACCTCGATCGGCAACACCTCGTCGATGTGCCACCACCGGAACCGCGCCAGCCGCACCGATCCGCTCATGGAAGGACCGGCTTGCGGGTCGCCGACGCCACCGCGTCCGGGCGGCGCAGGTACAGCGGGGTGAGCACCTCGCCCGGGGCACCGGCCCGGATCCGCTCGGCGGCCAGCACCGCCAACGCGGTCGCGTCCGGGTAGCGCGGCTCGGCCCGCAACGGCAGGCCCAGCACGTCGGCGTACCGGTGGGCACCGTCACCCACCGCGGCGGTGACGGCCAGCTCGCGGGCCCGCTCGGCGACGAGCGCCGGGACAGCCACCTCCGGCCCGCCGATCCGCTGGCCGGCACCGTCGTAGACCGCCCAGTACACCTCGCGGCGACGGGCGTCGGTGGCGGCCAGGACCGGCTCGCCGGCCGCCGCCGGGTGGCCGATGCCGTCCAGCGAGCAGACGCCGTACGTGGGCACACCGAGCACCTGACCCATGGTGGCGGCGGTGACCAACCCGACCCGCAGCCCGGTGAACGGGCCGGGACCGAGTCCGGCGACGATCGCGGCCAGGTCACCCGGCCGGACGTCACCCTCGGCGAGCACCGCCTCCACCTGCGGGGCGAGCAGTTCGCCGTGGGCGCGCGCATCGACCGTGCACCGCTGCGCCCGTGCCGCGACGCCGCCCGCCGAAACCTCCACCAGCGCCGCGGTCACCGCGGGTGTCGAGGAGTCCACCACCAGTACGAGCACGATTGACCAGCCTAGCCGGCCCCGGCGTACCCCCGGTCACGCCCCACCTGTGGCCGGTCAACTGGGGGTGCGGAAGGTGCGCAGGAAGGTGGGCAGCAGCCAGGGGCGTCGCCCGGAGATTCTTATCCCACCGGTGAGCAGCGCCCGTGCCCGGCTGATCCGGCCGAACATCATCAGGTTGAAGGTGCCCGGGTCGTGGTGGATCCGGACGTCGGGACGGGCGCCCGGCTCGGCGAACGAGATCACGCCCCGATGCAGCACCAGCCGGAGCGGGGCGGCGAACGCCGAACGGAACTCCACCACAATCGGTCGGTCGCTCGGTGGCCCCCCGCCGTCGAGCAGCCGGCCGTAGCCGTGTCGCACCACGCCGGCGAGGAAGAGCTCCAGGAACATGGCGGCCTCGCGACCGGGCAGGCGCCACCGACGCCCGCTCGCCCGGGCGATGTCGTGGCCGTGGATCAGCAGCTCGTTGACCAGATGGGCGCAGAGCCCGGCGAGCGGCACCCGGGCCGCGCCGAGCCAGGGCACGGTGTCGTCGGGACTCCGGTCGGCGCACCAGGACAGGAGTTGCCCGACGTCGGCCCGGAGCCGGGCGAGCAGCACCGCCGGGTCGCGCTCGGTGAACTGCCGCAGCACCACGTCGTTGACGTCGGCCACGGTGTCGACGGTGACCTCGGGCAGTTGGCTGTCGAGGCCCGCGACCGGCAGCGGAGGACGCTCGGGATCCACCAGGCAGGCGTAGAGCCAGGCCAGCGAGACCACGTGGGCCAGCGTGTCGACCACCGACCAGTCGGCCGTGCAGCGGGTCTCGGGACGGCTGACGACCAGCAGATCGGCGAAGCGTTCCGTCTGCTCCGTCAGCGCCGCCCGCACCGCCTGCCACTGCTGGGGAGTGACCGTCGCCACCATGCGTCACCTTCCTGCCGTCGCGTGCAGACAGGCTACATCGGACGGTGACGGTCCGGTGACCCCACGAACTCAGCCGGCGCTGCGCTCCCAGTCCACGGTGGGCAGGCCGGCATCGGCCAGGGCCTTGTTGGCCGCACTGAACGGCCGGCTGCCGAGAAACCCGCGCGGGTTCATCGGGCTCGGGTGACCGGCCTCCAGGACCACGTGCCGGGGGTTGCCGACCAGCGCCGCCTTCTTGCGGGCGTACCCGCCCCAGAGCAGGAAGACCACCCGCTCGTCGCGGGCGTCGAGCGCGCGGATGGTGGCGTCGGTGAACTCCTCCCACCCCCTGTTCGCGTGCGAACCGGGGGTGGCCTGACGCACGGTGAGCACCGAGTTGAGCAGCAGCACACCCTGCGCCGCCCAGCCACTCAGGTTGCCGTTCCGTGGCTTCGGCACGCCCAGGTCGTCACCGAGTTCCTTGAAGACGTTGCGCAGCGACGGTGGCACCGCCACCCCCTCACGCACGCTGAAGCTCAGCCCGTGCGCCTGCCCCGCCCGGTGGTAGGGATCCTGCCCGAGGATCAGCACCCGGCACTGCTGCGGCTCGCACAGCCGGTAGGCGGCGAAAAGGTCCTCCAGCGGCGGGAAGACGGTCTGCGTGGCGTACTCCCGGGCGACGAACTCGCCCAGCGCCGCGGTGCGGGCAGGGTCGAGGTGCGGGGTGAGCACGGCACGCCAGGCCTCCGGCAGCAGCGCCAGCAGGTCGAGGGCGGGGACGTCGGGCATCGGCAACCTTTCGCAGTCGGTTCGCCATTTCCTACCAGTCGGCACCGACAGCTCATGCACCGCGCAGGGCGTCCAGGCGCCGCGCCCAGTCGCCGCCGACCGGCTCCAACTCCATCACCCGGGTGTCGTCCGCCCGCCGGTCGATCCGCACCCGCAGGTGGGCGTCGACCAACTGCTCGACCAGCCCCTCGCCCCACTCGACCACGGTCACCGAGTCGTCGACGGAGGCGTCCAGGTCGAGGTCGTCGATCTCGGCGCGCGGGTCGCTCGCGCCACCCAACCGGTACGCGTCGGCGTGCACCAACGCGACGCCACGGCCCCGGGCCGGGTCGGGTCGGTGCACCCGGGCGATCACGAAGGTCGGGGAGGTGATGTCGCCGAGCACGCCCAGCCCGGCGCCGAGACCCTGGGTGAGCGCGGTCTTGCCGGCCCCCAACGGGCCGGTGAGCAGGAGCAGGTCACCGGCGCGGAGCAGGCCGGCCAGCCGGCGGCCGAAGGCGTGCGTCTCCTCGACCGTCCGCAGCGTGACCACGAGATTCGCGCTCACGAAACCACCTCGGCTCGCGACTGCGGGGCTCGCAGACCCGGCTCACTCCTCGCGCTCACGAAACCACCTCGGCTCGCGACTGCGGGGCTCGCAGACCCGGCTCACTCCTCGCGCTCACGAAACCACCTCGGCTCGCGACTGCGGGGCTCGCAGACCCGGCTCGATCACAGGACCCCCAGGAACTGGGCGAGGGCCGCGTTGACCTCGTCGGCGTGCTCCAGCATCACCACGTGCCCACTGTCCGGGATCTTCACGTACCGGGCGTGCGGCAGCCGGCGGACGATCTCGTCCGAGTGGACCACGGGGGTGATCATGTCCTTGTCCCCGACCACGACCAGCACCGGCGTGCCGCTGAGCGCGGCCAGCGCCGGGAAGCGCGAGTGGGCGGCCAGCGTACGTAGGTAGCGGGTCACCGTGTCGGCCGACGTCCGGGAGTTCATCCGCTCCACGTACGACACCAGAGCAGGGCTCGGCCGGCGGCTGCCGAACCCGTACCTGCGGGTGAGCAGCCAGGCGACGTTGGACGTCGACTGGCGGGCCCTGTCGATCACCGTGCCGCCGTACCGGGTGGCGTTGCTCGCCATCTGGAGCACCGGCCCGCCGACCCGGCCCAGCAGGGCCGAAGCGGCCAGCCGGGTTTCGGCGAGTACGCCGCCGGAGGTGGCGATCAGCACCGTGCCGACCACCCGGTCGCCGAACAGCTCCGGGCACAGCTCGGCGAAGGCCATGATGGTCATTCCGCCCATCGAGTGGCCGACCAGCACCAGCGGCCCCTCCGGGACGGTCCGGTCGATCACCCGGCGCAGGGTGGCACCCAGCGCGGCGAGGTCGTACTCACCGCTTTCCAGCCGGCCCGAGCGGCCGTGCCCCGGCTGGTCGTACGCGACGATCCGGTGGTCGCCCCGCTCGGCGAGCATCTTGCGCTGGAAGTGGAACGTCCCCATGTCCAGGCAGAAGCCGTGCACCAGCACGACGGTGGGACGCCCCGGCACCGGCCGGGTCGGCTCCACCACCTCGACGTGGATGTCGGTGCCGTCGGGCAGCTCCAGCCGGAAGGACTCGTCACAGGGCAGTTCACCGAATGCCTCGTCGGCGTACCGGTCGGTGGGGTCGGCCTTGAGCCGGCGGACCAGCGCCCGCTCGGTGGCGACACCGGCGGCCAGGCCGGCGGCGGCGACGCCGACGGTGGCCAGCGCACCGGCGACCTTCCCGGCGGCGGTACGCGGCCGGGGTATCCGGAACCGGGAAGGGCCGGTCATGGTGCCAGCTCTCCGTCGTAGACCCGGGGCACCCGGACCCCACCGAACCGGGTGACGATCTCGTAGTTGATGGTGCCGACCGCGTCGGCCCAGTCGTCGGCGGTGGGCTCGCCGTCCGCCCCGCTGCCGAAGAGGGTCGCCACGTCGCCGGCGGCCACCGGATCCGACCCGCAGTCCAGCACGAACTGGTCCATGCAGACCCGGCCCGAGATGGTGCGGCGCTTGCCGCCGAGCTGCACCGGCCCGACGTTGGAGGCGTGCCGGGGCACCCCGTCGGCGTAGCCGAGCGGCACCACCGCGAGGTTCGCCTCGTCGCCGGTGGTGTAGGTGTGGCCGTAGGAGACGCCGGTGCCGGCCGGTACCCGCTTGGTCAGCATCACCCTGGCCCGGGCGGTCATCGCCGGACGCAGCCCGAACCGCTCCCCCGCGATCGGCGACAGCCCGTACACGGCGATCCCGGGACGGACCAGGTCGAAATGGGTGTCCGGCCGGGTCAGTGTGGCGGCCGAGTTGGCCAGGTGCCGGTAGCGCGGACGCAGGCCGGCGCGCTCGACCATGGCCAGCCCTTCGTGGAAGATGGCCAACTGCCGGTCGGTGGTGGGGTGGCCGGGCGAGTCGGCGTACACGAAGTGGCTCCACACGCCGACCACCTCGACCAGGCCGTCGGCCTGGGCCCTCGCGGCGGCCGCCAGCAGGGCCGGCCAGTCGGCCACGGTCGCGCCGCCCCGGGACAACCCGGTGTCGATCTTCAGGTGCAGCCGGGCCGGGCGGTCCGCGCGGCGGCTCGCCTCGATCATCTCGTCGAGCTGGGGCAGGCTGGCCGCGGCCAGGTCGACCCCGGCCGCCACCCCCTCGTGCAGGGCCAGCCCGGGGTCGAGCAGCCAGGCCAGCACCGGTGCGGTGATCCCGGCCCGACGCAGGGTCAGCGCCTCGTCGAGGGTGCAGACTCCCAGCCAGTCCGCTCCGGCGTCGAGCGCGGCACGGGCGGCGGGGACCATGCCGTGGCCGTACCCGTCGCCCTTCACCACCGCCATCACCTCGGCGCTGGTGCCGGCCCGGAGCCGGGCCACGTTGTCACGGATCGCGTCAAGATCGACGCGCACCTCGGCCTGCCACATACGCCCAGCCTACTTGCCCCTTGATCACCCCATCCGGTCCCGGTGGTCGGCCAGCCCCGGCTCACCCACCAGCGGCGCGATCACCGTACGCAGTGCGGCCACCACGTCGGGTGCGGTCACCGGCCCGCGGCGGGCCGCCTCCCGCCCGGCCAACCCGTGCAGGTACGCGGCGCACGCCGCGGCCCGTTCCGGGGCCAGCCCGGCGGCCAGCAGCGACCCGAGCAGCCCGGCCAGCACGTCGCCGGTGCCCCCGGTGGCCAGCGTCGGGCTCCCGCTCGGGTTGACGTACGCCCGGCCGTCCGGCGTGCCGATCACCGTCCGGTCCCCCTTGAGCAGGACCGTGGCGTTCATCCAGGCGGCCAGCCGCAGCGTACCGGCGACCCGGTCGGCACCCGGTTCCTCGCCGCAGAGCCGGGTGAACTCCCGGTCGTGCGGCGTCACCACGATCGGCGCGTCCCGGTGGCGCAGCCGGTCGGCGAGCGAGCCGTCCACCAGCAGGGTCAGCGCGTCCGCGTCCAGCACCACCGGCACCGGGGCGGCCAGCACCGCGCGCAACTCGGCCGTCGCCTGCTCGCCGGTGCCGAGCCCGGAGCCGCACACCCAGGCCTGCACCCGGCCGGCGTCGGCGACCCGGTCGCTGGCGATCACCGACGGGTGCTGGCGGACCACCTCGTCCCGGGCTCCGCCGGCGTACCGGACCAGGCCGGTCGGGCCGGCCAGCGCGCCGCCGACCGACAGCACCGCCGCTCCCGGATACGTCCGCGACCCGGTGGCCAGCCCGACCACCCCTCGGGTGTACTTCTCCGAGGCCGGACCGAGCCGCGGCCACCACCCGGCCACGTCCGACCACTCGGTGACCCGCAGCGCGGGGGTGCCGCGCAGCCACGGCCCGAGCCCGATGTCGACCAGCTCGACCTGCCCGGCCAGCGGGGCCGCCGGGCCGACCACCAGGGCCGGCTTCAGCGCGCCGAAGGCCACCGTGACATCGGCGCGTACCGCGGCAGGGCGGCCCGACGCGGACAGCGGCACACCCCCGGTGTCGACGGCGACGCCGCTCGGCACGTCCACCGCCACCACGGTGGCCCGGCCGCCGTCGCGCCCGCGGTGCCGCACCAGGCTCGCCGCCAGCTGCTCGGCGGTCTCCCGCAGCCCGCCGCTGCCGCCGATGCCGACGATGCCGTCGAGCACCAGGTCGACGATGGCCGGCGGCCGGTCGACGAGTCGGCCACCGGCGGCGCGCAGCGCGGCGAGCCCCGCGGCGTGCGCCCGACCCGGGTTGAGCAGCAACGCCGACACGGCGGCACCGCGCCGGGCCAGGTGGGCACCGGCGTACAGGGTGTCGCCGCCGTTGTCGCCGGTGCCGACGAGCAGCAGCACCCGGCCGCCGTACACCCCACCTCGGTCGGCGAGCAGCAGGGCGCAGCGGCGGGCCAGACCGGCGGCGGCCCGCGCCATCAGCGTCCCGGGCGGGAGCGTCGCCATCAGGCCCGCCTCCGCCGCGCGTACGTCCGCGACCCGCCACACCGGTTTCATGCCACCCGCGTCCCCTCGTCGTCTGCCGGCGGGCCGGACGGCCCGCCCGGACGTTCAGCGTTCCGCGACCACCATCGCCGAGGCGATCCCACCGTCGTGGGACAGCGACAGGTGCCAGCGGTTGATCCCGCGCTCGGTGGCGGCGGCGGCGACCGTGCCGGAGACGGTCAACCATGGCCGGCCATCCGGGTCCGGCACGATCTCGCAGTCGTGCCAGCTCAATCCGGCCGGGGCGCCCAGCGCCTTGGCCACCGCCTCCTTCGCGGCGAACCGCGCGGCCATCGACTCGGGTGAGCGCGGATTGCCGGAGCCGGTGTAACGCTCCGCCTCGGTGAACAGCCGGTCGGCGAGCAACGGTGTGCGGGCCAGGGCTCGGGCGAACCGGTCCACCAGCACGACGTCGATGCCGACCGCGACGATCACGGAACCACCCTACCGGTGGCGCGGGCGGCAGATTAGCCGCCGGCCGCGCGCTGGGCAATGCCTGTGGAAAACCCGAGGGTACGACCATCGCCGGCTGTCCACAGCCGCTACCGGCCACCTGGTCGCGCCGCCTAGCGTCCCTTCCGGTCGGGCTGGTCGGGACGGGGAGGCGGGTGGCGTGGAGCCGTTGGAGGTACGACCGGAGGTGCTGCGCCAGGTGGCCGGCGGGCTCGCCGACGAGGCGTACGCGCTGGCACATCGGCTCGCCGAAGCGCCGGGGCTGACCGTGGCCGCACCACAGTGGCGGGCCGCCGCCGCCCTGGCCCGCCTGGAGTGGGCCGTACACACCTGGCAGGGGTCGCTCGCCGCGCGGGTGGCCGCGGCGGCCGACGCCCTGCGTGCCGCCGCCGAGGCGTACCAGGCGGCGGACGACCGGGCCGCCGACCGGCTCACCACGCTGCCCCGATGACCGGGTACGCGCAGTTGTGGCGGGCCGCCCCGAGCCAGTGGACCGACGCCGCGGCGGCCTGGGGCGGGCTGACCGGCCCGGTGCGGCGGCGCTGCCAGGGGCTCGCCGACCGGGCGGGCCGGCTGCGCACCGGCTGGTCGGGCGGGGCCGCCGCGGCGGCCGGCGATCGGCTCGCCGGCCTGCGCAACGAGTTGGCCGACGTGCTGCCGGCGCTCGTCGAGACCGACCAGGTGCTCGCCGAGTTCGCCGCCCGGCTACGTACGGCGAAGGCACGGCTGGCCGAGGCGGTGGCGCTGGCGGACCGCACCGGCGTGCAGGTCGACCGGCACGGCGTGGCCCGCGCCGGCCCACCATCGATCCCGGCGCGGCGGTGGGTCGGGCCGGAGGCGGGGGTCTTCCGGGCCGAGCCGACGGTGGCCGGGGCGGCGGACGTGGCGCGGGTGGCGGCGATCCTGCGCGACGCGCTCGCGCTGGCCGACGCCGCCGACCGGGAGGCCGCCGGCCGCCTCGACGAGCTGGCCACGGCGGCGCGTACCGGCTGGGTCGCGTCACCGGCCGCCGGGTGGCCGGCGGCCGGGTCCGCTCCGGCCCTGGTCCGGGCCTGGTGGGCGGGGCTGAGCCCGGCCCAGCGTCGGTGGCTGGTGCGGCACGAGCCGGCCCGGGTGGGCCGCCTCGACGGGGTGCCGGCCGCCGCCCGGGACCAGGCCAACCGGCTGCTGCTCGCCGACCGTCGGGACGCGCTGGCGGCCGCCCACCGGCAGCTGTCAGCCGGCGAACCCGGCGACCGGGCCGGGTTACGCCGGGTCGAGGCGGCGCTGTCCGGCCTGGACGGGCTGGCCGGGCGGCTGGCGGCGGGGCCGCCGCGGGCGTACCTGCTCGGGTTCGACGAGCGCGCCGACGGGCGGGCGGTGGTCGCGTTGGGCAACCCGGACCGGTCGGCGCAGGTGCTGACGTACGTGCCGGGAATGACCACCGACCTCGCCGACGTACCCGGGGAGCTGAGCCGCGCCGGCCGGGTGCTCGCCCGGTGCGCCGGCATCGCCCCCGGCACGGAGACCGCGGCGCTGCTCTGGCTGGACTACGACGTACCGGATTTCCTGCCCGAGGCGTCCTCGCCGGCCCAGGCCCGGGATGCCGGTCCGGCGCTGCACCGGTTCCAGGAGGGGCTGCGCGCCACCCACGAGGGGCCGCCGGCCCGGCTGACCGTGCTCGGGCACAGCTACGGCTCGGTCGTGGTGGGTGGTGCGGCCCGCGACCACGGGCTGGCCGCCGACGCCCTGGTCTTCGTCGGTTCCCCGGGCGTCGGGGTGGACCGGGCCGAGGCGCTGCGTCTGCCGCCGGAGCGGGTCTGGGCCAGTACCGCCCCGGACGACGTGATCCGGCTGGTGGAGCCGCCGGGGCAGCTGGCCGCCCGGGCGGCGCTCGCCACGTCGCCGCTGGCCACCGCCGTCTCGCTGCTGCGGCCCGACGACCACCGGCTGTGGTTCGGCCACGACCCGGCCGACCCGGGCTTCGGCGGTCGCACCTTCGCCAGCGCCCGTGCCGGGCACGCCGGCTACTGGGAACCGGACAATCCGGCGCTGGACGGCATGGCACGGATCGTGCTCGGCCGTCCGGTGCCCGCCCCGGGCGGATGACCGCCCGAGGGCTGGCAGGGCGTCCGGGCGGGTTACTCGACGGTGACCGACTTCGCCAGGTTGCGCGGCTGGTCCACGTCGTGACCCCGGGCCGCCGCGATCTCGGCGGCGAGCACCTGCAGCGGCACGGTGGTCACCAGCGGGGCGAGCAGCGTCGGCGTACGCGGCACGTAGATCAGGTGGTCGGCGTAGCGGACGACCGCCTCGTCGCCCTCCTCCGCGATCACGATGGTCCGGGCGCCCCGGGCGCGGACCTCCTGGATGTTGGAGACGACCTTGTCGTGCAGCATGCCCCGGCCCACCGGAGACGGCACCACGCAGATCACCGGGGTGCCCTCGTCGATCAGCGAGATCGGGCCGTGCTTCAGCTCGCCGGCGGCGAAGCCCTCGGCGTGCATGTACGCCAGTTCCTTGAGCTTCAGGGCACCCTCCAGCGCCACCGGGTAGCCCACGTGCCGGCCGATGAACAGCACGGTCGGCTCGGACTTCAGCTCCCTGCCCAGCTCCCGCACCGGCTCGATCCGGTCCAGCAGCTCGCGCAGCTTGCCCGGCATCTCCTGAAGCTGGGCGACGACGGCCCCGACCTCGTCGGCGAACTTGATCCCGCGCACCTGGGCCAGGTGCAGGCCGATCAGGTAGCAGGCGACCACCTGGGTGAGGAACGCCTTGGTCGAGGCGACGGCGATCTCCGGCCCACCGTGGGTGTAGAGGACCGCATCGGACTCGCGCGGGATGGTGGAGCCGTTGGTGTTGCAGATCGCCAGCACCCGAGCCTTCTGCTCCTTGGCGTGGCGCAGCGCCATCAGGGTGTCCATCGTCTCGCCGGACTGCGAGATCACCACGATCAGGGTGGACCGGTCGAGGACCGGATCACGGTAGCGGAACTCGCTGGCCAGCTCGACCTCGCAGGGGATGCGGGTCCAGTGCTCGATGGCGTACTTGGCGACCAGGCCGGCGTGGTAGGAGGTGCCGCACGCCACGATGAAGATCTTGTCGACGTCGCGCAGATCCTGGTCGCTGAGACGGACCTCGTCGAGGGCGATCTCGCCGCTGTCGGTGAGCCGGCCGAGCAGCGTGTCGGCGATCGCCTGCGGCTGCTCCTCGATCTCCTTGAGCATGAACCAGTCGTAGCCGCCCTTCTCGGCGGCGGAGGAGTCCCAGTCGATGTGGAAGTCCTTGCCGCTGGCGGGCCCGCCGTCGAAGTCGGTGATCTCGATGCTGTCGCCGGTGATCAGGACGATCTGGTCCTGGCCCAGCTCGACCGCGTCCCGGGTGTGCTCGATGAACGCGGCCACGTCGCTGGCCAGGTAGTTCTCGCCGTCGCCCCGGCCGACCACCAGCGGCGAGTTGCGCCGGGCGCCGACCACCGCGCCGGGGATGCCGGCGTCGACGGCGAGCAGCGTGAACGCGCCCTCCAGCCGCTGGCAGACCACCCGCATGGCGGAGGCCAGCAGCTGCGGGCTGTCGACCTCGCCGGCGGCGCGCAGGTCAGCCAGCGCTTTGGCGAGCAGGTGGGCCGCGCACTCGGTGTCGGTGTCGCTGGTGAAGGTGACGCCGTCGGCCTCGAGCTCGGCGCGGAGCTTCGCGAAGTTCTCGATGATGCCGTTGTGGATCACCGCGACCCGACCGTCGGGCGACTGGTGCGGGTGGGCGTTGCGGTCGGTCGGGCCGCCGTGGGTGGCCCAGCGGGTGTGGCCGATGCCGGTGGTGCCGTCGCCGATGCCGATCGGGCTCGCGGCGCAGCCCTCGGGGTCGTCGGCGGCCCGCTCGGAGAGGACCTTCTCCAGGTTGGCCAGCTTGCCGGCCTTCTTCTCGGTCAGCAGCTCGTCGTCGCAGACGATCGCCACGCCGGCCGAGTCGTAGCCGCGGTACTCCAGCCGCCGCAGACCGTCGAGGACGATGCCGAGCGCCGGCCGGGAGCCGGCGTATCCCACGATTCCACACATGGTCCGCAGCCTAACCCAGTTTCGCTCACCTCGCGTGCGCGGAAGTCGGGTAAACAATCACTGAATTTGAGCGATCGGCCGACGGCGAGCCTCACTCGGGCAGACATCCGCGCGGTTCGTCCCGGAGTCGGCGGGCGCACCGGGGTTGCGGGCCCGCTGTGGGTACGACAGATTCTCGGCAGGCCCGACCCTCTCGTGCCACCCCCGCACCCCGGTGCCCCTTCCGCTTCGGAGCGAACATGTCCGACCCGTCCGGCGAGCCATCCTCCTCCGGTGCCTCCGAGTCGTCCTCCCCCGGCGGGCCAGCCGCGCCGTCACCCGGCACCACGCCGGCCGACCCCACCGCACCGCCGGCCGGGTCGTACCCCTGGGCCCCATCAGATCCCCTGGCGGCAGCGCAGCCCTGGGCCCCGCCAGACCCGTGGAGCAGCCCGCCGCCCGCCGCGCCCGGTCCCGCCAACCCGGGCGGCTGGGCACCGC
>NZ_SMKF01000066.1 GCF_004348325.1 Micromonospora sp. KC213 | reverse complement strand
GGTATCCCCCCATTTACGCCACGCTGTGCCGTCCCGAACAGCCGACACCGCACTTCACCGCGGACGGGGGTCGAGCACATCGACCGCGACACCAGCACCATGTCCCGCGCCTCGCTCACCGGGAGAGGCTGAGCGTGGCGACCAGGTCCTCGTGGAGCTCGAACCAGACCCGGTGGCAGGAGTCGACCTCCATGCCGGTGATCCAGGCCGGGTCGTCGCAGGCCCGGGCGAGTGCCTCGGCGAACCGGCCGTGATAGCCGGTGAACCGGATCAGGTGCGCGGTCAGGCGGTCTTCGAGGTGGCGCAGCGCCTCGGCGATGTCGGCGAGCCGGCGGATGTCGGGATCCTGCCCGGCACCGAGCTGCCAGGTGGTGAAGATCTGCGCCGCCTCGGCATTCAGCGGCAGGAACCGTTCGTGGACACCGGCCACCGCGTCGCGCGCGGCGACCTCGTCGAGTTCGGCGCGGAGCCGACTCTCGTTCTGCCTCCGGCCGGCGTCGGTGAGCGACCACCCGACCAGGTCGGCGAAGGAGGACCGGGTTGCCCAACCGTGGGCCTGGGCATCGAGGAGTTCCTCGGTGGTCTGCCGGGCGTCGAGCTCGAAACGCGCCGCGACGGCCTCCGTGTCGGCGAATCCCTTGAGCCGGACCGCGTGGAGCACGAGGAGATCGGTGGGCGACTGGTGGGCCATCAGGAGGGCCTTGCGGTGATCGTGCCGCGTGCGCCGTCGATGGTGATCGGCGACCCGTCGGGAATGCGGCGCAGTGCGTCGCGGGCGCCGGCGACGGCGGGGATTCCGTACTCCCGCGCGACGATCGCCGCATGGCTGAGGATGCCACCGGTCTCGGTGACGACGCCGGCGGCGAGGCGGAACAGCGGTGTCCAGGCCGGATCGGTGGTACGGCAGACCAGGATGTCGCCGCGCCGTACCCGCGAGAACTCGTCGACCGAGCGCACGAGGCGCGCCGGACCGAGCGCCCGGCCGGGACTGCTCGGTACACCGGTGGCGAGAACGTGGCCGGAGCCCGCGTCGCCTGCCGGCGTCCGAGACGCCTGGAGTGTGGTGATGGGACGTGACTGGACAAGCCAGATCTGGCCGTCGGCTGCCGCCCATTCCACGTCCTGAGGCCGACCGAAGAGGGCCTCGCACCGGCGGCCGAGCGCGACCAACCGCTCGATCCCGCCGACGGTCAGGCAGCCCCGTACCCGGTCCGGTTCTGCAACGGGCGAGCCGACCAGACCGTGGTCGGACAGGTCGAGCCGGGTCTGTTTGGTACCGATCGTCACCCGGACCGTGTCCGCCGGTGGGGTCACGGTGACCTCGTCCGGAACCACCGTGCCGGAGACGACGGACTCACCGAGGCCCCAGGAGGCGTTGATCACGACCGTGTCGTCGCCGGTCCGCGGGTCGCGGGTGAAGAGCACGCCGGCGTGGTCGGCCTCGACGAGTTCCTGCACGATCACCGGGACCCTCGCCTCACCATCGAGGTCGAGGTGGGTCTGGTAGGCCCGTGCGCGCTGGGTGCCGGCTGAGGCGGCGCACCGCCCGATCGCGGCCAGCACATCGTCGACGACGCGGGCTCCGAGAACGGTTTCCAGCTGACCGGCGTAGGACACCGTCCCGGAATCCTCGGTCCTGCCCGACGATCTGACCGCGACCGCCCGGGCCGCCAGCCGGCGCAGGGACGCCGAAATCCGCCCCGGGTCGGTGGCCGGGTCGGTGACGACGAACCCGTCCGGTACGGGAAGGCCGGCACGCATCAGGGTGGCCAGGGCGTACGCCTTGCGACCGCAGGCGGCATCCGACTCGATCAGCGGGACGACGCTCACGAACGCCCACCGAGCCGGGTGACAACGCGGTCGTGCCGCTGCTGCGCCGCCTGGGCCGTCCGCACGCCGAGCGCATCGGCGATCTGGGCCCAGGTCAGCCCCTCGGCGCGGGCGACGAACAACAGTCCTGCCTCAAGTTGGTCGAGTTCGCTGCGCCCGGCGGCCAGCAACGCGATCGCGGCGAGGAGGTCCTCGGGCAACTCCAGCGCACTCCGGTCGGTGTTGGCCCGCCACAACGCCTGGCGGATCAGCGTGACGGCGTCGTGCGGCTGGCCGTCGGCCAACCACGGCAGCCGTGGCAGCTCGTGGCCGCCACGTGCCATCAACCGTTTCCGGGCCTGATGCTCGGCGGCGCCCGCCGCCTGATCCGCCGCTCCTCCGGTCATGCCACCACCCTGTCTTTCAACAACCTGTTTGTCAACATCTTGTTGATGCCTGGGCGCGTTCGGGCTACCGTCGTACTCCGTGCACACCGTCCTCGTCCTCGACATCGACGAGGTCGTCTGCCCGGCGTCGGAGGTCAGTCCATTCGGCGAACTGGTGGAGGTCGGTGCCGTCCTTCGGCCGGTCCGCGTCCCGCCGGCGCTGTGCGCCGCGCTCGACCGCCTCGCCGCACTGCCTGACGTGACGCCGGCCTGGCTCACGAGTTGGCTGCCCGAGGCACGCCGGGCGATGCGACCGCCGTTCCCTGGACACGACTGGGAACAGATCGACCTGCACCCCGCCGAAGGCTGGCCGAAATGGCCGGCGCTGAATGCCTGGCTGGCGAACAACCCGCACATCACCCGGCTCGCCTGGGTCGACGACGACCTCGATGGCCGCCCGCCGACGAGCCGCATTCGGTACTACACCGAGGAACTGGGTCGCCGCGGTATCGAGGCCCTGCTCATCGCCCCCGCCACCGAGCACGGCCTCGGCCCCCACCACATCGCCTACCTGGAACACTGGATCGGGCGACGCCAGGCGCAACCGGAGCCGTGACTGCCCCTTGCCGGCTTCGGTCGGGCGAAGTATCCGGCGGCGATCGAGCAGGTGGTGGCGAGCTGGGCTCTCGTTGCGGCTCACACAGTGACGCGAGGGCCGGGAGCCGAGTCGAGTCGGTCGCCACGGCCAGGGCCGGCGGTTGATGAACGCGGCCCAGACCGGCAGAACCCAACAACCACCCCGAGCCGCTCCATCATGGCTGCCAGGTTACGCACAAGCCTCACGTGCCAGGGCGGAAACCATGGTGCTTGATCGCGCCGATGAACATCGTCCATCCGGCGGCGTCCACCATTAGGGCTGGACCGGCGGGATCCCTGGAGTCACGGATGCCGACCGCGTGCGGGGTCAGCGCGACCTCGACGCACTGGGCGTTCTCATTCAGGCTGCGGCTGCTCTTGCGCCACACCACGTGGTTCAGGAAGTCGCGGCTCATGCTGTCTTCCCTCCGGTTCTGGGTCGAGGTTGAGCATAGATTGACATCGACATACAGCGAAGGGGAGGGAGTGCGGATGGCTGAGGATGGCCGGGGACGGAATGGAGATTGGCTTGACAACCTGGGAACGTGGAGTGAGCAGCAGGCCGCCGACTTCGAGTTGGCGAGGGCGGTGATCGGCTCGGTGATCGCGGCCTACAGCAGTCGTTTGGGCCGTACCGAGGACCCCGCCGAGCGTGATGACCTACTAGCCGCGCAACAGCGGTATATGCGGGAGAGACGCCTGCTGACCCTCGACGATCGAGAGCAGATCGAACGGATCCTGCGCGACTACCCAACGGTGGCTCGAGAGGTGTCAGGGCTGCGATGACTACGAGCGCGGACAACTCGCCAGACCCGTGATCGTGAATGCGGCGCAGGCGTTGAGTTCCAGCACGTACCACGGGTTCTTGTCGGTCAGGGCCGCGCCGGGGCGCAGCGTCGGCCGGGCGGATGATTCGGAACTGCCGGGCACCGAGACGCACGTGGGTGCGCGCGAATCTTCAGGTTCATCCCGTGGCGAGTTGGGCGCGGGCGTGCATGAGCGCGAACCCGAGCAGGTTCAGGCCGCGCCACTGGGCGGGGTTGCACGTGCGTGGATCCGTCACGGCCAGGCCGATGCCCCAGATCCGGTCCACCGGGCTGGCCTCGGCCAGTATCCGGTTGCCGGTACGCGCCAGGTACTTCCCAAGCTCAGGGTGCTGGCCGAACTTGGCCACGTTGCCGGCGACGACGAGGTCGAAGCGATGCGCGTCCCACACGGTCTGGTCGAAGCCCTGAACCTGCCGGCCCAGAGCCTTGACCGCGCCCGGGCTCGGCGCCGTTAGCATCCGCGCAGCGGTGGCCTCGTCGCCGAACAGGCGGGCCTTACCGACCATCATGTAGTGCTCGGCCGTGGCGTATCGGACGTCGTTCACCACAAACGGGGCGGGCCACCACTGGCTCAGGCATCCCGGTCCGATGCTGCCGTCAGGTTGTGGCCGGTGCCCCCAGAAGAACAGGTACTTGACCCGAGCGCCTTTGGCGGCGAGCGTGCGCAGTTCGGCCACGCTACGCGGTTGAGAGGCGATCTGGGACATGCCAGCAGCGTGCCAGAACGCATATCCACCAGCCACCCGGTTTGCCCGCTGCACGGCGCAGGATCGGTCCGCCCGCAGGTGGGCGGGACGGGGAGCAGCACGGGGACAGGGGTCAGTAGAAGTGCGCGTGGGCGGTCGCTGGTGGCTCGCCGGATCGCGCGTAGGCCCGCAGGATCGAGGTGGCGACCTGGGTCAGTAGTTTCCGGTCGGTTCCGTCGGCGGAGCCTGTGGTGTCGCCGCTGGTTCCGTCGAGGACCAGGTTGCCGAGGGGTGTGCCGGTGGCGTCGATGGGTCGGAACTGTCGGGAGACCGGGTCGAAGGCGACGAAGCCGGAGCCGCCGCTACCGTGGTCGGCTTCCCAGCGGTAGAGGACACCGGTGGACGAGGGCCCTTCGGCCCAGATCCCGAGTGACGCTGTCATCCTTCACCTTCTCCGTCACGCCTGGTCGCTGTCAGTTCTTCCGCTGGTAGCCGAGGCCGTCTGCTGCGGCGGCCTCAGGATCCCTGTGTGGCCTGCGTCGAGGGCGGCCGCTGTGCCCTGCGGTAGCTCGGGTCTCCGGTGCGTGCCATGAAGTCCGCCTCATACCGTTCGTGCCGCAGCAGGTCGATGTCCGCGGGGTGCGGTTCCCGTCCACCAGCCGCTGCCACGCCTCGGCGATCCGTGGGTTGGCATCGAACCTGCCCATCTCGCCGGACGGGTACGAATCGAGAAGGTGCTGGTCTCGGAAGAGGTGATTTGATGCGGGCGATGTCGTCCGGTGTGAAGCCGTGTGCCCCGCAGGTCGCCGCGGCGTCCGAAGCCGCCGGACTCCCACCTGACTCAATCCGCTGGCGCTACCGGCCGCTGTACCACCAGCCCATCTTCCAGCCCTACGCCAACCAGTGCCCCAACGCCACCTCGCCACAACACCGTCCAACTCCCAGTTCACCCCGGAATGACGGACGCGACCGTAGCGTGGATGGCCGACCGCGTGGCCCAGATCGCCCAGGGAGAAACCCGAGCATGATCCGTCACTTCACCAGCTCAGCCATCGTCTTCAACGACGAAGGCCACGTCCTGCTCGTGCATTACAACAAAATCGACCTGTGGCTCTACCCCGGCGGACACGTCGACCCCAACGAAGACCCCGCCGAGGCTGCACTCCGCGAGGTACATGAGGAAACCGGGATCATCGCCGACATCCTCGGCCCCCAGCCGTTCCGGCACCCCGCCGTACGCAGCATCCCGAGCCCGTTCGCCATCATCGAGATGGACATCGAAGACCGCAAGGTCGGACCACACCGGCACATCGACTTCGTCTACGTCTGCCAAGCCACCGGCGGCAACCTGACCACCCAAGCGGAAGAAGTCGGCGGCGCCAAGTGGGTACCCGTCGAGGACTTGGCGGCCCTCCGCACGCCTGCCGAACTCCCTGCTCTCATCATCGAAGCCGCCAGGTTGATCCCTCAACCGGCTTGAGAGCTACGGTGGCGAGAACCCAGCGGAGGACGCTGGCGCAGTTTGCTCGGCGTCCTCCAGGCCAGCTCGCGCTCGCCAGCGAACTGCGGCGACGCCACACTCGTCGCCGTACTGGCCTGGCGGGGTCCGCTCACCAAACCCTCTGCGTAGCCCCATGAGCGTCGGTGCCCGTTAGCCAGACGTCGGCCCCTACCTCACCCGCGTGCGTGGGCGGGACCGGCTCAACGCTCGTTGGCGAACGCCCCACACCGCAGCCCTCAGCATCGGCGCCGACGAATGCCCTGCCCCGGCTTGCGGCCCAGCGGGCACAGGAGCAAGTGCCCGCTGGGCCGCAGGCCAGGCGGATATCAACCCGAGTCGGGGTGATCGGGTAACCTGGTGACACTGCGGGCCGTTAGCTCAATGGCAGAGCTGAGGACTTTTAATCCTTAGGTTCTGGGTTCGAGTCCCAGGCGGCCCACCTCTGAACTGGGGAAATAGCCCGGCGTCACTACCCTGCCCTGCTCCCGGCGCGACTATATGTCGGATTTTGGGCTTTGGTGCGCGAGCACCCACCGAGCACCCAGCCCGGGGGATGCGCCAGACCATCTCGCGCGCCGCCGCTGGTTCGGGTCGCAGCCTGTGCCGCAAGGTGACGCGTGTGGGTGCGAAGGGCGGGGCCGAACCACGCGTTGTCTGCGGCATAACAGGACGCCACCCGCGCAATCTCCGATATTCAAGAGATTATGGACGCCCCTATCATCTCCTTCGTGGCTGACGTGGTGCAGTGCTTGAGCAGGAGTTGCACAACCGGCTGGCTCGACTGGGTCCACGGCGAACTGTGGCTTTCGCCGGCCGGCCTGATCCGGCGCCGGCTGAGCTGGAGCGAGTCGACGTCGCACGGCCTT
Source organism: Micromonospora sp. KC213 (assembly GCF_004348325.1). Lineage (GTDB taxonomy): Bacteria > Actinomycetota > Actinomycetes > Mycobacteriales > Micromonosporaceae > Micromonospora. Next base: position 22,099 of record NZ_SMKF01000066.1, on the reverse strand, counting down.
GGGCCGACGGTTGGCACACCGTTGCCTGAATCCGTCTTGGGCTCGTTCGATCTCGCTACGCTGCTGGCCGCGCATCCCACCAACAAGGTCATCTACTTCGACGCGGTGGTCACTGCGCGGCTGGTCAAGGGCAGGACAAGCGATGCGCTCCGACTCGCCATGAGTGATGGGAACCGACATAAGCTGCTGTGGCTTCGCCGGGACCCGGCATACGAGATCTTGTCGAACTCGCTGCCCGCTGCACTCGGTGGCCGGCTCCTCGGATGACGCGCTGACCCGCAGAAGCGCATGGTGGCGGAGCCAGCTGCCGCGCGTTGTCGGCGGCAGATGAATGCGTCACTCTCCAAAGATTTGGCGAGAAGGATCTCCAGTGGTTCGCCCGGCAGCAGGAGGCATCCGCGGTCGACGTAACCCAGGCGGCGGTATAGATGCTGGACGCGACCTTCTGCGCCCGCCGGGTGTCGCCGGAGGGTTGAGCCCGTCGTCGACTCCCACAACTTCCCCGGCTACGACCTGCGGTACATCGGGTTCGAGCTGGGGATCGACTCGTTCGAGTGCAACTCAACCTTCTGGTCGGACGCCTCGTGCGCTCGCGTAACCCCATCGGCGTGAGTCGATTGCGAAGGGCCGGTACGGTTCGAACGAGTGCGGGCGCCGCAGGAGGTACGAATGACCGTCTGGTGGATCCTCTACGGGCTGGTGGTCGGCGGTGGGCTGGCTACATCGGTGGCGATCGTCGTCCGTGACCGGCGGCCGCGTCTAGAGGTTGCTCGTTCGCTGGTCGCAGGCTATGGCAATGACGTGGACGTCGCGGTCCTGAGTGGCGGGATCGTCCGAGGCATCGATGTCGGCGTGGTCCGGATGATCGATGACGGACTGGTCCGGGCCGACTCGGGGCGGCTCGGCCTGACCCCGCCCGGCGAGGCGCGCCTAGCCGAGGCATCATATCGCGACGACGGGCTTCGGCTGCTCGAAGCGGTCCGTGACGTCGGCGAGCGCGGCCTTGCCGCTGTCCGGGACCGGGCTCCGGTGGCGGGCCTACGGGGGGCGCTGGACCGGGCCGTCGTCGACCGGCTGATCGTTAGCCCGCGACGCCGGAAGTGGGAAGCGATGACGGTTGCCGCCCCGATGGGGGCCGGTGTCCTGGTCTTCCTCATCGGCATGTTGAGCACGGCCCGGACCTACCGGGAGTTCCAGGAACTGGAGTCGTCTCCCGGCCTCGGGCTCGCGATCTTCCTCGGTTTCATGGCAATGATTCCTGCCGCAGTCATCTACGTACGCAAGCACGGTTACACCGGACCCGACCCCACCACGACCCTGGGACGCGAGGTGCTGAGGCAGCTTAGTGACGGCCTACCGGCGCGTGCGGGTGAGGCTCCTCGGGTCGCGCTCGGCGGCTTGGCGGCAATCAGTGACGACGGGCTGCGCCGCAATCTCGCATCGGGAATCACCGACTCACGGTGGAACATCCGGCCGAAGCGCGACGACTCCACCGACGTGAACGCATCGTTCGCGGTGTATGCGATGGACGCGGGCGGGGACGGGGGGACAGATGGCGACGGCTGACGGGTGGACGTTGCTATCACCACGCTGTCGAGTCGCGAGTTCAACCAGGACACGGGCCGAGCCAAGATCGCAGCGAAGCGGGCCGGTCTTTATCACCGACCGAGGAGCTTGGATGCATGACCTCGCGGTTTGGACGTCTCAGTGGTCGGCGAATCGGCGCGAGACCAGCAAGGCCGCCCCAACCAACTAACCCTCACCGCTGACTCCGACTCGCGTGAGCCTGCTGGATGCCGGGGTGATCTTCGGGCCGGGTCGGCTGTCGGCGGCGCGGCACGGGGATTCCTGGCCAGGACGAGTTTCCCGCTGCGGCGAGCGGGCCCGCGTCGCAGCATAAGGAGTTGCCTACGCTGGCGCGGCAGCGGTCTTGGGCGCATGGGTTCTACGCTGGCTGGAGCGGCTCGGTCAGGCGTAACGTCCGACGTAGTCGGCGCGTACAGCGCTCAAGCGGCAGTCGACCGTTACCTCGCACAGGCCGTTGCCAGGACTCACGGGTGGGATCGCACCTGGGCTCGAGGTGCGGCGTCGGGTAGTTTGGACAGCCTTCACGAGGGTCATCGACAGGAGACACCGTGTCGCACATCGAGATGGTCACCGGTGAGCTGCGGGCCTTGATGACCGGTGTGGAGAAAGCCCAGGGGCTGGCCGGCGCCGCCGACAGCCAGGCGCAACAGGTGACGCTGCGTGCCGCGGGCGCCGGTTTCGCCGTGGTGGCGGCGGGCATGGCCCGGGTACGGGGTGCCATCGCGTCGATCCAGGGCGGGCTGGGCGGCCTGGCCGGATCGATCGGCGAGGCCACGAAAATGACCGCTGCCGTTGCCCGCGAAGCCACCCCCCAGGAAACCATCCGCGGACTGGTACCGGTCCAGGATCGGGTCGACAGCGCCCGTGACGCGGCGGCTGCGGTCATCGCCCAGGTCGGTGAGGCACGGCAGCTCGCCGCCGTGGTGCTGCAGGGCGGGCAACCGGGGCCGCTGCTGCAGTCACTGGAGAGCATCAAGCAGGTCCTGGTGTCGGTGGTCCAGCGTGCCAACTCCGCCCGGCAGGCCGTCGAGGTGGCCGTCGCCGAGGCCCGACAACTGGGCTCGGGAAACTGATCGGGGCTGGCGGCCCAAGACCGGCCAGCCGTTACCCACACCGCTTTTGTGCCAGCCTGCGCTGGCTGGGCCGCGGTGTCCAGGCAGAAGCGCTCGACCTCGTTCGGCAGGTGAACGAGGACACGTTATGACCGCTTTCGATGAGAGGATTGCCGCGGCCCAGACATCCGCCCCGAAGGCGAGGAGCTGAAATGCCCGGCCCGACCATGCTGCCCCTGGACTGCGGCGTACCGCGATGACCATCCTGGACGCCCGGGCGCTCAACCGTGCGACGTTGGCCCGCCAGTTGCTGCTCGATCGTGCCGACCTGTCGGTGCCCGACGCGGTCGCCCACCTGTGCGGCCTACAGGCGCAGGAACCACAGGAACCGTTCGTCGGGCTCTGGTCCCGGCTGCGCGGGTTCGAGCCGGAGACGCTCTCGGAGTTGCTGACCCGGCGGCGTCTCGTCCGGACCCACCTGATGCGTCGTACCGTTCACCTACTCACCGCCGAGGACGCCCTGGCCTGGCGGACCCGCCACGACACGATGCTGCGCCAGCGCGTCCTCGGTGCCTACCGGCGACAGCTCGACGGGGTGGATCTCGACGAACTGGCCGCGGCGGGCCGGGCGGTGCTGGCTGACGGGGAGCCGCGTTCGATGTCCGCGCTCGCGCGGGCGCTTGCCGACCGTTGGCCGCAACCAGCGCCGCAGGCCCTGGGCGAGATGCTGCTCGCCCTGGTTCCGATGGCGCAGCTGCCTCCGCGAGGGTTGTGGCGCACGAGCGCGGGGGTACGCAATCTGCCGCTGTCCACCTGGCTGGGACGCGACGTCGACCCCCCGGCTCCGGACGGTTCCGACCCGGTCGGTGCGGCGCTCGTACGGCGTTATCTTGCCGCGTTCGGTCCCGCCGCCAGCGCCGACCTGCGCGCCTGGTGCGGTCTCGCCGGGCTGCCCACCGCGGTTGCCACGCTACGCGACCAGCTCGTCGGTTTCCGCGACGAGCGCGGCCGAGAGCTGCTGGATCTTCCGGACGCGCCGCGACCGGATCCCGACACACCCGCCCCAGTACGGTTCCTGCCCGCGTTCGACAACGTGGTCCTCGGGTACCACGATCGCAGCCGGATCATCGACGACCAGCACCGTGGGCTGTCGGTCACCGGTGCACGTCTCGTCCTGGTCGACGGCCGGGTGGCCGGCACCTGGGACGTCGCGGCGGGCACCGTCATGGTCACTCCGTTGCGCGGCTTCTCCCGTGGTGAACGCACCGCCGTGGCCGAAGAGGGACGGAGGTTGGCGGCATTCCTCTCCGACGGCGAGAGTCACCGCGTACAGGTTGCGGCGTCTTCGCCCTGACGCGCGTGAGCCTGCTGCACCGTTCGTCACCTTTTGCCCCCTGGTGGCGGCAACCATGATCGTTTTATCATTTCCCATGATCAGTGCCAAGGTAGGCAATTTGCCCTCCCCCCGCCGGGCGGGACGGTTCGCCGCCGCGTTCCTCGGGGCGGCCGTGTTCCTCGGTCTCGGGGTGGTGCAGGCGGGGCCGGCCCACGCAATCGCCAACGGGCAGCCGGTTCCCGAGGGCAGCTACCGTTTCTCGGTCAAACTGACGATGACCGGTATCCCCACCGCCAGCGGCGGGCGGCGCAACAGCGCCTGCTCGGGCGCACTCATCCACCCCTCCTGGGTCATCACCGCCGGCCACTGCTTCCGCGACATCAACGGGGTGCGGGTGGAGCGGCCGGTGGCCGACCTGACCACCGCCACGGTGGGTCGCGCCGACCTGTCCGGCACGAACGGCCACGTGGCCACCGTTGTCGCGGTCCGGCAGTCACCCACCAACGACATCGCGCTGGTCCGGCTCGACACGCCGATCACCGACATCCAACCGCTGCGGTACGTCCGCACGACGCCGCAGGTCGGGCAGGTGCTCCGCATCACCGGCTACGGCGCGGACAACTCGGAGAACCCGCAGCCGTCGACGATCCTGCGGACCGGGCAGGTCAAGGTCGCCTCGGTGGCGACCTCGACGCTCGGGGTGACCGGTTACGCGCCCGCGCCGGACACGAGCGCCTGCCCGTACGACTCGGGCGCGCCGTACTTCGCCGAGAGCAAGGGCAAGCGCCCCGTCCTCGTCTCGGTCGAGAGCACCGGGCCGAACTGCCCGCACGCGGACGTCGAGACGACCTCCCGGGTCGACACGATCGTGCCCTGGATCAAATCGGCGATCGGCGGCTGAGGGCGGCCCTTCCGGTGACACTCTGGTCAGGTGCCAGCCAGGTTCGGCGGTAACAGCACCATCACCTGCCTCGGGTGTCACCGGGAGAGCCGGTCCCCGGTCGCCGTCGCATCCGCACCGGCTACCGTGCTGTGCGTGCGGCTACTCCTGGTCGAGGACGACGTGCGGATGGCGGCTCTGCTCAAGCGCGGACTCGAGCGGGAGGGCTACGCCGTCGACCTCACCGTGACCGGGCAGGAGGCCCTGCGGGCCGGCACGCAGCTCCCGTACGACGGGGTGGTGCTGGACGCGATGATTCCGGCGCCGGACGGGTTCGAGGTGTGCCGTCGGCTCCGCCAGGCCGACCGGTGGATGCCGGTGATCATGTTGACCGCCCGTGGCGCGGTCGACGACCGGGTACGCGGGCTCGACGCCGGCGCCGACGACTACCTGCTCAAGCCGTTCTCCTTCGCGGAGCTGTTCGCGCGGCTGCGGGCGCTGCTGCGCCGTGACGTCGGCGAGCGTCCGGTGGTCCTGGCCGCGGGTGACCTGCGGCTCGACCCGGCCAGCCGGGAGGTCAGCCGGGGTGGGGTCGCGGTGTCCCTGTCGGCCCGGGAGTTCGCGCTGCTGCATCTGCTGCTGCGGCGCAAGGGGGAGGTGCTCAGCCGGACGGCGATCCTGGAGCACGTGTGGGAGTCCGCCTACGACGGCACCTCCAACATGGTGGACGTCTACATTCGCTTCCTGCGCGCGAAGGTGGACCGGCCGTTCGGGCGGTGCGCGATCGAGACCGTACGGGGGACCGGCTACCGGCTGCGCCCGGACGGCGGCTGACCGGCATGGCGCCGTGGTCACTGCGCGCACGCCTCGCGGTGGTGGCGGCGCTGGGATCGGTGCTGGTGTTGACCGTCGGGTCGCTGCTGCTCTACCAGGATCTGAGCAACCACCTGAGCACCGCGATCAGCAACGAACTGGCGGTGGCCGTCGACGACGTCTCCGCCGGTGCCGCATCCGGCGAATCCACCCTGGTGACCGTCCAGCTGATCGAGACCGACGGGGACGTGCGAATGCCGGCCGGCGCGGAACCGCTGCTGACCCGGGATGAGCTGACCCGGGCGAGCCGGGACCAGATTGTGGTGAACCGTCCCGTTCCTGGAGTGGGCGCCGAAGCCCGGTTGCTCGCCCGTCCGGCCGGCACGGCAGGTGGCGGGCAACTGGTCGCCGTCGCGGCGACCGGCACCACACCGCTGACCGAGGCTCGGCACCGGTTGGTGGTCGTGCTGGCGTTCGCCGGGCCGGTGTTGACCGTCGCGGTGGGGGTCGCGGCGTGGCTGCTGACGGGGGCGGCGCTGCGGCCGGTGCGCCGGATGGCGGACGAGGCGTCGACGATCTCCGCCGCCCAGGTGGGTCGCCGCCTTCCGGAGCCGGCCGGCACGGACGAGATCGCCGCGCTGGGCCACACTCTCAACGCCATGCTGGAACGCATCGAGAAGGCCGTCGCCAACGAACGCGCCTTCATCGACGACGCCGCGCACGAGCTACGTACCCCGATCGCCGTGCTCCGCGGTGAGCTGGAGCTCACCGGCGGCGAGGAACTGCCGGAGCCGGTCGCGGAGAGCCTGGCCAACGCGCTGGAGGAGACCGATCGGCTGACCCGGCTGGCGGAGAACCTGCTGACCCTGGCGCGCGCGGACGCGGGTCAGCTCGGGCCGGGCGAAGCCACCAGCGACCTGTTCGCCACCGCCCGGGCCACCGTACGGCGGGTGGCGCACCGTAAGGAGGTCCGCGTCGAGGTGCGGGGGGAGCCGCTACTCGTCCGGGGCGACGCGGAGTGGGTCGGGGCCATCATCGGCAACCTGGTCACCAACGCCGACCGGCACGCGCGGAGCCGGATCCTGGTGACTGTCACGCAGGCCGATGGGTGGGCCCGGCTGGTGGTCGCGGACGACGGCCCGGGCTTCCCGCCCTCGTTGCTGCCGCGCGCGTTCGACCGGTTCGCGCGGGGCGAGGGCACCCGGGGCCGCCCAGGTGGCGGTGCCGGCCTCGGGCTGGCGATCGTCGCGTCGCTCACCGACGCCCTCGGCGGTGCGGTCACCGCCGGCAACGGCCCGCCGTTCGGCGGCGGCCGGATCGTGGCCGATCTGCCGTTGGCCGTCCCGTCGCCGGCCCACGAGAGGTGAGCGGGTGGGTGGTGGGCCACCGCTTTTAATCGTTCTTTCATATTGTCTGTCAGATCACGGTCCCATTCGCGCGCGCTTCTTGGCCGGGAAAGCCGACCGGGTTTAGTTTCATGGCCATGGCTGACACCTCCCTTTTTACGGGAAACCTTCACCGGCGTAACGTGATGCGTCTACTCATGGCCGGCGCCGCCAGCGCGACGCTCGCCGCCTGCGCCTCCACCACCGACCGCGCCACCGCCGCGGCGGCAACCACCGGCTCCACCCCGAGCGCCGCGGCCAGCGAACCCCCGGTGACCAACCCCCAGCAGGCGATCGACCGGCTGGTGCAGGGCAACGCGCGGTTCGTCAGCGGGCAGCTGCGGCATCCCCATCTCGGCACCGACTACCGGGCTCAGCTGGCCAAGGGGCAGCACCCCTTCGCGCAGGTCCTCACCTGCGCCGACTCCCGGGTCGCCCCGGAGTTCGTCTTCGACCAGGGCCTCGGTGACCTTTTCGTGGAACGCAACGCCGGCAACATCGCCGACGCGGTGGTCGTGGGGAGCATGCAGTACGCGGTGCACGAACTGAAGGTGCCGCTGATCCTCGTGCTCGGGCACCAGAAATGCGGTGCGGTAACCGCCGCCGTGGAGGCGGTCGAGAAAAACAGCAAGCCGACCGGCACCGATCTGGATTCAATTATCACCGCGATCCGACCGGCCGTGGAGAAGGTGAAGCATTCCGGCGGCGACCTGGTCGACCAGGCGGTACGCCAGCACGTCGCCGACGTGGTCGCCCGGCTCCGCGCCAAGCCGGTGCTCCAACCCGCGATCAAGGCCGGGGCGCTCCAGGTGATCGGCGGCCGGTACGCCCTCGACTCCGGGAAGGTCGAGATCACCGTCCAGTGATCGTGGTCGGTTCGGGACGCGGGGCTGATCCCGGTGGCAGCCGGGTCGGCGTGGCATCCCGAACCGTCCCGAGTGTCGCTGGCGCGGCATCCCGAACCGTCCCGCGTGTCGCTATCGGGTCGCGGCCACCGGCGTCCGCTCGGGCGTCCGGCCCTTCAGCAGGCGACCCACGGTGATCGGGCCGGCCAGAGCGATGAACACCGCCAGGGCGGCGGGGACCAGCAGGCCTACGGTGAGGTCGGTGGCCTCGGCGAGGTAGCCGATCGCAGCCGGGCCGAGCAGCAGGCCGGCCGAGCCGGAGATCGAGATCAGGGCGATGTGCGAGGGCGGTCCTCCAGCCTCGCCCATCGCGCTGAACAGCACCGGAACGACCACCGCGATCCCGCAGCCGGCGAGGATCCAGCCGGCCCAGGCGAGGGGTAGCCCGCCGGCCGCACCGGAGACGAGCACGAGCGCGTACCCGGCGGCGGCCAGGGCTCCCGCGCTCAGCAGGGTGCGACCGGGTCCGAGCCTGGCGCGGATCGGGTCGCCCAGGAGACGAAAGACCGTCATCGTGCAGGCGAACACCGTGTACGACAGTGGCGCGAGCGCGTCGTCGGCCCGTAGGACGCGTGCGGCGTGCAGGTTGGCCCAGTCGATCGCGCCGGATTCGATGAGGTGGCCGCCGAGGCCGAGGACGAACATCGCGCCGAGCAAGCCCGCGCCGATACGGACGGTGCTCGCGGGTGTGGCCCGACCGGCACCGTCGGCCTGGACCGGTGGCGGCAGCAGCGGACGGGTGCACACGGCGAAGACGGCGGTGCAGGCCAGCGCGGCGATCACCAGCATGACCTGGCTCCCCAGTCCGAGGGTGAGGCCGAGCGAGGTGAGCGCGCCGGCGGCGGCTCCGCCGAGGCTCCAGAAGCCGTGGAAGGACGAGATCACGGGCCGCTGGTAGTAGCGCTCCAACTCGACGGAGTGGGCGTTGAGCCCCACCTCGACGAACCCGACGCCGAAGCCGTAGACCGCACCGCAGATCAGGAGGGTTTCGTAACTCGGCGCGAGTGCGGGGGCGATGAGGACCAGCTGGGTGGCGGGGCCTGTTGCGCGCAGCAGACCCCGGGTGGTGATCCGGCCGGCGAGCTTTCCGGCGGCGACCATGGTGATCAGCCCGACGACCTGGATGAGCAGAAGCAGGGTGCCCAGGCGTGCCTCGCCGAGGTGCAGGCGGCGGTCGACCGAGGGAAGGGCTGCGGCCCAGGCCCCCATGACGAAGCCCGAGGTCGCGAAGGCACCGAAGAGACCGACGCGGGCGCGGCGCAGGGCGTGGGTGTCGGGGTTCATGTCCGTCCTTGAAGCGCGGTTTTGTTCTTGGTGAGAACTTAACGCCTGGCGAGGTTACCGTCGAGGGTTTTGTTCTCGGCGGAGACATAAGCCACCATGGGTACGACGCCGACGAGGAGGAACCGCCTGCCATGCCACAAACCATGACGAGCGCGGACCTGCGCGTACACAACCAGGCTCGCCTGCTGCGCGCCGTCCACGACGCCGACGCGCCGCCCACCCGCGCCGACGTCGCCCGGCTACTGGGCATCGGCCGCAACACCGCCGCCGCCCTCGTTGGCGAACTGGCGGCCGCCGGGCTGTTGCACGAGGCTCCCGCACAGGTCACCGGCCGGGGCCGACCCACGACGCTGCTACTCCCCCACCCGCACGGGCCCGTCGCCCTCGCCGCGGACATCCGCGAGGACACCTGGACCCTCGCACGGATCGAGTTGGGGGGGCGGCTCACCGCACTGGACAGCGGCGAGCACGACCGGACACCGGCGGTGTTCGACGACATCGGCCGGGCGATGCGGCGACACGCCAGCGACCGGCTCGCCGCGCTCGGCATCGCCCTCGCCGGGCCGATCCAGGACGGCCGCCGCCTGCACATCTCCCATCTGGGCTGGGACGACGTGGACCTCGCCGAGCATATCGGCGACGACTGGCCGCCGACGGTCGTCGACAACGACGCCCGGCTCGCCGGGCTCGCCGAAGCCAGGCGCGGAGCCCTGCGGGCAACGGGGACCGCGCTGCACTTCCACATCGACTTCGACATCGGCGGGACCCTGCTGCTGCGCGGCGACGCCCAGCGGGGCGCACACAACATCGCCGGGGAGTTCGGGCACCTGCCGCTCACCGGCTCGGGATTGCGGTGCATGTGCGGTGTTCGGGGCTGCTGGAGCCTGGACGTCGGCACCAACGCGCTGCTGCGGCGACTCGGCCGGGAATCCGGCTACGGAACCGGGCGGGCACTGGGGCGGGAGATTCTGGCCCGCGCCGAATCCGGCGAGGCCGAGGCGGGCCGGGCGGTCGACGACAACGCGGTCGCCCTCGGACGCGGGCTCGGTGCGCTGACCAACGCCCTCGACCCCGAAGCGATCACGCTCTCCGGACTGGGGGTGGAGCTGATCCGGTTGCGGCGCAGCCTGATCGAACGCGCCTGCGCCGAAGGACTGATGGCGTTCCGGCGGGCCCGGCCGCCGCGCATCCTGGCCGGGACGGTCGGCGAACTCGGCCCGCTGCGCGGCGCGGCCGAAATCGCCTTCGACGCCGTTTTGCACCCCGAGTGGCTGCGAACGCGGCTGTAGCGTGAAGGCGGCCAGCAGCTCAGCGCCGGTCGGCCGGTCCGGGCCGCGCGGGTCGGTCAGCGTTCGCGCATGACCAGTAGCTCTCGCCCGACGTCTGTATCCCACCTGGGCCGAGCACGGCCCCCACAAGGGGGAGGAAAACGTCCCCGCTTCGTCACCTGTCGGCCGCCGCCGCGCCCTGGTTCTCTCACGGACGACACATCACCACGGAAAGCAGGCCGACATGTCGATACTCCGTCGAACCCTCGCCGCCACGGGCGCGCTCCTCGCCGCCGGCACCATCACGCTGGTCGACGCCGCCCCGGCAATGGCCAGCACGCCGCCGAGCTGCGGCAACGTCAGCCAGATCGGCACCACGCGGGTGCTGACGGTGGGCGGGATGCAGGCCGCATCGGTGAAGCAGTTCTACGGCTGTGGCTACAACTACGCCTACATCTACGTCTGGGAGCAGTACCGCAACACCCACTCCAACTGGGATCTGTACGTCCACGTGGTCAACCACAGTGACAGCGGCAACGACTACGGGGCGGCCCGGCTCGACAACACGACCCGGGCGGAGCTGTGGGGCCCGCCGGCCGACACGGCCCGGTCCTGCACCCACGTCACCGGCTACCTGAACAGCACGGGCGGCTCCACCAGCAAGGTCTGCTGACCTGGTCGTCACGACCCGAGCCCGTCGGATGCCTCTCCGGCGGGCTCTTCGTGCCACCCGGGCCGGCCTGACCGCAGCGCCGGACGACGGGAGGATCACCGCCCCTCGGTAGCATTCACCGGCGATGGTCCACAACGAGCAGTTGGTCGACCCCGGGCGCGGTCGCGCCCTCGGGGTGGACGGCTGCACCGACGCCGTCGAGGTGGGGCGGGGCGGGTTCGGCGTGGTCTACCGGGCCTGGCAGCCCGACTTCTCCCGCTGGGTGGCGGTCAAGGTGCTTGCCGCCGACTGGCACGGCCCGTCCCGGGCCCGCTTCGAGCGCGAACTGCGCACGCTGGGCCAGCTCTCCGGCCACCCGCACATCGTCACCCTGCACCAGGCCGGCCGGACCACCGCCGGCAATCCGTACCTGCTCATGGCGTACGAGGAGGGCGGCTCCCTCGGCGACCGACTGCGCGCCGGCACACCGGGTGACTGGCGGGAGGCCGTCGCCGGTGGGATCGCGATCGCCGGCGCGTTGGAGACGGCCCACCGGGCCGATGTCCTGCACCGCGACGTGAAACCCGAGAACATCCTGGTCTCCGCATACGGCGAATTGAAACTGGCCGATTTCGGGCAAGCCCGGCCCTTCTCCGCGGGGCGTACCGACCCGCGCGGGCGGGTCACCGCCAGTGTCCTGCACACCGCGCCGGAGGTGCTGCGCGGTGAACCCGCCTCGGTGGTCGCGGACGTCTACGCCCTCGCGTCGACCGTGCTGCACTGGATCCATGGCGCCCCCGCCTTCGCTCCGATCCCCGGGGAGCCGCTGGCGTCACTGCTGCGTCGCGTCGCCGTCGACCCCGTGCCCGACCTGCGACCGCTCGGCGTACCCGACGAGGTGTGCGCCGCGCTGGAACGGGCGATGGCGAAGGACCCGGCCCACCGGCCCGCGACGGCCGCCGCGTTCGCCGACGAGCTACGCGCCACGCAGGCGGCGGCCGGTGTGCCGGTCAGCCCGTTCGTCCTCGGCGGCGGCGACAGCGTCGCACCGGACACGCCGGACCCGGACGGCCCCCCGGCGCCGCTGTCCCTGACCGAGCGCCGCCGGGCCGCCCTGGCCCTGTCGGCCACCGTCGCGCCGCCGCCCGCCCGGGTGAGCCGGCACGCGCTGGTCCGCTCGCTGGGGCTGCTCATCGCCCTGGCGGCGGTGCTGGCCACCGGGTACTCCGAGGCCCTGCCGGTGCCCGACCCGGTGGAGCTGCCGTCCGCGGTGACCCTCGGCGAGCTGGAGCTACACGTCGAGTCACCCGAGCGGACGCTGGCCGTGCGCAACCGGACGGACCGGCCGCTGCGGGTGGCGGGCGTGACGTTGACCGGGCCGTCCCGTGACGAGCTGCGGCTGGTGGCGGACGGGTGCAGCCCGCACCCGCTGGCCCCGGGCAGCCGGTGCGAGGTGCGCCTGGTCGCCGTGCCCCGCGCCGCCGGCCCCGTCCGGGCGTCCGTGGCGTTCGACACGGCCGGCCGAACGCTCACCGTCCCGGTGACCGGAACCGGCCGGCCGCGACCGGCCAGCCGCGACGACGCCCCGCCAGGCTCCTGCTACGCCGACGCCTACCAAATCGGCACGTCCGCCTACGGGCACGCGGGCGGCCTGAAGGCGATCTCCGTGAAGCAGTACTGGTCGCCGAGCTGCCGGGCGAGCATGGCGTACATCTGGGTGTGGAAGCAGTACCGGGACAACGTCGCCGCCGACGGCGGCACCTGGACGGTGGACCTGTCGGTACGCGGCGACCGGCCGGCGGCGCCGCGACGGGCGGTGGGCCAACCGTACGAGCTGTGGACCGAGCCGTACCGGGGGGCGGGTGGGTGCACCAGCGCGACGGCGACGGTGACCGCCGACCGGACCAGGATGGTCACCACCGCGACCACCGAGCCGCACTGCGACCGGTGATGGACGGATACTTCGAGGTCCACGGTCTGGGCCCGCTGCGGTTGGTGCCGTTGACCGCCGACGCGCTGACCGTCGGCCGTGCGCCCGGCAACGAGCTGACCGTCGACAGCAAGCTGGTCTCCCGCCTGCACGCGCTGGTCGAACGGTTCCCGCCCGGCTGGACGATCCGCGACCTGGGCAGCACCAACGGCACCAGGGTCAACGGGTTCCCACTGCGTGAGTCGCGGCTGCTGCGCGACGGTGACCGGGTGGAGATCGGCCCGGCCCGGCTGGTCTTCCACGCTCCCGGACACCTCAGCGGCACCCGCACCGTCGGGTTGGAACCACCTTCGCCGCCTCCGCCGTTGACCCGGCGCGAGCAGGAGCTGATCGAGGTGCTCTGCCGACCGTACGTCGAGGGCGGCACCGCCTTCCCCGAGCCGCCCAGCGTCCGGGCGCTGGCCACCGCGCTCGGCGTCAGCGAGAGCGCGGTGAAGAAGCACCTGGCCAACCTGTACGACAAGTTCGGGCTGGTCACCAACGACGACCGGCGGCGGGCCCGGCTGGCCGGTGAGGTGGTCCGCCGGGGCGCGGTCGGGACCTGACGCAAGGCGACCCCCCGGGTGGTCGGGATGCCGCCCCGGGTGGCTCGGCCTGCGTGTGTGCCCTCCGGGTCCGGGTCGCGTGGACCCGGCTCCGGAGGGCACACACCCCCCGTTTCCTCGTGCGCGTCGTGTCCCGACGACGGCGGAGTGGTCCTGCCCCGACGCGGAGTGCGCGGCAGACAGCCTGCCCCGGACGACCCGGCCCAAGGACGCGACCGGGGCCATCCACCGAACATCACACCAGGATGGACGAGGTGCCGGCAGGTGTCGGAAAGGGGAGGTTCTCCGCTCCGGTCACCGGTGGCGGTACGCGGATCCGGACGGACGGCGGCGTCAGTCGCCCAGCTCCCGCACGTGGCGCAACCCCGGCCGGCCGTCGAGTAGCAGCTCGCCGACCGGCGTGAACCCGGTGCGTCGCAGGACGGCCAACGAGCCGGGATTGTCCAGTGTGGTGACGGCGGTCAGCCGGGTCAGGCCGTACTCGTCGCGGGCGAGGTCGCAGACCTGCCGTACGCCCGCCGTGGCGAGGCCACGGCCAGCGGCCCGCTCGGCGACCCGGTAGCCCAGCTCGGCGCCGCCGTCGACGACGTCGACCAGATTGAACCGGCCCAGCACCGCACCGTCGTCGTCGACCATGACGTGAAAGTGGCACCCGCCGGTGGCCTGCTCGGCGAGGAGCGCCGCGTGCCGCGCGTCAAAACCGGCGAAGTAGCCGTCACCCCGGTCCGGGATGGTCCGCGCGAACCAGGCGCGGTTGTCCCGTTCGAAACGGAGCAGCGCGGCGGCGTGGCGGTCGGCGAGCCGTTCCAGGTCGGGCATCCGATCAGGGTACGGGTCCGGCGCGGGGGGTCGCCGAGCGGATCACCGTCAGCCGGCGCTGCGGCGCTGCGGACGGCGTCCGGACGGTGACGGCGGCTCCGGGCCGAAGTCGGGTACCGGTGGCATGGGCAGGGTCACCGGAGCCGTCCCGGTGACCGTCACCGGCTCACCGGCGTGCCGCAGCGTCACCTCGCCGTCCGGATCGTCGGGCAGTTCGTAGCGGGCCTCGCCAGGGGTGAGGGTGACCCGCAGCCGCTGCCCGCGCCAGCGCAGCCCGAACGCGAGCCGGTGGATCCGGGTCGGCAGACGAGGGTCGAAGGACAGCTCGCCCCGGTCGTCGCGGAGTCCGCCGAAGCCCTCCACCACCGCCGTCCAGGCACCGGCGAGGGCGGCCAGGTGCAGCCCGTCGCTGGTCTTGTCGCCCAGGTCGGCCAGGTCGTGCAGGGCCGCCTCGGCGAACAGGTCGTACGCCAGGTCCAGGTGCCCGAGTTCGGCGGCGAGCACCGCCTGCGGGCCGGCGGACAGCGACGAGTCGCGGACGGTGCGGGCCTCGTAGTAGGCGAAGTTGCGGGCCTTCTCCTCGGCGGTGAAGTCGCCGGGACACCGCTGCATGGCCAGCACCAGGTCGGCCTGCTTGACCACCTGCTTGCGGTACAGCTCCAGGTAGGGAAAGTTCAACAGCAGCGGGTAGTCGTCGTCGCCGAGCGCGGCGAAGTCCCACTCGGGCTGGGTGGTGAAGCCGGCCGACTGCTGGTGTACGCCGCGCTTCGGGTCGTACGGGATGGCGACCGCGTCGGCGGCGGTCCGCCAGCCGGCGATCTCGGCGGCCTCGACGGCCAGCTCGACGGCACGTTCGGGGTGCCGCTCGGCGGCGTCGGCCGCGCCGCGCAGGGTGCGCCGGACCATCAGGTTGGTGAAGAGGTTGTCGTCGACCAGGGCGGCGTACTCGTCGGGGCCGGTGACCCCGGTGACGTGGAATGCGCCGTCGTCCGACCAGTGCCCGAAGCCGTGCCACAGCCGGGCCGTCTCCACCAGCAGCTTCAGTCCGGCCTCGACGAGGAACCGCTCGTCGCCGGTGGCCGCGACGTACCGCAGCACCGCGTCGGCGATGTCGGCGTTGACGTGCAGCGCGGCGGTGCCGGCGGGCCAGTAGCCGGAGCACTCCCGGCCGCCGATGGTCCGCCACGGGAAGGCGGCCCCGGGCAGTTTCAGCTCGCGGGCGCGCTCGCGGGCCTCGGGCAGGTGGGCGTGCCGCCAGCGCAGCGCGGCGCGGGTCACCTCCGGTGCCAGGTACGTCAACACCGACAGCACGTAACTCTCGGTGTCCCAGAGGACGTGGCCGTCGTACCCGTTGCCGGTGAGGCCCTTCGCCGGGATGGTTCGGTCGCCGTCGGCCCGGCCGGCCTGGAGCAGGTGGAAGACGGCGAACCGGACGGCCTGCTGGAGCTCGGGATCCCCGTCGAGTTCCACGTCGGCGGTCTGCCACAGCGCGTCGAGGGTGGCCCGCTGGTCGGCGAGGAGGGCGTCGAAGCCGTGCTTCCGCGCGTCGGCCGCCTCGCCGGCCACCAGAGCGGCCAGGTCGGCGGGCGGCGTGCCGTCGACCGGCGCGCACTCGTACGCGGCGAACTTGGTGATCCGCAGCCGGTCGCCCGGACGGACCCGGCCCTCGACGCAGGTCCGGAGGCGGTCGTCGGTGCTGTCGCCACGGCTGGTGAGGCCGTCGGGGACGGCGATCCGGTGGGTCACCGCGACGGCGACCCGCTGCCCGCTGCGCTCCGTGCGGTGCACCAGCACCCCGGAGCAGTCGTCGGAGCGGTGCAGCTCGGGGATCAGCGGGTCGTGGATGATCGTGGCGGCGCGCGGGTCGTCGGAGCGCTCCGGTATCCGCTCGTTGGCCTGCACGTCGGAGCAGAGGCGAAGCTCCACCGGGTCGTCGCCGAGCGGCTCGACCTCGTGGTGGACGGCGGCGACCGCGCGCCGGGGCAGTGAGACGAGCCGGGTGCTGCGGATCCGTACCCCGTGCCCGGCCGGTGAGACCCACTCGGTGTGCCGCCGCAGCACGCCGGCCCGCAGGTCGAGCACCTGCTCGTGGGTGCGTAGTGTGCCGGTACGCACGTCCAGCGGCTCGCCGGCCACCCAGAGCCTGATCAGGGCCGCGTTCGGCGCGCTCACCACGGTGTCGCTGCGCTGCGGGAAGCCGTACCCGTTCTCGGGGTAGGTCAGTTCGCGCTGTTCGTGGAAGCCGTTGAGGTAGCTGCCCGGCATCTCGACCGGCTCGCCCTCGTCGAGGATGCCGCGCCAGCCGACCCAGCCGTTGCCCAGCGCGAAGATCGACTCAATCTCGCCGAGCCGATCCAGGTCCTTCTGCGTCCGGCGGATCAGCCAGGTCTCGTTCTGCTGCACGGCTCCTGCGTTACCCACTCCGGCGGGTGACCGAATCCGCCTGATGGCTGCGGAACGCCGAGCCGAGGGTGGGGTCGAACCCGCACCCGTCGCACGGTCCGCCCGGCGTCGGTGATTCGCAGCGTTCGCGCAGGTAAACGGGGTATGAACTGTTGGTGAGGTGATGGATGATGCAGACCGGCCCGGTGGAAGTTCCCGACGTCAGCCTGGAGTGGTACCACGACATCGTCGAGGTCGCCGACTCCACCCCGCCACCCGTGCAGTGGTTCGCGGGGCACTTCACCGAGGCGGCGGTCCTGCTCCTCGGGGTGCTGTTCCTGCTGGCCGCCGCGCCCCGGCTGCGCCGTGGCCGGCCCGGGGAGCGGGCGGTCGCGCTGGTCGCGCCGGTCGCCGTGATGCTGTCGTACGCGTGCAGCGAGGGGTTGAAGACGGTCTTCGACGAGGACCGGCCCTGCCGGCAGGTGGCGCGGATCGTGGCCGGCCAGTGCCCTCCGGTCGGGGACTGGTCGTTCCCCAGCAACCACGCCACCATCGCGGGCGCACTCGCCGTGGCCACCCTGCTGCTCTCCCGGCGGCTGGGGCTGCTCGCCGCACCCCTGGCGCTGCTCGCCGCGTTCTCCCGGGTGTTCATCGGCGTGCACTATCCGCACGACGTCGCCGTCGGGCTGCTGCTGGGCGCACTGGTGACCCTCGCCGTCACCCGGCTGGCCGCCCGTCCCGCCGCCGATCTGCTCGCCCGCCGCGCCGCCGACTCCGGCCGGATCCCGGCGGTGGCCGACCGCCGCTGATCAGCGCGCCAGGAGCAGCGCGGCACCGGTGCCGAGCACCAGGAACGGCCCGAAGGGCAGGTGGCTCGACCAGGTCACCTTGCGGGCCAGCAGTAGTCCGAGACTGGTCACCGCCGAGGACGCGAAGGTCAGCACCAGACCGGCGAGCAGCACCGGCCAGCCGTACCAGCCGAGCAGCGCACCCACCCCCACCGCCAGCTTGGCGTCGCCCAGGCCGAAACCCCGCCGGCCGAGCAGCAGCGTGGTGGCGGCGAACGCCAACCCGAGCCCCGCGCCGGCCGTCACCGCGCGCCACCACGGGTCGATGCCGGAGCCGGTCGCCGCGGCCAGCCCAAGCAGCGCCAGCACCCCCGCCGTGGCAGGCCCGGTGAGCCGGTCCGGCAACCGGTGCACGGCCAGGTCGACCAGGACCAGTGGGATCGCCCAGCCGAGCCACCAGGCGATCGCGGCCCGCTCGGCGAGGGTCGCGTCGACCAGCACCAGGACCGCCAGGGCCACCACGAGGCACACCTCGACGCTGCCGGGGGGCGCCCCGACCCGCGCCCGGCAGCCCGGGCACCGGGCCGCCGGCCCGAGCGCCGCCCCGCCCACCGCGAGGGTCGTGCCGCAGCGGTCGCAGCCGGTGCGGGGCGCCGATCCGGCGGGTACGGCGTGTCGGGCCACGGCGAGCCGCAACGGTGGGGTCAGGGCGAGGGCGGCGACGGTGCGTACGCAGCGTGACGTGGGTCGTGGTGTCGGGTATCGGTCGGGTCTCGGCCGGGCACCGGAGGCCGGTCTGCCCATCTGCGGGGAATCGCCTCCGGCACATCTGTCATCGGACGAACGGATCGAGCTGCCTCCATCGGGAGGTGACATTTTCGCAGGCGGTGTCACCCGATCGGGGTGGTCGACCGACTGTCCGGCGGCGGCGGCGCGTTCGCCGGCCGCCGCCAGAGCCCGGGAGCGGTCCCGGTCGACACCGTCCACCCCTGATCACCTCCAACGATCACCCAGCGTGTTCGATTCGATTGCCTCTGTTGCATCGGCGCACGTCAGCCTATGCTCGCCCCTTGAGTAGGGTGCAACCCCGCCGACCGGCACGACCCTTCCGCTCGACATCTCACCCAGATCAGCACAGGTAGATGTGGCAGCACCGACCGACATGATCGGGCGCACCTGCCGCATTGCCCGCAGGCCCGCACCGTCGGGCCGACGGGCGGCACCGAGGAGGGCACGGCGATGCGTACACGGCATCCCCGCCAATGGACCACCTCCCTGGTCATCGCCACGGTGGCCGGGGCCGCCGCCGGCTGCGGCGGCGGGCCGGAACCGGCCGGCGGACCACCCGTCCGCACCGCCGCCGACAGCCGGCAACCCAGCGCCGACGAGCGGGCCGCCGAGCAGGCGGCGCTCACCGCGTACGCCGGGTATCTGGACGCGTCGCGGGAGGCGAGCCGGGCCGGCGACCCGCGCCACCCGGCGCTCTCCCGCTTCCTGGCCGACCCCCTGCTCACCCGGGTCCGAGTGGTGATCGACCGGGCTCGCCGGCACGGCGCGGTCCGCACCGGGACGCTCCGCTCGGACCCCACGGTGGTCTCGGTCGACCTGGCCGCCACCCCGCCCACCGTCGAGATCCAGGACTGCCTCGACGCCACCGGCTACCAGCTGGTGTACGCCAAGGACAAGCGGGTGGTGCCCGGTTCCGGCGGGAGCCGGCACCTGGCCACCGCCACCGCGACCCGCTACCCGGACGGCCGGTGGCTGATCACCGCCGGCACCGCCCACGAGGACCAGCCGTGCTGACCTGGAAGAAAGGCCGCCGCCCGGCCCGACCGCGGACCGGAGCGTCCCGCCGGCTGCTCGCCGGCACGCTGCTGGCGCTGCTGGTCACCGCGCTCGCACCGCCGCCGCCCGCCGCCGCGCGAGCCCCGGACTGTCCACCCGGGCAGAACGACTGCTCCATCTGGGGCGACGACCCGGGCAACCCGGGCGATCCCGGTGACCCCGGCGGCGGGAACGGTGGCGGTGAGAAGCCGCCGGCCGCCAGGTGCCAGTGGAACGGCAAGCCGGTGGCCTGCTACAACGAGTTCCTCGGCTGGTTCAACAACGCCGACGGCTGCTACTACAAGCTCGCCGAGCCGCAGCCCCCCAATGCGCCCGAGGGCAGCAAGTGGTACGTCCAGACCTGCAACGGCGGCGACCTGGGCCAGCAGACCACCGTGCTGCTGGCGACCCCGCCGCCCGGCTTCGGCGCGCCGCCCGACCCGGAGGAGTTGGCCCGCCGGGTGCTGGCCCGACTCTCCCTGCTGCCGCCCCCGATCGCGGTGGCGCCCCGCCGCGACACCGGCCCCGGCCTGGTCGGCCTGCCGGTCTGGATGTGGCTCGTGCTCCCCACCGACGAGCCCGACGAACGCGCGAAGTACCTCGGGCCGACGATCACCGAATCCGAGGAGGACCGGGGCCTGCGGGTGGAACTCGTCGCCCGATTCGACCGGATCGTCTGGAACATGGGCAACGAGGTCAAGATCACCTGCACCGGCCGGGGCACCCCGTACGACCCGAAGGGCCGACACGCCGGAAAGCCCTCACCGGACTGCGGCTACGACTCCGGCTACCCGAAGGCCGGCACCTACCGGGTCAGCGCCACCACGTACTGGTCGGTGAGCTGGCGCGGCGGTGGCGAGAGCGGCGTGATCCCGCAGACCCGGACCAGCGGGACCATCCCCATCGAGATCGACGAGCTTCAGGTGGTAACCCGATGAGTTTGGTCACCCGCGACGGCGTTCCGGTCGACGCCCCGATCGCCCCACCCAAGGTCGTCCGGCAGCGGCGTACCCGCCCCGGCCTGCTCGGGCTGGCGGTACTGCTGATCGCGCTCGGCGGCCTCGGCACGGCCTTCGCGGTCACCTCCGTCCGCGCCACCGGCAGCTACCTGGCGGTCGCCCGGCCGGTCGAGGTCGGCCGTACGCTCACCGCCGACGACCTGGTCAGCGTGCAGGTCTCCGGCGGTGCCGGGCTGTCGCCGGTGCCCGCGAAACGACTCGACGAGGTGGTCGGCAAGCGGGCCGCGGTCGGGCTGGTCCCCGGCACCCTGCTGACCATGGACCAGCTCACCGACGCCCCACTGCTCGGCCCCGGGCAGCAACAGATCGCGTTGGGGCTCGACCCGAGCCGGGTACCGGCCCGCAAGCTGCACCCGGGCGACAAGGTGCTGCTGGTCAGCACCCCGGCCGACAACGACGACAGCCAGGCCCCCGGCACCCGGTTCACCGGCACGGTCATCGACACCAGCACCCCCGAGAACGACGACGTGGTCGTCTATCTGGCGTTGCCCGCCCGGGACGTACCGGCGGTGGTGGTGCTCGCCGCCCAGGAGCGGATCGCCCTGGTGCTGGTCGAGGCGGCCTGACCATGGCCATCATCGCGTTGGTCTCGGCGAAGGGCTCGCCCGGTGTCACCACCTCGGCGCTGGCCTGCACGCTGAGCTGGCAGCGACGGCTGGTGCTCGCCGAGTGCGATCCGTCCGGCGGGACGATCCTCGCCGGCTACCTCGGCGGCGCGCTCGACGGGCCGCGGGGCATCGGCGAACTCGCCGTCGGCGAGCTGCGCGACGGCAGCCTGGAGACGGCGTTCTGGTCCCAACTGGTCGACCTGGACGCCCCGAAGCGGGAACGCCTGCTGCTGCCCGGCGTGGTCGACCCGGCCCAGGCCGGCAGCGTCAGCCCGCTCTGGCAACGCTTCGCCGACTTCTTCGACGAGTTGGAGAAGGGTCGCCCCCCGTACGACGTGATCGTCGACTGCGGCCGACTCCAGGTCGGCAACCCGCCCTGGCCGCTGCTGCGCGCCGCCGCGGTGGTGCTGCTGGTCACCCGGGCGCGGCTGCCGGAGCTGTCCGCGGCACGGCCGACGATCCGGGCCATCGAACGGGACTTCGCCGCACACCGGGTGGCGCCGGACACGCTGCGGCTGCTGCCGGTCGGCGACGGCCACGGCACCGGCGAGATCGCCAAGGCGCTGCGGGTGCCGGTGATCGCCCGGCTGCCGGAGGACCGGCGTACCGCCGACGTGCTCAGCCTCGGCGGCACCGTGCGGGCCAACCGGCCGCTGATGCGCGCCGCCGCCGGGCTGGAGGCACCGGTCCGGGCCCTGCTGGACCACCGCCGGGCCCGGCTGGCCTGGCCCGCGAACCAGGAGGTGCCCGATGCGGTGTGAGCCGATCCGGCCCGCGCACCGCTCGGCGCCGGCACGCCGGGGACGGCAGGCCCGACCGGCACACCGCCCGGCGCCGGCGCGACGGGGACGGGAGGCACGCCATGCGGTTTGAGCCGGTCCGCCACGACCCCCGTGGCCAGCAGCCCGGGGCGACGTCCACGATGCCGCCGCTGCCCGCGGCCAACGGCCACCACCCCGCGC
>NZ_SMKF01000065.1 GCF_004348325.1 Micromonospora sp. KC213 | reverse complement strand
GGGAACGGAGGGGGCATGAGGATGACCAGCACCCCGGCCGTCGTGGCGTCGAGCGAGGTGACCGGGCCGGACGGCGTCCGGGAGCCGGGCGGTGAGGTGCACGCCTGGCAGCCCGGCCAGAACTCGACCGTCTGTGGCCTCCAACTCAGTCGTACCCGGTTGCGCCGCTTCCCGCACGTCCGGTTCGAGTACACCGCCACCGACCAGCTCACCGAGGCTGACCCGGTGAGCTTCGTCTGCCCGCGCTGTCTGGCCGCCACCCAGGGTCGCCGCCGGCAGGAGAAAGCCTGGGTACGCCACTCGCCGCGGCCCTGACCGGTGCCGGGGTTGGCACCCGGCACAGCGGGTACCGCAGCCGGTATGCGGATCGTGATCGTGGGAGCCACCGGCAACGTGGGGACGGCGCTGCTGCGCCGGCTGCGTCGGGAGTCGGAGGGGCAACTGGTCGGGGTCGCCCGGCGACCGCCCGGCCCGCACGCCGGTGCGCCGTACGACGGGATCCGGTGGCACGCCTGCGACATCGGGGCGCCGGACGCCGTCGGGACACTCACCGCGATCTTCGCCCGAGCCGACGTGGTGGTGCACCTGGCCTGGCAGATCCAGCCCAGCCACGACCAACGTACCCTGCACCGGACCAACGTCGGCGGCAGCCGCGCGGTGAGCGACGCCGTCGTCCGGGCCGGCGTCCCCGCCCTGGTGTACGCCTCGTCGGTCGGCACGTACGCACCCGGGCCGAAGGACCACCCGGTCAGCGAGCGCTGGCCGGCGACGGGGGTGACCGGGTCGTCGTACAGCCGGGACAAGGCCGAGGTGGAGGCGATGCTCGACATTCTGGAGGCCGAGCATCCGTGGCTGCGGGTGGTCCGGCTGCGCCCCGGTCTGACCTTCCAACGGGACGCGGGAACCGAGATCAGCCGCTACTTTCTCGGCCCGCTGGCCCCGGTGCGGCTGCTGCGTTTCGGGCGCCTCCCGGTCGTACCGGCGAACCGGCGGCTGCGGATGCAGGCGGTGCACGCCGACGACGTCGCTGACGCGTACGCCAGGGCGATTCTGGGTGACGCGCGCGGCGCGTTCAACGTCGCCGCGGACCCGGTGCTGACCCCGGAGTTGGTGGCCCGGCACTTCAAGGGCTGGACGGTGCCGGTGGCCGCCCCGGTGCTGCGGGCCGCCGCCGCGCTGACCTGGCGGGCTCGGCTGCAACCGGTCGACACGGGTTGGGTGGATCTGGCGTTGAACGTGCCGCTGATGTCCAGTGAGCGCGCCGAGTCCGAACTCGGCTGGCGGCCGACGGTGGACGCGGTTGCCGCCTTGAAGGACCTCTTCGCCGGCATGGCGCACCGGACGGGCACCGGTTCGCCGCCGATGAGCGCCGCCCCCGATCTCCCCGGCCGCCCCGCGGCGCTGCTCAGGTCCCGCCCGCCCGGCACCACCAACCCCTACTGACCCTGACCGGGCGCGGGGGAGGTCAGGTGTGGGAGAGGGCGAAGGCGGAGAGAAAACCGAGGACGGTGATCAGGCCGACCAGCAGGTGGGCGTCCTCGAACGCCTCGGGAACCATGGTGTCGGTGATCATCGCGAGGATCGCGCCCGCGGCCAGCGCGGTGACGACAGCCAGTACCTCCGGCGGCGCCCCACCCAGCAGAGCGTAGCCGGCCAGCGCCGAGACGCCGCTGACCAGCGCGATGGCCGTCCAGAGCCCGAACACGTACCGGCCGCTGCGGCCCGCCCGGCGCATCCCGGCGGCGCTGGACAACCCCTCCGGCACGTTGCTCAGGAAGACCGCGACCACGGTGACCAGGCTGACCGGGCCGCCGGTGAGCAGGCTCGCCCCGATCACCACCGACTCGGGTACGCCGTCCAGCAGCGCGCCCACCGCGATGGCGGATCCGGAACCGGGCTGTGCCTGCTCCGAGGGCTGCGCCTGCCCGGAGCGTTTGCGGTGCCGCGCGCCGCGCCGCGCCAGCAGCAGGTTCGCCCCGGTGTACGCCAGCGCCCCACCGATCGCCCCGATCGCGGTCGGCACCAGGCCGCCCCGCTCGTGCGCCTCGGCGATCAGCTCGAAGGAGACGGCGGAGAGCAGCACGCCCGCCCCGAACGCCATCACCGACGCGATGACTGTGCGGGGAACCCGGGCGAACCACCCGGCGCCCGCCCCGATCAACAGGGCGGAACCGGCCAGCAGCCCCCACCCGCCCGCTTGCACCCACTCCGGCATGTCGGGGGACCGTACCCGGACCGGTCACCCCGAAACCGGCTCAGAACTCGGCGAACAGGTACGGCAGTTCGCGCGGGAAGAGCCGCCGCAGCTCGGCCGCGGCCTCGGGCCCGACCTGACCCAACCCGCGGACGTCCACCTCGGCCGGATCGAGGACCCCGTACGCCAGGGCGGAGAGCCCGGCGGCGGTGAGCGTCGCCGACGGGACGGAACCGCCGGAGGTCAGTTCCAGCCGGCCGGTCGTGCCGTCGAGGAGGTGGCTGCCACCCAGCCACCGGTCGTCGACCAGTTCGACGCGGACCCGGCCCGGGCCGGCCGGCAACCCGGTGAGCGCGTCCAACGAGAGCAGCCGGGCCATCGGGGCGGACGAGCCGGGCCGGGACACCCGGGCCTCGACGTGCAGCACCAGGTCGGTCAGCCACAGCTCGGGCAGCTCGTCGGCGGCGATCTGGACGCTGATCCGCTCCACCTGGTCCACGTGCCGGGCGAGGAACTGCAACAGCAGTGCCCGGGCGTACGGGTTGGCCGCGATCAGGTCGTCGCCGTGCAGCTCACCGCCGTGTTCGTCGATCCGGTACGTGAGCACGCCGGCCGTCGCGCCGTCAATCCGCGCCGAGACCAGCCAGCGGTCGTCGCGGTCGCGCAGGCCGACCGCCCGGAAGTCCGGGAAGATCGCGAAGCCGTGCCGTTCCCGCAGGCAGCGCTCGGTGAACGACCGGAAACCGGCGTACCCGGCCCCGATCCGTTCCCAGGTCACCTCGCCGGGCAGCTCCGACCGCAGCAGCGGGGCCAGGTCGGCTGGGGAGAACCGGACCGTACGCGGCCGGGGCAGCCCGACGTAGCCGAACCGCTCGTAGAAGCCGGCCCGGAACGGGTACAACGCGGTGAGCGGATGCCCCTCGTCGCGCATCTCGTCGAGGAGTTGGTGCATCAACGCCCGGACATGCCCCTGCCGGCGGGCCAGCGGATGGGTCGCCACCCCGGCCACCCCGGCCATCGGCAGTACCCGGCCGCGCAGGTTCTGCCGCATCGGGATGGCGCTGGCCGCCGCCCGGGTCTCGCCGCCCTCCTCGACCACCAGTGTCCGGTTGCTCTTGTTGTACGGCAGGTACCGGTGGAACGCCTCGACCCGATCGCGGGTCGGCGGGGACGCCTCGAAGGCGTACGCCTGGAGTGGGAAACTGGTGGTCAGGCGCTCTTCGGCGGCCAGTCGGCGGATGGGCATCACCCATCCCAACCCGGTCGGCGGCCGATCGCAACTCGGTTGTCGGCTCACACCTCGACCAGGTCGGAGACCACCACGGTCACGTTGTCCGGCGCGCCGGCCTGGTGGGCCAGTTTCACCAGCTGCTCGCCGCACTGCTGCCGGTCGCCGTACGTGGTCAGCGCGGAGTGGATGGCGGTGTCCTCCACGTAGTCGGAGAGCCCGTCGCTGCACAGCAGCAGCCGGTCGCCGACGAACAGGGTCAGCACCCCGATCGCCGGCGGCGCGTCCGCGCCCTGCACGGCCCGGGTCACCAGGGAGCGCTGCGGGTGGTGCCGGGCCTGGTCGGGGGAGAGCGCACCCTGGTCGACCAGGGCCTGGACGAAGGTGTCGTCCCGGGTGAGCTGGGTCAGCTCCCCGTCGCGCAGCAGGTAGCAGCGGGAGTCCCCGACCTGGGCGAGGACCAGGGTGTCCCCGGCGAGCAGGCCGGCGGTCAGCGTCGTACCCATGCCGTCGCGGGCGGGATCGGCGGCGATCGCGGCGCGGATGCGCTGGTTGGCGGTGGACACGACGGCGCGCAGCGCCTCCGCGGCGTCGTTCGGCACGGTCGGTGGGATCAGCTCGTCCAGGATCCGGATGACGATCTCGCTGGCCACCTCGCCGGCGGGGAGCCCGCCCATGCCGTCCGCCACCGCCACCAGGCGGTCACCGGCGAGGGCGGAGTCCTCGTTGTTGGTGCGGACCAGGCCGACATCGTTGAGGATGGCCGAGCGGAGGATCAGCGTCATGTCACAAGCTTGCCGGATGCACCCGGCCGTCGTCTCTACGCGCGGCCCCCGGAGTGAAGAAATGATCTGCTCTCCACTGTCGAGCGTGCCGGCCGGCGGCACGGGTCGGCTCAACGGCGGGGGTAACGCAGCAGCAGGCTGGCGGCGACCTCCTCGTCGCCGAGGGCGGCGTAGACGTGCGGGACGTCCGACGTCCAGCTGAGGTGGCCGCCGGCGGCGGCGGTGCTCGGCGCGTCCGCCGGGCCCGCCCGCAGTACGCCCGAGAAAACGGTGACGTGCTCGGTGACGCCCGACTGGTGGGCCGGGGAGAGCTGCTGCGCGCCGGGGCGTACCCGGAGCCGGTAGAGCTCGTAGCTGGCGTCGGTGTCGGTGAACGACTCCAGCAGGGTGGCGGTGACCGCGGCGCCCTGCACGGTGGGGGTCGTCGCCGGCCCGGACAACACCGCCGCGAGCGGCACGCCGAGTTGCGCGGTGATCGCGTACAGCGTCTCCAGGGTGGGGTTGCGCAGGCCGTTCTCCAGCGCGGAGAGGGTGGCCTTCCCCACTCCCGCCGTCCGGGCCAGGGTGGAGAGCGAGACGCCCCGCTGTTCGCGCAGCGCCCGGATCCGTCGTCCCACGGCGTCCGGGTCGGCGTCGGAGGGGCGCCGCTGCTCTGGTCGCGCTCCGGTCATAGCCGCTATGGTGCTACACGTTGCCGTTCCGTAAACGGAACGGCTGGGAGGGGTGAGATGGCCCAGCGACTGCAACCGGTGCTGGCCGGGGTGGTGACCGCGCTGGTCGGTTTCGCCAGCTCGTTCACAGTCGTACTGGCCGGGCTGCGTGCCGTCGGCGCCGACGAGGCGCAGGCCGCCTCCGGGCTGCTCGCGGTCAGCGTCGCCGCCGGCGGCTGCGCGCTCTGGCTCGGCCTGCGGCACCGGATGCCGATCGCGACCGCCTGGTCCACCCCCGGTGCCGCGCTGCTGGTCGCCACCGGGCCGGTGCCCGGTGGCTGGCCGGCGGCGGTGGGCGCGTTCCTGGTCTGCGGGCTGCTGATCGTGGCCGCCGGGCTGTTCCCCGCGCTGGGCCGGGCGGTCGCCGCGATCCCCGGCCCGGTGGCGGCGGCGATGCTGGCCGGGGTGCTGCTGCCGCTCTGCACCGCCCCGGTACGGGCGCTGGTGGCGGTGCCCCGGCTGGCCGTACCGGTGATCGTCGTCTGGCTGGTGCTGCACCGGTTCGCCCGGCGCTGGGCGGTGCCCGGGGCGTTGGTGGCGGCGGCCGTGGCGATCATGTCGACCACGTCGGGTGGGAGCGTGGACCGGCTGCGGCCGGTGGTCGAGCTGACCCCGCCCACGTTCACCGTTGCGGCGCTGGTCGGTCTGGCGGTGCCGCTCTTCCTGGTCACCATGGCCGCGCAGAACGTCCCGGGTGCGGCCGTGCTGCGAAACTACGGCTACCAACCGCCGCTCGGCCCCGCGCTGCGGGTCACCGGCCTGGCCGGGGTACTCGGCGCCCCGGTCGGCGGGCACGCGGTCAACCTCGCGGCGATCACCGCGGCGCTCGCCGCCGGCCCGGACGCCCACCCCGACCCGGAGCGCCGGTGGATCGCCTCGGTGACCGCCGGGATCGGCATGGCCCTGCTCGGCCTCGGTGCCGGGGTGGCCACCACGCTGGTGCTGCTCTCTCCGCCGGTGCTGATCGAGGCGGTGGCTGGGCTGGCGCTGCTCGGCGCGCTGGCGACCGCGGTCGCCGCGGCGGTCGCCGACCCGGGTGCTCGGGAGGCGGCGGTGGTGACCTTCGTGGTCACCGCCTCGGGCGTGAGCCTGCTCGGAGTGGGGGGCGCGTTCTGGGGGCTGGTATCCGGTTGGCTGATGCTGCTCCTCTACCGCCGCCGCGACCGGCCCGCCGCGCCGCCGGCCGACGCCGACGGCGGTCGGGCGCAAGGGGCGACCGTCACGTCCACCTCGGCGGCCACCGGTCGCGGCCCCGGGGCGTAACCCGCCCGCCGTCGGTTTTTAGAGACGCCTGCCGCTGCGCGATCCCTCACCGGCGGGTGGCCGGCACCGGAACCTCGGCCGGTCGCCGGAACTGGTCGACGGTGCCGCCCCGGACCCCGAGGCTGCCGCGCGCCGCCTGGTAGAACCCGTCGCGCATCTCGTCGGCCCGCTGGACCAGGGCCCCGAGGTCGTCCGGGAGGTCCGGCAACGCTCGCGCCGCCCGTTCGAGCGCCCGTACGGCGTGACGCCACGCCGCAGCCGCCCGTACGGTGGCCTCGTCACCGAGCAGCAGGACCCCCTCCCAGGTCAGGGTGTGCCGTTCGGCTGCCTCCGCCAACCGGGCCAGCCCCTGCTCGCGGTCGAGAGCCGGCCTGCCGGCACCGGGCCGGTGGGCGCTGAGCATCCCCAACGCCAGCAGGTGCACCTCCTTGACGGCGCGCGCGAAGTCGGCGTACGCGTCCAACCGCCGCTCGTCCCACCGCACCGTCTGGTTGCGCCGCCACCGAGCCCGCTCGGCCACCGTCGTGGCGATCATCGTGCCGACGGTGCCGACCACCACGCCGATCAGCGCCGGCAGCTGCGTCAGCAGGGTCTCCAGCAGCTTCATCGACATCCCCCACCGTGATCCGGTCACGCCGTCCGCGTGTCCATTCAGGACAGGATGCCGGTGGGTGTCCACCAGCCCTCGTCGGGGGACGGTGGTGGGGACGTGGGCAGCAGTCCGTTCCTCACTCCGCGGGCGGCAGGTCACCGGCGGGGACGTCGAGGCGCACCCGACCGTCGGTGACCGCGGCGATCTGGTCGGCTGGCACGTAGACCGCACCGGTGCGGGCCAGTTCGGTGGTGACCTTCAGGTAGCCGGTGCGCAGCAGTCGGGCGGCCAGGTCGGCCGGCACGTCCGGCTCCTCGACGGCCGCCGCCTCGATCAACTCGTCGATGCTGCTGCCCGGGTCGGCGGTGGGTGCCTGCACGGCCACCGCGTTGGGATCGCCGCGCTGGACCAGGTCGACCGTGCCGACCTCGACGCCCACGGCGTCCACCACCGGCATGCCCGTGGTGACTTGGGAGAGGATCGCCTGCTGCTCCATGTTCGGGCGGTTCCCGGCCCCGCCCGGCGCTAAACGCCGTTCGGTGGGGCCCAGGCGCTCGGTGGGCGCGGGGACAGCTCCCGCCAGACGTCGGTCCCGTCCAGGAGCGCCCGGACGGTCTCCTCGGCCTCCTCGACGCTGGCGTACTCGTAGAACTGGGAGGCCCCCTCGGCGCCACCGGCCCGCTGCTCGACGTGCCACCGGTCGCCGTCCACCCGGAGGAAGACGTCCCGTCGGGCCAGCCGTCCCCACTTGCCGTTCCACCAGTGCCTACGTTGCTCCATGGCCGGACTCTATCGAACATGCGTACGAAAGAAGTCGGCCCCCGTGGGATTCCCACAGGGGCCGGCGAGGGCGTGGCGAGTCAGCGCGGCGCCGGTGGCTCCGTGCGTCGACCGAGCACGTCGTCCAGCGCGCCCCGCTGGGCCGGGGTGCCCTGGTTGCCGGCGAGCAGCGCGTCCCGGATCTCGGTGAGCAACTTGACCTCCTCGCTGGGCGCCTTCGGCGGCGGCTCCTCACCCCGCTGCCGCCGCTCAGCAAGCTTGTTCATCGGGAACACCACGAGGAAGTAGAGCACCGCCGCGGTGAGCAGGAAGGTGATCAGGGCGTTGACGAAGGCGATCCAGTCGAAGGGGATGCCCCGGAACTCCGGCGCGGTGCCGGCAACACCCTTGTTGCTGCCGGTGATCAGCAGCACGAATGCCCGGATCAACGGTTCGAGGAACGACTTGGTCAGCTGTGTGACCACGCCGGTGAAGGCGGCGCCGATGACGACGCCGACCGCGAGGTCGACGACGTTGCCGCGCATGATGAAGTCTTTGAAGCCCTTGAACATCCGTGCTCCCGTGCTGTCTGTCCGGTAGTCCGGGACAACCTATGCCCCGGGCGGCGGTTCCAGAAAAGCGCCGGCCTCGGCCGCCGCCCGCGCCGGGTCGCCGGCCCGGATCGCCTCGACCAGCCGGCCGTGGTCGACGTACCGTTCCGGCTCCAGCGTGTCACCCATCGCCTGCGCGATGGTGCTGCGCAGCGCCGCCCCGACGGAGGCGTACAGCTCGGCGAGCATCCGGTTGTGGGCGGCGGCGACCACCGCGGTGTGCAGGGCGGCGTCCGCCGCCACGAACTCCTCGACCCGGCCCGAGCGCCAGGCGGCCTCCCGGGCGGCGAGCGCGCCGTCGAGGGTCGCCACGTCCTGCGGGGTACGCCGCAACGCGGCCAGTCGGGCCGCCTCCACCTCGAAGGCCCGCCGCACCTCGACCACCTCGGCCATCCGGTCGTCGGTGAGCCGGCGGGCCACCACCGGGGCCAGTTCGTCGGTCGACACCACGTACGTGCCGGAGCCCTGCCGGCACTCCAGCACCCCCGCGTGCACCAGGGCGCGAACCGCCTCGCGCACGGTGTTGCGCCCGACGCCCAGCGCGGCGACCAGTTGCGGTTCGGTGGGGATCCGGCCGCCGACCGGCCATTCGCCGCCGAGGATGCGGGCCCGCAACTGCGCGATGGTCTGCCGTACCCGGTGCCCGCGTGGCGGCACCCCGCTGGCGTCCACCGGGGGTGTCACCGGTTACAACTCCTGCCGGAATTCATCCCATGATTGTAGGTTCGAGCTCATGACCCCGCCACCCACCGGCACCGCCGTTCGCACCGCCCGACCGGCCACCGGCCCGACCGGGCCTACCACCGCCGGACCGGCAGCCCCCGTCGGCGTCCGTCGACCGGCGTCCGGCGGCTTACTGGTGCTGGTCGCGATGCTGCTGGTCGCGCTCAACCTGCGCGCCGCGGTCACCAGCCTCGGCGCACTCCTCGACGAGGTACGCACCGGCCTGGCGCTCTCCGGCACCATGGCCGGCATCGTCACCACGCTGCCCACCATCGCCTTCGCCGGCCTCGGTGCGCTCACCCCCTGGTTGGTCCGCCGCTGGCCGGCAACCCGGGTGCTGGTGCTGGCGATGCTCGCCCTCACCGCCGGGCAACTGCTCCGGGTGGCCACTGACTCGGCGGCCGTCTTCGTGCTCACCAGCGCGCTCGCGCTGGCCGGCATCGCGGTGGCGAACATCCTGCTGCCGATGCTGGTCAAACAGCACTTCCCGCACCGCACCGCGCTGGTCACCGGGGCGTACACGATGGCCCTGACCGTGGGCACGACGGTGGCCGCCGCGGCTGCTGTTCCGGTCGCCCACGCCTTCGGCTCCTGGCGGGCTGGGCTGGGCGTCTGGGCCGGACTGGCCGCGCTGGCCGTACTGCCGTGGGTGCCGCTGGCGCTGCGCGACCGCGCCGCCCGACGGGCCGTGACCACCGCCGGGGCACCCGCGCCCCGGGTCCGGGTCCGGCCCAGCCGCACCCGGCTGGGCTGGGCGATGGCCCTCTACTTCGGTGCGCAGTCCCTCAGCGGGTACGCCATCATGGGCTGGCTGGCGCAGCTGTTCCGGGACGCCGGCTACCGTGCCGAGACCGCCGGGCTGCTGCTCGCCGGCGTCACCGCGCTCGGCGTGCCGGTCGCCCTGGGAATGCCGACCCTGGCCGGCCGACTGGGCACCCTACGCCCGCTGGTGCTCACGCTGACCGCCTTCTCCACCGCCGCATACCTGGGCCTGGCGCTGGCCCCACGCGGCCTCGCGCCGCTGTGGGTGCTGCTGCTCGCCCTCGGTCAGGGGGCCTTCCCGCTGATTCTGACCGCCATCGGCCTGCGGGCCCGCACGGCCGAGGGCACCGTCGCGCTGTCGGCGTTCGCGCAGAGCACCGGATATGTCATCGCAGCGCTCGGCCCGCTGCTGGTCGGCATCCTGTACGAGGCGACCGGAGGCTGGAACGCCCCAATCGGTTTCCTGCTCGGCGCGCTCGTGGTGCAGACCGGGGCGGGTCTGGTGATCGCCCGTCCCCGGTTCGTCGAGGACGAGCGATGAGCGGACCGGTCAGGAGGACGCCGGTGTGGGGTCACCCGCGACGGCCTGCTCCACCGTCGGGTAGGTGTGCAGCACCTCGACCAGGCCGCTGACCTCCAGGATGCGCAGCACGCCGCGCTGCGGGGCGGCCAGCCGGACCACACCGCCGGCCTCGTCGCAGCTGTTCTTGGCGCGTACGAAGACCGACAGCCCGGTCGAGTCGCAGAACGACACGTCTGCGAGGTCGAACACGAGACGGCTGCGGCCCTTGTCGAGCAGGTCGGTGATCTGGTCCTGCAGCTGCGGTGCGGTCGCCATGTCGAGCTCGCCCGCGACCGACACGACATCGACGTCGCCGCGCTGTTCCGTGTGCACCGTCAAGGACATTCGGACCTCCTGTTATCGGTGGAACGGTATCCCACGAACGGGGTGCCACGCAGAACGGGAGAGCTTGTGGTGGACCTGATCATTTCTTTGCCTCGTGGCAAGTAAGGCGATCGGCGCCGGTGATAGAGTCCGCCCGTCCAGCCCAAAGGAGGGATCATGGCCCTGACCACCGAGGAGAGCGGTCGGCTTGTCGGCCTGCTGGCGATGCACGCGGAGCGTGTCGTGCAGCGCTGGGCCGAGATCGTCGCCGCGTCGCTGCGCGGCCGGCTCAGCCAGGCTGAACTGCGCCTACAGGTGCAGGATCTGCACCGTAGCATGATCGACGCCGGTGCTGAAGGGCTCGCCGACATTCAGTCGGAGAGCGCCGGTGAGCTGCGGGCGGCGCTCGCCGAGCTGTCCCGGGGCTGGGCTCGGCAGGGCTTCTCCGCCACCGAGACCGCGGTGGGTCTCTACGCCCTCAAGGACGTGTTGATCGAGCTGGCCGACTCCGGCGAGGTGGAGCTGCGGGACGTCATCACCTTCAGCGGCCTCGTCGACCGGATGGGCCTGTTCACCTTCGAGACCTACGTGCAGACGCGTGAGGGGTTGATCGCCGACCAGGCCGAACAACTGCTCGAACTCTCCACCCCGGTGGTCAAGATCTGGGACGGCGTGGTCGCCGTGCCGCTGGTCGGTACGCTCGACTCGGCCCGCGCCCAGGTGGTGATGGAGCGGCTGTTGCAGACCCTGGTCGACACCGGCTCCCCGCACGCCATCATCGACATCACCGGTGTGCCGGCGGTGGACACCCAGGTCGCCCAGCACATCCTCAAGACGGTGGTGGCCGCCCGGCTGATGGGCGCCGACTGCATCATCTCCGGCATCCGCCCGCAGATCGCGCAGACCATCGTCGCTCTCGGAATCGAGTTCGGGGACATCGCCACCAAGGCCAGCCTGGCCGACGCGCTGCGACACGTGCTACGGATCACCGGGGTCGACGCCGCCCGCCGCCAGCCGCGCAGGGACGCGTGATGGAGCGGGTGCCGGTCCTCAAGATCGGCGACATCCTGCTGGTGTCCATCCAGATCGACATGTCCGACCAGACCGCGCTCGCCCTCCAGGAGGACCTTGCCGAGCGGATCGTGGAGACCGGCGCGCGCGGCGTCATCATCGACATCACCGCGCTGGACATCGTCGACTCCTTCATCGGTCGGATGCTCTCCACCATCGCCTCGATCTCCCGGGTGCTCGACGCCGAGACGGTGGTCGTCGGGATGCGTCCCGCCGTCGCCATCACCCTGGTCGAGCTGGGACTGTCGTTCAACGGCATCCGTACCGCGCTGAACGTGGAACGCGGCATGGAGCTGATCGCGGCGAGCCACGACGACCTCGGGCCCGACGAAGAGATGGACGATCCAGAGCCGGGACAGGCGGCGACATCAGTATGACCGCGGGCGTCGACCTGAGCCCCAAGGCGCAGGCGATCGGCAGCGACGAAGACGTCGTCCGGGTCCGGCAGTTGGTGCGTACCGTGGCGGTTGCCGTCAAGCTCTCCCTGGTCGACCAGACCAAACTGGTCACCGCAGCCAGTGAGCTGGCCCGCAACACGCTGGTCTACGGCGGGGGCGGCACCGCCGAGGTGACGGTGGTGGACGACGGACGGCGTCGGGGCGTACGCATCGTCTTCGCCGACGCCGGCCCGGGCATCCCCGACCTCACCCTCGCCCTCACCGACGGCTACACCACCGGCGGCGGCCTCGGCCTCGGTCTCAGCGGCGCCCGCCGACTCGTGGACGAGTTCGACGTCGACACCGCGGTCGGAGAGGGCACGCGGGTCACGGTGACCAAGTGGTCCCGGTGAGTGCCGAAGCGGTCCCCGCGGCCGGAGTCTGGTACCGGGTGGAGTCCGGCAGTGCGGCCAGTGCCGTCCGGCGGACCGCCGAGCGGCTCGGCGTCCAGGTCGGGCTGGCGCCGAACCGCGTCGCCGAACTCGCCATCGTCACCGCGGAACTCACCAGCAACCTGGTCAAGCACGCCCGGGAGGGCACGGTGCTCCTCCGCCCGGTACGGGCGGAGGGCGAGGCCGGCGTCGAACTGGTCGCGGTGGACTCCGGCCCCGGCATGGCCGACCTGGCCTTCTCCGCCCGCGACGGCCAATCCACCACCGGCACCCTCGGCATCGGACTCGGCGCCATCGACCGGCAGGCGACCTGGTACGACGCCTGGTCGTGGCGGGGCAAGGGAACCGTGTCGGTGGTGCAGGTCTGGTCGGCGGGCGTGCCCGCCCCACCGATGTGGGCCGCCGGGCTGACCCGGCCGATCACCGGTGAGCAGGTCAGTGGTGACGGGCACGCGGTGCGGGTGGTCGAGGGGCGGCAGCAGGTGTTGGTCTGCGACGGGCTCGGGCACGGCCGCCTCGCCGGCGCCGCGGCGGAGGCCGCCCTGGTGGCGTTCCGCACCGCGCCGGTCGCGTCGCCCGCCGTGGTCCTGCGGCACCTGCACCAGTCGATGACGCACACCCGGGGCGCGGCCGTGGCGGTGGCCGAGCTGGACCCGTCGGCGGTCCTGCTGCGCTACGCGGGTGTCGGCAACATCGCCGGCGTCGTCCTCGGCCCCGACGGTGGCCGCAAGCACCTGGTCTCGCTGCCCGGCATCGCCGGTCACCAGCGGCCGGTGATCCGGGAGTACGACTATCCGTTCCCACCCGAGGCGACGCTGGTCATGCACAGCGACGGGGTGGTCGGCCGGTGGCGGATCGAGGACTATCCGGGGCTGATCGCCCATTCGCCGCTGGTGGTCGCCGCCACCCTGTTACGGGACGCCGGTGTCCGGCGCGACGACGCCTGCGTCCTGGTCGCGAGGAGCCCGGAGTGAGGAAAGTTGAGCCGCTGCTGCAGATGGCGCTCCGGGTCGAGCAGGACATCTTCATCGTCCGGCAGCGGGGGCGGGAGGTGGCCGCCGCCGTCGGGCTGGAGCACCAGGACCAGATCCGGATCGCCACCGCGCTCAGCGAGGTGGCCCGGGACCTGCTGCGAATCGTGGGCGGCGCCGATGTCGCCTTCACCGTCGCCGACGCGCAGGGCGGTCGAAGCGCGCTGTGGGTCGATCTCGCTCCGGTGCGCCCGCTGCCGGAGGGGCGGTATGAGCCGCAGTCCGGCGCGGTGGCGCGTCTGCTGGACACGCTGGGCGTGTCAAGCAGCGAGGGCGATACGGTCGTGAGGATGTCCCGACGCCTTCCCGCCAACACTCCACCGCTGACCGCGGCGCGGCTGGCCAAACTGCGCGCCGAACTCGGGCACACCGCGCCAGCCAGCGCCCTCGACGAGCTGGCCACCCAGAACGAGCAGCTGATCGCCGCGCTGGACGAGGTGCGTGGCCAGCGTGACGAGCTGGCCCGGCTCAACGCGGAGCTGGAGGAGACCAACCGCGGGGTGATGGCCCTCTACACCCAGCTCTCCGAGGAACTGGAGGCGACCAACCGGGGCGTGGTGGCGCTCTACGCGGAACTGGACGAGAAGTCGGCCCAGCTGCGGGCGGCGAGCGAGTCGAAGAGTCGGTTCCTGGCCAACGTCAGCCACGAGCTGCGGGCCCCGGTGACGGCGATCATCGGTCTCGGTCGGCTGCTCACCGACCCGGCCTCCGATCCGCTGAGCCCGGCGCAGGCCGAACAGGTCGAGCTCATCCGTTCCTCCGCCGCGGACCTGCTCTCCCTGGTCAACGACCTGCTCGACCTGGCCAAGGCGGAGTCGGGTCGGATCGAGCCGGAATGGACGCAGGTGGACCTGCGGGCGGTCTTCGGTCAGCTGCAGGGCACGCTGCGGGCCCTGACCACCCGGCCCGCCGTCAAGCTGGTGGTGGAGGATCCGCCCGCGCCGGCCGTGCTCCGGTCGGACGAGGTGCTGCTCTCGCAGGTGCTTCGTAATCTGCTGCACAACGCGCTGAAGTTCACCGAGCGGGGCGAGGTGCGGATGCGCGCCGAACGGGACGGGGACCGGTGGTGCCTGTCGGTCACCGACACCGGCGCCGGGATCCCGCCCGAACTGCACGGGCGGATCTTCGAGGAGTTCTATCAGGTGCCGGGGATCGATCGCCGGGGCGGCACCGGTCTCGGCCTGCCGTACGCGCGGCGGTTGGTGACGCTGCTCGGCGGCACCCTGGAGCTGGCCAGCGAGCCGGGCCGGGGCAGCACCTTCACCGTCGTCCTGCCAGTGGGCGAGGAGTGACGGTGGCCGGCGATCAGACGACGGTGCTGGTGGTCGACGACAGCCGGACCAAACGGTACCTGCTGGTCAGCTGGCTCACCCGGGCCGGTTTCGCCGTACGTGAGGCGGAGACGGGCACCGAGGCGCTCGAACGTGTCGCGACCGAACGGCTCGACCTGGTGGTGCTCGACGTCCGGCTGCCCGACCTGAGCGGCTTCGACGTCTGCGAACGGATGAAGGCGGACCACCCGGCGCTGCCGGTGATCCACGTGTCGGCGCACGCGGTCGACGCGGGGGACCGGGCGCAGGGGCTGACCCGGGGGGCGGACGCGTACCTGGCCGAGCCGATCGAGCCCGACGAGTTGGTGGCCACCGCGCACGCGGTGCTCCGCTACTACCAGGCGAGGCAGCGGGCGGAGCTGCTCGCCGAACGGCTCACCGGGTTGGCCGACACCACCGTCGCCGTGCACGCCGCCTCGACCTTCGCCCGCCTGCTGGAGGAGGCCGTCACCGGCGCGGCTGCGATCTTCAAGAGCCCGGCGGCGGTGATCGCCGAGACCTTCGACGGGGAGTGCCTGGCCGGAGTGGCCGCCGGACCGGGCGCACCGGCGGCGATCGTGCCCTGGACGGTCGACGACACCGTGATCCCGAAGGGCGCCACCGTACGGATCGACGATCCGGTCAACTGGGCTCTGGTGTCGTGGCCGGTCGGGGACACGGTGACCGTGGCGGCGGCGCGGTTGCGTGACGACCGCGCGCCGCTCTACGTGGTGGTGCCCACGGCCACCCAGACCGCCCGGACGCCGGTGCTGGTGCAGCTCGCCCAGGCGGTGGCCTCCGCGGTGGAGGCGCAGCGCTCCTACGACGAGGAACACCGGATCGCGGTCACCCTTCAGCGCAGCCTGTTGCCTCGGAGGCTGCCCGAGGTCACCGGTCTCGACGTGGCCGTGCGCTACGAGCCGGCCAGTGCCCGCACCGAGGTGGGCGGGGACTTCTACGAGCTGGTGATGCTCGACGGTCACCTGCTGGTGGCGATCGGGGACGTGGCGGGCCACTCGCTGCATGCGGCGACCGTGATGGCCGAGCTGCGGCACGCCATGCGGGCGTACGCGGTGGAGGGGCACCAGCCCGGGGTGATCCTGGGCCGGCTCAACGAGCTGATGCGTACCCTGCTGCGCAACGAGCTGGCCACCCTGTGCGTCCTGCTGCTGCACCCGCCCACCGGACGGGTCCGGATGGCCAGCGCCGGGCATCTCCCGGCGTTGATCAACGACGACGGCCGGGTGGACTTCGTCCAGCAGTCCGCGCCGTTGCTCGGGGTCCGTGCCGAGCGCCCCAGCGACCTGGAGTTCGTGCTGCCGCCCGGCGCGACCCTGGTGCTCTACACCGACGGATTGATCGAGCGGCGGGACGCCACCATCGACGAGGGCCTGGCGGCGCTCGCCGCCTGCGCCACCCGGGTGGACGACGACCTGGACCGGTTCTGCGAGCGGCTGCTGGTCGAACTGGCGCCGCAGGAGATCCACGACGACGTCGCCGTGGTGGCCGTCCGCCGCCGCTGACCAACCGGAGCATCGTTGCGGCAGCGCTTTCGTCGTCACGCTGTGCAACGACTGCGGTGCATCACTCGTCGCATCCTCATTCGGCGGGTTCCGGCGTCAGTGTGCTCGCAGCCAGGTCGCCCGGGTCGGGCGGAGTCACTCGCCGTTGGCGAGTGCCCGGGCGTACGCGGCGGGGGAGACGCCGGTGACCGCGGTGAAGTCCCGGACCAGGTGCGCCTGGTCGCTGTAGCCGAGGTCGGCGGCGAGCGTCGCCCAGTCCGGCGGCCCCACGGCGGCCTGCTCGATCGCCTCTTGGAGCCGGTAACGTCGGATCACCCACTTCGGCCCGATCCCCACCTGCTCTCGGAAGAGGCGTTGCAGCCACCGGGTGGAGACGCCGTGCCGGCGGGCGAGATCCGCCACCCGCCGTACGCTCCGGTCGGCGCGGATCGCCTCCACCAGCGTCATCGCCTCGACCGCGGCCGGGTCGGGCCGCGGTGCCCGAGCGGTCAGGAGGGCGTCCAGGGCACGGCAGCGCTCCTCGTCCGTACCCCGGCAGGGTGCCAACCGCCCGGCGGACCCGGCTCGGCCGGCCGGTGCCCGGGCCGTGACCTGCGTGGCGGCGTCGGCGAACTCGTCCAGCGGGCGACGCCGTCCGGTCAGCTCGGCGACCGGGCGCCGCCAGAAGGGGCGGAAACCGCCGGGCCGGAACATGATGCCGCTGACCCGGCCGGTCCCGGTCAGCGTGATCGAGGCGAGCGTCAGCCCGACCCCGGCGATCACCGCGGTCTCCGGGCCGCCGTCTTTCTGCTGAAAGACCACATTGACCGCCGGATGCGGCACCACGTGCTGCACGAACGGGGCGGTCAGCTCCCAGTCGACCAGCCAGTAGTGCTCCACCCAGGGTCGCAGGTGGTCAGCCGGCAGGTGGCGGCGGAAGCGCAACTCCCGGCGGAGCCGGGCCGGATCGAGGATGCCCCGGTGGTCGTCGCGCGGCTGTCGCATTTGTTCAAGACCACCTTCTTACCCTGGCCCCATGGCGACAAAGACTAGTGACCTGCTGGCGGTGGCCGCGCCGCGGACCGTCTCCGTGGTCCGCGCGATCACCGACGACCAACTCGACCTGCCCACCCCCTGCCCCGACTACCGGGTACGCGACCTGACGAACCACCTGTACGACGTGGTGGTCAACTTCCAGGCGCTCGCCGCGCGCCAGGCGGTGGACTGGTCGGCGAAGCCCGACCACCTGACACCGGGGTGGCGGGACGGGTTCGCCACGGAGGCCGGGCGCCTGGTCGAGGCGTGGGCCGACCCGGCAGCCGAGGAGGGCGTCTCGCCGGGGATGGGGCTACCCCAGGCGACGGTCGGCCTGATGGGGCTGATCGACCTGGTGGTGCACGGCTGGGATCTGGCGCGCGCCACTGACCGGCCCTACGAGCCGGCACCCGAGGTCGTCGCGGCCGGGCACCGGTTCATCGACGAGATGGGCCCGATGGCTCGGCAGATGGGCGCGTTCGGCCCGGAGGTGACCGTTGCCCCTGGCTGTACCGAACTGGACCGGCTGCTCGCCCGCGCCGGCCGCGACCCATCCTGGGTCGCTTGACGTCCCTGGGTTCCACGCCCACAACGAGCTGATCCGGTCGCTCGGCGGAGGGCTGGTCGCCGACGAGGGCTTCTACCTCGCCACCATGGATCTGGTCGATCTCGCCGTCGCGGTGGCGGTGGCGGTCGGCGGGCTGGTCGTGGCGCTGGTCGAGGGGATCGCCGCGCGCCGGCGCGCGTACGCGGCGCTGTGGAGGAGTTGCGGGCCGGCTGAGGGGTGAGCAGCCCCCCAGCCGGCCGCTGGCACGCTCAGGCGCGGCCCAGCCGGTCGAGGATCCAGGCGTTGATGAAGGCTTCCTCGCGCCAGGCGTCGTACCGACCGCTCGGGCCGCCGTGGCCGGCGCCCATCTCGGTCTTGAGCAGGTAGTCGCCCTGCGGGGCGACCGCCCGCAGCCGGGCGACCCACTTCGCCGGCTCGTGGTAGAGCACCCGCGTGTCGTTGAGGCTGGTCACCGCCAGGATCGCCGGGTAGTCCACCGGGGCGACGTTCTCGTACGGGGCGTACGACTTCATGTAGGCGTACACCTCCGGGTCGTCGAGCGGGTTGCCCCACTCCTCCCACTCGGTGACGGTCAGCGGCAGCGACGGGTCGAGGATCGAGGTGAGCGGGTCCACGAACGGCACCTGCGCCACGATCCCGGCGAACGCGTCCGGGGCGAGGTTGGCCACCGCGCCCATCAGCAGCCCGCCGGCCGACGCGCCCCGGGCGACGAGCCGGTCGCTGGCCGTCCAGCCCGCCTTGACCAGGTGCCGGGCGCAGGCCACGAAGTCGGTGAAGGTGTTCTTCTTGGCCAGCAGCTTGCCCTCGTCGTACCAGCGCCGGCCCAGATCGCCGCCGCCCCGGATGTGCGCGACCGCGAAGACGACGCCCCGGTCGAGCAGGCTGAGCCGGGCGATGGAGAACCACGGGTCCATGCTCGCCTCGTACGAGCCGTACCCGTAGATCACGCACGGCGCCGAGCCGTCGCGGGGCGTGCCCGTGCGGCAGACCAGCGAGATCGGCACCCGGGTACCGTCGTCGGCGAGCGCCCAGTCCCGGTGCTGTTCGTAGTCGGCCGGGTCGTAGGCCCGCCCGTCCGGCCCCGGCTTCACCGGCTTGCGCCGGCGCAGCACCATCTGCCGGGTGACCAGGTCGTAGTCGTACACCGAGTCGGGGGTGACCAGCGAGGTGTACCGCAACCGGATCTCCCGGGTGCGGTACTCCGGGTTGGCGTCCAGACCGACGCTGTAGATCGGTTCCGGGAAGTCGATGTCCCACTCGTCGCCGCCACCGATCGGGACGACCCGCAGCGCGGTGAGACCGTTGGTGCGCAGCGAGACGACGAGGTGGTTCTCGAAGGCGTCGACCGCCTCCAGCCGCGTGCCGGGGGAGTGCTCGATCAGCGGCACCCAGTCGCCCGGGGCGTCGGCCGAGGTCCAGGCCAGGGCGAAGTCCTCCGCGCCGTCGTTGTGCAGGATCAGGAAGCGGTGGCCGTGGTGTTCGACGGCGTACTCGACGCCCTGCCGGCGGGGCGCGACGACCGCCGGTTCGCCGGTCGGGTTGCCGGCCGGGATCACCCGCACCTCGCTGGTGACCTTGCTGTGGATGTCGATCACCACGAACCGCTCCGAGCGGGTCAGCTCGACACCCACCCAGAACCGCTCGTCGTCCTCGGAGTGGACCACCACGTCCTCGCTCGACGGGGTGCCGACGACGTGCCGCCAGACCCGGTGGGGTCGCCACGCGTCGTCCACCGTGACGTAGAAGAGCACCGAGGCGTCGGTCGACCAGGCGGTGCCGTAGAACGTGCCCGGCACCTCGTCGGCGAGCAGTTCGCCGGTGCGCAGATCCTTGATCCGCAGGGTGAACCGTTCGTCGCCGGTGAAGTCCGTCGAGTACGCCAGCCAGCGCCCGTCGGGGCTGACGTCGAACGCGCCGAGGGCGAAGAAGTCGTGCCCCTCGGCGAGCGCGTTGCCGTCGAGCAGCACCTCCTCGCCGTCCAGTGGGGCGCCGTCGGCGCTGACCGGGGGCGCGGTCTCGCCGTCGCGGACCGCCCGGCGGCAGTGCACGCCGTACTGCTGGCCCTCGACGGTGCGGGTGTAGTACCAGTACCCGCCCTTGCGGGTGGGCACCGTCAGGTCGGTCTCCTGGGTGCGCCGGCGGGTCTCCTCGAACAGTTCCGCGCGCAGCTCGGCCAGGTGCGCCGTGCGGACCTCGGTGTACGCGTTCTCCGCGGTCAGGTGGGCGATCGTCGCCGGATCGTCCTTGGCGGTCAGCCAGGCGTACTCGTCGATGACGGTGTCGCCGTGGTGGGTGCGTTCGGCGGGCACCCGCCGCGCCTGGGGCGGGGTGTCGGTGGTCACGGCGTCACGTTACCGGCCGTCCGCCGTCCGTGGCGCACCCGCCGGGGCGACCCGCCGCCCGACCTTTCGAACATGTGTACGATGACCGGCATGGCGGCAGCAGCGGACTCGACCGGCGCGACGGAGATCACCCGGCGGTTGGCGGCGATATGCGGCCCGTCCTTCGCCCGTCGCGCGGGCGCCGCCGACGAGGTGGCCGGGCGGGTCGCCCGGTGGGTGGCCGTCCCCGGCGGCGCGGAGGCGGCGGCCGAGGTGCTGCGGCTGGCCGCCCGGCACGACCTGACCGTGGTGCCGCGCGGCGCGGGCACCAAGATCGACTGGGGGATGTCGCCCGGGCGGGTCGACATCCTGCTCGACACCGGCCGGCTCGCCGGTATCGGCCACCATCCGGCGGGTTCGCCGGTGGCCGAGATCGGCGCCGGTACGCCGTTGCGTGCCGTCCAGGCCACCCTCGA
Source organism: Micromonospora sp. KC213 (assembly GCF_004348325.1). Taxonomy (GTDB): domain Bacteria; phylum Actinomycetota; class Actinomycetes; order Mycobacteriales; family Micromonosporaceae; genus Micromonospora. The sequence continues at coordinate 8,856 of NZ_SMKF01000065.1, read as the reverse complement.
ACGCACCGGCCGGCGGCTACCGCTCGATCCGCCCTCCCCCGGGGCCACCCTCGGCGGGGTGCTCGCCGCCGCCGAGGCCGGCCCGCTGCGGCACCGGCACGGCACCGCGTGCGAGCAGCTCGTCGGCCTGCGCTGGCTGGCCGCCGACGGTGAGCTGGTCGGCGCCGGGGTGGGTCCGCCCGGGCTGTCCGCCGGGGCCGCTCCGGTCGGGCTGGACGTCGGCCGGCTACTCTGCGGTTCCCAGGGCGGGCTCGGGGTGCTCGTGTCGGCCACCGTGCGGGTGCAGGCCGTGCCGGCCAGCCGGATCTGGGTGTGCCGTCCGGTGTGGACCCCGCTGGAGCTGCCCGACCTGATCCGTACGCTGCTCGCCGCCCGGCTCGACCCGGCGGCGGTCGAACTGGACCTGCCGACGACCGGGTCTCGCCGCACCGCGAGGAGTCGGCGCGTGCGGCGGCCCGCGCCAACCATCCCTCCATGGCGGGGCGGCGGGTGGGCCCGGTACGACGCGGGGCGGGCACCCTGGCCGTGCTGCTGGAGGGCGGTCCGGCCGACGTGGCCGAACGAGCCGACCGACTGGTGGCGCTCTTCGAGGGGGAGGCAACAGTGGACAACGCCGCCCCGTGGTGGTGGCGGCGCTACCCGTTCGGGCCGGGCGACACCGCGCTACGGGTCGAGGTGCCGACCACTGACCTGCACGCCGCCGTCTACGCGTTGCGCGACGCGGCCGGCGGCCCCGTCCCGGTACGCGGCTCCGCCGGGCTCGGCGTGGTGCACGCCGCCCTGCCCGCGACGATGCCCGAGGAGCGGGTCGGCGCGGCCCTCGCCGCCGTCCGTGGGGTGCTGCTCGCCCGCCGGGGACGGTGCGTGGTGGTCGCCGCGCCACCGGGGATCCGGCGGGCGGTCGACGTGTGGGGCGAGGCGGCGATCCCCCGGCTCCGGGCCGCGAAGGACCACCTCGACCCGCACCGACGGCTCGCCCCGGGGCGGTTGCCGGGCGGCCTTTGACCGCTCGGGTGGATCAGTCCAGCCACCACCGCTGCATGGAGCCGAGGGCGGGGGTGAACCGCAGCACCGTCAGCACCAGCGTGCCGACCATGGCGGCGAGCAGCAGACGGCGGGCGCGCACCGAGTACCGCTGCCGTTCGCGGGCCAGCACCGCGCCGGTGTAGAGGGCGACCGCGGGCCCGAGTATGAAGCCGAACAGGTACAGCAGGGAGACGGCCGCGTAGAGCCAGAAGAACGGGTTCGCGCCGCTCATCCCGAAGGGCACCATGTCCTTCGGGTCGTACTGCCCGGTGACCATTCCGGCCGGCCCGACGCCCGCGCTGACCATCCGGCCGAGGTAGGCCGCGACCACCACCACGAAAGCGCCGGCCAGCAGCAGATGGGCGGTGAGGATGACGTCCACCCGGGGAGGACGCGCCCCGTGGACATCCACTGTGCTCGACATCGGTGCACGGTACCGCGCCGAGCGCGGCCGCCGGCAGCCTCAGAGCGCGTCGTTGCGCAGCACTAGGAGGGCGATGTCGTCGCGCGGCGTCTCCACCGAGAAGTTGATCGCGGTGGCCCGCAGCCGGGCGGCGATCACGTCCGCCGAGTATCCGGCCAGCGGAGCGGCGGCGTCCCGCAGCCGGTCCACGCCGAACAGTTCCCGGCCGCGCCGGCGTTCGGTCACCCCGTCGGTATAGAAGACCAGCGCGTCGCCGGGGGCGAGCGGGATCTCCGCGGTGGGTGAGGTGATCGTGTCGAGCAGGCCCAGCGCGGTACCACCGATACCGACGAACGACGCCCCGCCACCGCCGCGCAGCAGCACCGGACGGTCGTGGCCGGCCAGGTGCAGCGACACGTCGAGCTGCCCGCGTTCGCCCGGGCCGACGGCCGCGAGGGCGAGCGTGCAGTACCGGCCGCCGCCCCGCTCGACCAGCGTCTCGTTGAGCCGGGACAGCACCTCGGGCAGCGGCTTGCCGTCGCCGATCAGCACCCGGATCACGTCCCGGACCAGCCCGGTCACCGCCGCCGCCTGGATGCCCTTGCCGGAGACGTCCCCGATGACCACCAGCCAGCGGCCGTCCGGCAGCGGCACCACGTCGTAGAAGTCGCCGCCCACCTCGGCGTCGTCGCCGGTCGGGACGTACTCGGCGGCGAAGCCGATCCCCTCCACCACGGGCAGCCCGGGCGGCAGCAGCGAATGCTGGAGGGTCTGGGCCACCCGGCGTCGCTCCGCGTGGATCCGGGCGTTCTCGATCGCCAGGGCGGCCCGCCGCGCCACGTCCTCCAGTACGGCGACCTCGTCCGGGTCGTGCCGGTGCCGCAGGTGCCGGCCCACCGCCAAGGTGCCGAGCCGCTGACCGCGGGCGATCAGCGGGACGGCGAAACCCTCCATCGGCGGACCCAGCGGCACCTGGGTGGCGCTGCGGGACGCCTCCCGCAGCCGGGCCTGGATCGAGTCCGGGCCGATCTCCTGGAGCACCTTGTGCAGTTGGGGCAGGATCGCCTCGTCGGCGTGGCTGGAGGCGGCCAGCCGCAGCCGGCCCCACTCGTCGGTGGTGTGCACCGCACACCACTGGCCCAGCCGGGGCACCACCAGCTGCGGGATGAGTGCCATGGTCAGCTCGACGTCCAGCGACTGGGCGAGTAGCTCGCTCGCCTCGGCGAGGAAGGTCAGCCAGGCCTGCCGGCGGATGTCGGCCCGGCGGAGCCGGTCGTTCTCCAGGTGCAGCGAGATCCGCTCGGCGGCGAGCACCGCCAGCGGTCGGGCGTACGCCGAGGGTGCCGCGTCCAGCTCCAGTTCCCCGGCGTACGGGCGGTGCACCGCCAACGGCACCTGCAGCAGCTGGTTGCCGGATCGGGGCTGGCGGCCGTACCGGGCGAGCACCTGGCTGCCCTGCCCGTCGCCCCGGTCCAGCCGAACCGCGCCCCCGGCCGCGCCCACCATCTCGGCGACCCGGGTCAGCAGGTCGGCGGCGAAGTCGGGCAGCGAATCCTCGGCGTACGGGTCGGGACTGGTCTGGGTCAGCTCGCTCATGGCGGCGGCGCTCGGTGCGGAACTCGCCGTGCCGGTGCCCGCTGCGGCTCCCGCGGGCACCTGCTCCCCTGCTGTCGTACCGGCCATGGTGGCGCGGGAGCGGTCCAGCCGGAACCAGACGCCCTTCCCGGTCGGCAGGTACGTGGTACCCCAGCGGCTGGCGAAGTGGTCGACGAGCAGCAGCCCGCGTCCCCGCTCGGAGATCTCGCCGATCTCGTCGCTGTCGTTGCGGACGCCCACCACCATGTCGTCGACCGGGCCGGCGGCGAAGTCGGTGACGGTGACGGTGAGCCCGACCGGGTCGGCCACGACCTCGATGTCCAGTTCGGTGCGGGCGTGTTCCACCGCGTTGGTGGAGAGTTCGGTGGTCAGTAGCAGCGCCTCGTTGAGCAGGTCGTCGAGGTTGGCCTCGGTGAGCACGGATCGGACCAGTGCGCGGGCGGCGGCGGGCGTACGCCGGTCGGCGGGCAGGCGGATGCGCCGGACGTGCTCGTCCCGCCCCCCGTCCGCTGCGGGCGTTGCCTCCGCTGGCACTCCCGTATCCTCCACTGCCAGGGTCCGGGTGCCAACCCGGACCCCCGGCCGCGCCACCGTCGGGGACCACCATGCGGACCTGCCCCGACGTCCCGTGCTCTGTGGCCACGGACGCCACCGGTCGCGCCATGCCGGTCCTGTCTCGTCTGCGGCATATCGCGGCATTCGTGCTCGACGACACCGCAATATGCCCGCGGACGGAGAACCAGACTCATAGCCGCCCGGCGAAGGTCGCGGGAGTGAGGTGGGCGGGGCAGGTGGGTCGGCTGGGGTGGCCTACGTGGCGTTCGTGGCGTCGACATCCAGGTGGGGACAATGATGGGATGGGTGGCGTGTCCACGAGCGCCGCAGGCCCCGAGCTGAGCGAGGAATGATGAGCGCGAAACAGTCGGTGACCGCGGATCCGTCCGCGACCGAGCCCGAGGCGCTGTTCGTCGAGTTGGCGGAGGCGCTGCGCCGGGTGCGTGGTGGTGACTTCAAGGTGCGGCTGCCCCGGCGGGCGGGCGCGGCCGGTGAGGTGGCCGACGCCTTCAACGACGTGGTGACGCTCCAGGAGCGGCAGTATCTCGACCTGCGCCGGATCAGCCGGATCGTCGGCCGGGACGGCCGGCTGACCGAACGCCTCGACGAGGAGGGTTTCGACGGTTCCTGGGCGGAGGGGCAGCGGGCGATCAACTCGCTGATCGACGACCTGGGCCGCCCCACCACCGAGATCGCCCGGGTGATCGTGGCGGTGGCCGACGGCGACCTCTCCCAGCACATGGCGCTGGAGATCGACGGTCGCCCGCTGCGCGGCGAGTACCTGCGCATCGGCCGCACGGTCAACACGATGGTGGACCAACTCTCGTCCTTCTCCAACGAGGTGACCCGGGTGGCCCGTGAGGTGGGCACGGAGGGCAAGCTCGGTGGTCAGGCCGACGTCCGTGGCGTCGCCGGCACCTGGAAGGACCTCACCGACTCGGTGAACACCATGGCGTCGAACCTGACCGGCCAGGTGCGGTCGATCTCCCAGGTGGCCACGGCGGTGGCGAAGGGTGACCTGAGCCAGAAGATCACCGTGGGTGCCCGGGGTGAGGTCGCCGAGCTGGCCGACACGATGAACTCGCTCACCGACACGCTGCGGCTCTTCGCCGAGCAGGTGACCCGGGTGGCCCGTGAGGTGGGCACCGAGGGCAAGCTCGGCGGTCAGGCCGAGGTGCCGAACGTCGCCGGCACCTGGAAGGACCTCACCGACAGCGTCAACTCGATGGCGTCGAACCTGACCGCCCAGGTGCGCAACATCGCCCAGGTCTCCACGGCGGTGGCCCGGGGCGACCTGTCCCAGAAGATCACCGTGGCGGCGCAGGGCGAGATCCTGGAACTCAAGGACACCGTCAACACGATGGTGGATCAGTTGTCGTCGTTCGCCGACGAGGTGACCCGGGTGGCCCGTGAGGTGGGCATCGAGGGCAAGCTGGGTGGTCAGGCCCAGGTGCGCGGGGTCTCCGGCACCTGGCGCGACCTCACCGAGAACGTCAACCAGCTCGCCGGCAACCTGACCAGCCAGGTGCGCAACATCTCCCAGGTCTCCACCGCCGTGGCGAAGGGCGACCTGTCGCAGAAGATCACCGTGGACGCGCAGGGCGAGATCCTGGAGTTGAAGAACACCGTCAACACGATGGTGGATCAGTTGTCGTCGTTCGCCGACGAGGTGACCCGGGTGGCCCGTGAGGTGGGCACCGAGGGCAAGCTGGGTGGTCAGGCGCAGGTCAAGGGCGTCAGCGGTACGTGGCGGGACCTGACCGACAACGTGAACTCGATGGCGTCGAACCTGACCTCGCAGGTGCGCAACATCGCCTCGGTGACCACCGCCGTGGCGAAGGGTGACCTGTCGCAGAAGATCACGGTGGATGCCCGGGGTGAGATCCTGGAGCTGAAGTCCACGGTGAACACGATGGTGGATCAGTTGTCGTCGTTCGCCGACGAGGTGACCCGGGTGGCCCGTGAGGTGGGCACGGAGGGCAAGCTGGGTGGTCAGGCCCAGGTGCGGGGGGTCGCCGGCACCTGGCGCGACCTCACCGACAACGTGAACTCGATGGCGTCGAACCTGACCGCCCAGGTGCGCAACATCGCCCAGGTCTCCACCGCCGTGGCGAAGGGCGACCTGTCGCAGAAGATCACGGTGGACGCCCGGGGTGAGATCCTGGAGCTGAAGTCCACGGTGAACACGATGGTGGATCAGTTGTCGTCGTTCGCCGACGAGGTGACCCGGGTGGCCCGTGAGGTGGGCACCGAGGGCAAGCTGGGTGGTCAGGCGCAGGTCAAGGGTGTCAGTGGTACGTGGCGGGACCTGACCGACAACGTGAACTCGATGGCGTCGAACCTGACCTCGCAGGTGCGCAACATCGCCTCGGTGACCACCGCCGTGGCCAAGGGCGACCTGAGTCAGAAGATCACCGTGGACGCGCAGGGCGAGATCCTGGAGTTGAAGAACACCGTCAACACGATGGTGGACCAACTCTCGTCATTCGCCGACGAGTTGACCCGGGTCGGCCGCGAGGTCGGCATCGAGGGCAAGCTCGGCGGCCAGGCCCAGGTCAAGGGAGTCTCCGGCACCTGGCGCGACCTCACCGAGAACGTCAACCAGTTGGCGTCCACCCTCACCACCCAGCTCCGGGCGATCTCCCAGGTGTCCACCTCGGTGACCCGTGGTGACCTGACCCAGCGGATCTCGGTCGAGGCGCAGGGCGAGGTCGCCGAGCTGAAGGACAACATCAACCAGATGATCGTCACCCTCCGGGAGACGACCAAGAAGAACGCCGAGCAGGGCTGGCTCGACTCCAACCTGGCCCGCATCGGCGGCCTGCTGCAGGGCCAGCGCGACCTCGGCGAGGTCTGCCGCATGATCATGATGGAGGTGACCCCGCTGGTCGACGCGCAGCTCGGCGCGTTCTTCCTGGCGGACGACTCCGACGGGTCGGTGCGGCTGCGGCTCACCGCCTCCTACGGGTACGTGGCCCGGGGGCATGACGTCACCTTCGGCCCCGGGGAGGGGCTGGTCGGCCAGGCTGCCCTCTCCCGCCGGACGATCCGCGTCAAAGCGCTGCCCGACGGGCGGCTCGTCCTGCGATCCGGGCTGGCCGAGACGCCTCCGACGGACCTGGTGGTGCTCCCCGTCCTCTTCGAGGGCGAGTTGTTGGGTGTGATCGAGTTCGCCAGCGTGACCCGCTTCTCCGAACTGCACCTGACGTTCCTGGAGCGGCTGGTGCTAACCATCGGCGTGGCGGTCAACACCATCCAGGCCAACCGGCGTACCGAGGAGCTGCTGGCGCAGTCGCAGCGGCTGGCGTTGGAGCTGCAGGACCAGTCGGCCGAGTTGCAGCGCACCAACGCCGAGCTGGAGGACAAGGCCAAGCTGCTGAGCGAGCAGAAGGGCAACATCGAGACCAAGAACCGGGAGATCGAGCTGGCCCGGCTCGGCCTGGAGGAGAAGGCGCAGCAGCTCACCCGGGCGTCGGCGTACAAGTCGGAGTTCCTGGCGAACATGAGCCACGAGCTGCGTACGCCGTTGAACTCCCTACTGCTGCTGGCCCGGCTGCTGGCGGAGAACTCGGAGCGGAACCTGACCCGTAAGCAGATCGAGTTCGCCCGCACCATCCACAGCGCCGGCTCCGACCTGCTCTCCCTGATCGACGACATCCTGGACCTGTCGAAGATCGAGGCTGGCCGGATGGACGTCGAGCCGACTGAGGTCCGGTTCGACGAGATCCGTGGCTACGTCGAGCAGGCGTTCGCTCCGCAGGCCGAGGAGAAGGGCCTGGAGTTCCAGGTACGGCTGGCCGAGGAGCTGCCGCCGGCCCTGGTCACCGACGCCCAGCGGTTGCAGCAGATCCTGCGTAACCTGCTCTCCAACGCGGTGAAGTTCACCGACAACGGGGCGGTGACGCTGCGGATCGGACTGGCGCCGGAGAACGCGGTCTTCGACGTGCCGGCGCTGACCAACGCCCGGCAGGTGATCGCGTTCACCGTGATCGACACCGGCATCGGTATCTCGGACGACAAGCTGGGGCTGATCTTCGAGGCGTTCCAGCAGGCCGACGGGACCACCAGCCGCCGGTACGGCGGGACGGGGCTGGGCCTGTCGATCAGCCGGGACCTGGCCCGCCTGTTGGGCGGCGTGATCGCCGTGGCGTCGGCACCCGGGCAGGGTTCGACGTTCACCCTGTTCGTACCCGATGTGCTGGCCCCGGACGCGGTGGTCGCACCGCAGGCTCCGTCGCCGCAGCGCGCGGGACTGCCCTCGTCGTTGCTGATGCCGCCGATGCAGCTGTTGCCCCAGCCGCCGGCGGCTCCGGCGACCCGGCAGTTGGACGGCGCGACGGTGTTGATCGTCGACGACGACGTGCGGAACGTCTTCGCGCTGACCTCCGCATTGGAACTGCACGGCATGACCGTGCTGTACTCGGACAACGGGGCGGACGGGGTTCGTCTGCTGGCCGAGCATCCGGAGGTGGACATCGTGTTGATGGACGCGATGATGCCGGACCAGGATGGGTACGAGACCACCCGGCAGATCCGTCGCAACCACCGGTTCGCGGACCTGCCCATCGTCTTCCTGACCGCGAAGGCGATGCCGGGCGACCGGGAGTCGGCGCTCGCGGCCGGTGGCAGTGACTACATCACCAAGCCGGTCGATCTGGACGAGCTGATCGAGCGGATGGCCGCCTGGATCAGCGGCAGCCGAGGCGAGGAGAATTCGTGACGCAGACGGCCAAGGCGCTGCTGGTCGACGACCGCCGGGAGAACCTGATGGCGCTGGAGGCGATCCTCCAGGGCCTGCCGGTGCAGTCGATCGCTGTGGAGAGCGGCGAAGCCGCGTTGAAGCAGTTGCTGGTGGACGACTTCGCGGTGATCCTGCTGGACGCGCAGATGCCGGACATGGACGGCTTCGAGACGGCCAGCCACATCAAGCGGCGGGAGCGGACCCGGCACGTGCCGATCATCTTCCTGACCGCGGCGGACAAGGACGCCCAGCTCGCCTTGCGCGGGTACGCGGTGGGCGCGGTGGACTACCTGACCAAGCCGTTCGACCCGTGGGTGCTGCGGGCCAAGGTGTCGGTCTTCGTGGAGCTGTGGGTGAAGACCCGGCAGCTCGCCGCGCAGTCCGACGTGGTGCGGGAGCGGGACGCGCAGTGGCGGACGCTCACCGACGCGGTGGACGAGGCGACCATGCTGCTGCGCGCCGACGACAGCCTGGAGGCCCGGGACCAGGCCGTCGACCTTCTCGAGCAGGCCCGCTGGGGCACCACCCCCTGACC
>NZ_SMKF01000064.1 GCF_004348325.1 Micromonospora sp. KC213 | reverse complement strand
GTGCCGGGGTGGGACGGCGAGGCGGAGCACGTCGGCGAGGCTGCCGGCGTACCGGTCGGCGACGGCCCGCGCGAGCCGGGCGACCTCGGGGGCCAGCACCGGCTCCGGGGAGACCACCTTCTCCAGGTACGCCAGCCGGGGGTGGGCCGACTCCGCGACCCGCTCCAGCAGCCAGCCGTCGACCAGCTGCCCGGCGAAGCGGACCTTCACCCGCACCCCGGGGAGCGCTTCGCCGTCCAGGGCGGCGGGGACCAGGTAGTCGAACGGACGGTCCAGGTGCGGCAGGGGGACGTCCACGCAGACGCGCGCGACCGGCGACCCGTCGGCGGGTCGCCGGTCGCCGCGCCTGGTGCCGGTCAGGCTCCCGCGGCCGACTTGAGGTCGGCGGCCCGGTCGGTGCTCTCCCAGGTCAGGTCCGGCAGCTCGCGGCCGAAGTGGCCGTACGCGGCGGTCTGCTGGTAGATCGGGCGGAGCAGGTGCAGGTCCCGGATGATGGCGGCCGGGCGCAGGTCGAAGACCTCCGTGACGGCCTTCTTGATCGCGGAGACCGGCACGGTCTCGGTGCCGAACGTCTCGATGAACAGGCTGACCGGGTGCGCCTTGCCGATGGCGTACGCGACCTGCGCCTCGCAGCGCTCGGCCAGGCCGGCCGCGACGACGTTCTTGGCCACCCAGCGCATCGCGTACGCGGCCGAGCGGTCCACCTTGGACGGGTCCTTGCCGGAGAAGGCGCCGCCGCCGTGTCGGGCGTACCCGCCGTAGGTGTCGACGATGATCTTGCGACCGGTCAGGCCCGCGTCACCCATCGGCCCGCCGATCTCGAACCGGCCGGTTGGGTTGACCAGCAGCCGGTAGCCCTCGGTCTCCAGGCCGAGGCCCTCCAGCTCCGGCTCGATAACGTGCTCGCGCACGTCCGGGGTGAGCAGCGACTCCAGCGAGATGTCCGCCGCGTGCTGGCTGGAGACGACCACGGTGTCCAGCCGCACCGGCCGCAGTTTGTCGTACTCGATGGTGACCTGGGTCTTGCCGTCCGGCCGCAGGTACGGAATCGTGCCGTCCTTGCGCACCGCGGCGAGCCGGCGAGCCAGCCGGTGCGCCAACGCGATCGGCAGCGGCATCAGCTCGGGCGTCTCGGAGCACGCGAAGCCGAACATCATGCCCTGGTCGCCGGCGCCCTGTGCGTCCAGCGCGCTCTCCGACGCGCCGGTACGCAGCTCGAAGGCGTTGTCGACACCCTGGGCGATGTCGGCGGACTGCTGGCCGATGGAAACGCTGACCCCGCAGGACGCGCCGTCGAAGCCCTTCTTCGACGAGTCGTACCCGATGCCGAGGATGGTGTCCCGGACGATGGTCGGGATGTCGGCGTATGCCTTGGTGGTCACCTCGCCGGCCACGTGCACCTGGCCGGTGGTGATCAGGGTCTCGACCGCGACACGGGAGTGCGGATCCTGGGCGAGCAGGGCGTCGAGGACGCCATCGCTGATCTGATCGGCAATCTTGTCCGGGTGGCCTTCCGTGACCGATTCGGACGTGAAGAGACGTGTCACGGCACTCCTAAGCACTTGAGAACTCTTTTGAAAAGGTCGCTCCGCGGCAGTTTAATCACCCGGGTCAGCGGATGGTTCGGGAACATGCGACGCCCATTGCTCAGGGCCGGTCGGCCAGGCGGGACACCACGAGGTCCCAGACGCCGTCGGCCAGGTCCTCCTTGTCCTGTTCGGGCAGGACGTGCACGGTGCCGTCGGCGGCGATGACGGTCGCGGCGTTGGTGTCCGCCCCGAAGACCTTGTCCACGCCGACCTCGTTGACGACAATCAGGTCCGCCCGCTTGCGGGCCAGCTTGGCCCGCCCGTTGGCCTCCGCGTCACCGGTCTCGGCGGCGAACACCACCAGCAGCTGCTCCGGCCGGCGCTGCCGGCCCAGCTCGGCGGCGATGTCGGGGTTGGTGACCAGCTCGATGGTCGGGGCACCGCCGCCGTCCACCTTCTTGATCTTGCTGGAAGCGTAGCTCGCCGGACGGAAGTCGGCCGGTGCCGCCGCCATCACCATGACGTCGGCGCCCTCGGCCGCCGCCAGGGTGGCGGTGCGCAACTCCTCGGTGGTGCCGACCCGGACCAGATCCACCCCGGCCGGGTCCGGCAGGGCCACGTTGGCCGCGACCAGGGTGACCCGGGCGCCGCGGGCCACCGCCGCCCGCGCGAAGGCGTACCCCTGCTTCCCGGAGGAGCGGTTGCCGAGAAACCGGACCGGATCCAGTGGCTCGCGGGTGCCGCCGGCGGTCACCACCACGTGCCGGCCGGCGAGATCGGCCGGGGCGTCGACGCCCCGGGCGAGGGCCCGCCGGGCGATGGCGAAGATCTCCGACGGGTCGGGCAGCCGACCCTTGCCGCTGTCGGCTCCGGTGAGCCGACCCACGGCGGGCTCGATCACGCGTACCCCCCGGGAGCGCAGCGTGGCCACGTTGGCGACGGTGGCCGGGTGCTCCCACATCTCGGTGTGCATCGCCGGCGCGAGCACCACCGGGCAGCGGGCGGTGAGCAGCGTGTTGGTGAGCAGGTCGTCGGCGAGACCGTGGGCCGCCCTGGCGAGCAGGTCCGCCGTGGCCGGCGCGACGACCACCAGGTCGGCCCGCTGGCCGAGCCGGACGTGCGGCACCTCGTGCACGTCGGACCACACGTCGTCGGCGACCGGCTGGCCGGAGAGCGCCGCCCAGGTCGGCGCCCCGACGAAACGGAGCGCCGACGCGGTCGGCACCACCCGGACCCGGTGTCCGGACTCGGTGAACAGCCGCAGCAGCTCGCACGCCTTGTAGGCGGCTATGCCGCCACCGACCCCCAGGACGATCTCGGCGGACATCGACGCGCGGCGGTGTTACGGCTGGTCGGTCGGCTCGGCGGTGAGCAGGCCGGCGTTGATCTCGCGCATGGCGATGGAGAGCGGCTTCTCCTGCGGGGTCGTCTCCACCAGCGGGCCGACGTACTCGAGCAGGCCCTCACCGAGCTGGCTGTAGTACGCGTTGACCTGACGCGCACGCTTGGCGGCGAAGATGACCAGCGCGTACTTCGAGGTGGTCTTCTCGAGCAGCTCGTCGATCGGCGGGTTGGTGATGCCCTCGGGGTTGGCGATGGATCCCACGAAATACCCTCTGCGTCTGAAGTGTCCGCGCGAGCGCGGCTGGTCGCTCAACCGCGCAGGGGCGGCCGAGCGGGAGCCAGATAGGAAGAACCGAGCAAGCCTACCAGCTCGGTTACGGCCTGCTCGGTCAGGCCGTGGACCACGGTGTGTGCGACGGCCTCGGCGACCGCCGGTGAGGCACGCCACCCCGGCGGCGACAGCAGCACCAGGTCGACGCCGGGCAGCACCGCCCGCACGGCGAGCGCACCGGGCAGGTCGAGTGGGAGCAGCACCGGCCGCCCCTGCGCGAGCCGGGTCCGCAGCGGTTCACGGGGTGTGCCACGCAGGTGCGGTCCCATCCGGAACCACTCCAGCAACTCTCCGCCGGCGACCAGCCGGTCGAACTCGGCCGGTGTGACGAAGTGCCGGTCGACACCGTCGCGCTCGCCGGTGCCCGGCGGCCGGGTGGTCACCGGCACCGGCACCCACACGGACGGAAAACGCGCCCGGACCCGCTCGACCACACCGTCCCGACCGGCACCGGACGGTCCGGTCAGGACGGTGGGTCGAGCCGCCGGGCGCGTCTCGTCATCCGTGCTCACCGCTTGTTTCTACACGGTGGCGGAGCTCAGTTCGCGGCGAACTCTCCAAGCAGCGCCTTGCGCTGCTGCTCGCCCAGGCCACGCAGGCGACGGCTGTCGGCGATCTTGAGCTTCTCCATGATCTGAGTCGCCCGGATCTTGCCGATGCCCGGCATGGCCTGCAGGACGGCCGAGACCTTGAGCTTGCCGACGACGTCGTCGGACTCGGCCCGCTCAAGGACGGCGGCGAGGGTGGTCTTGCCCTGCTTGAGCTGCTCCTTCAGCTCAGCACGGGCCTTGCGGATCTCCGCGGCCTTCTCCAGCGCGGCAGCGCGCTGCTCAGGGGTCAGTGACGGGAGCGGCACCAGTTCTCCTCAGGTCCCTATCGCGACGGGCGGAACGCACCGCCGCTCTGTGAAACGTGGTGACGCTGACAACCAAAGGGGTCCATGGTTACCAGCGCGGGGAAAACTAGCGGTCGCCGGAGCTTTCGGCAACGTGGGCGCGCGAAGATCAACGTAAAGTGACCGAGCCGTCAGTCAGCCAGCACAGCCCGGCAGTCGGCCAGCACGCGCTCCGCGGCGGCCCGCAGGGCGGCCGGATCTGGGCCCGCTCCCAACACCTCGCGGGAGTACGACGGGAGCACCGAGGGCAGGCTCGGCCCGAAAACCAGGCGCAGGTCGGCGGCCGTCGCGCCCTGCGCGCCGAGCCCGGGGGCGAGCAGCGGACCGTTGACCCGGGACAGGTCGTGGCCGGTCTCGCCGACCGTCGCCCCCACCACGAGCCCGAAGCTTCCCAACGGCTGCGCACCCGCGTTGAGCTGGGAAATCTCGTCGATGACGGTCTGCGCCACGGTGCGGCCGTCGGCGGTGCGGGCCCGCTGCACCGACGCCCCCTCGGGGTTGGAGGTGAGCGCCAACACGAAGACGCCGCCGCCGTGCGCCGCCGCCAACTCGAACATCGGGGCCAGCGCGCCGACGCCCAGATAGGGGCTGGCGGTCACCGCGTCGACGTACAGCGGGGCGGCCGGGTCGAGGTACGCCGAGGCGTACGCGGCGACGGTCGAACCGATGTCGCCGCGTTTCACGTCGAGCAGAACGAGCACACCGGATTCGCGTAACTGTCGGATAGTTGACTCAAGAATTCCGACACCCCGGGCACCGAAGCGCTCGAAAAAGGCCGACTGGGGCTTGACGACCGCGACCCGGTCACCGAGGGCCTCGACCACCGTCCGGGAGAAACGCTCCAGCCCGTCGATGTCGTCCGGCAGTCCCCAGCGGGCCAGCAGTCCGGGATGCGGGTCGATGCCCACGCAGAGCGGTCCCCGCTCGGCAACGGCCCGGTGCAGCCGGGCGCCGAAGGTCTCCATCCGTCCCTCTCCTCACTTCGCTGCGGGACCGGCACCCGCCGACCCCGTCCTGCCCGCGCCGGCCCCGCCCGGGACCGTCGCCGCGGCCGGCTCAGCCGGCCTGCACCGCCGCGGCGATCCCGGCCGCGATCCGGGCCACGTCGGCGTCGTCGGTGACGTACGGCGGCATGGTGTAGACCAGGTCGCGGAACGGGCGCAGCCACACCCCCTGGGCCACGGCCGCGGCGGTCGCCGCCCCCATGTCCACCTCGTGGTCGAGCTGCACCACGCCGATCGCGCCCAGCACCCGCACGTCGGCCACCCCGGGAGCGCCCCGCAACGGCTCCAGACCGGCCCGCAACGCCGCCCCCACCCGGGACACCTGGGCGGCCCAGTCACCGGCCCGCAGCAGCCCCAGGGAGGCGTTGGCAACCGCACAGGCGAGCGGGTTGCCCATGAAGGTCGGCCCGTGGGCCAACACCCCGGCCGCGGAGATGCCCCGGGCGATCTCCGCCGTGCAGAGCACCGCGGCCAGGGTCAGGTAGCCGCCGGTGAGCGCCTTGCCCACGCAGAGCACGTCCGGGCTCACCCCGGCGTGTTCGGCGGCGAACATCGCGCCGGTGCGACCGAAGCCGGTGGCGATCTCGTCGAAGACCAGCAACACCCCGTGTGCCCGGGTCACCTCACGCAGCGCCCGCAGGTAGCCCGGATGGTGGAAACGCATCCCGCCCGCGCCCTGCACCACCGGCTCGACGATCACCGCGGCCAACTCGTGGGCGTGCTGCTCCACCGCGCCGGTCAGCGCCGCCAGGTACGCCGGGTCGGGCGCGTCGTCGAAGCCGCCGGGCGGGGCGGGGGCGAAGACCTGCCGGGGCAGCACGTCGCCCCAGAGGTGGTGCATCCCCCCCACCGGGTCGCAGACGCTCATCGGGTGGAACGTGTCGCCGTGGTACCCACCCCGCCAGGTGCCCAGCCGGCGGCGCTCCGGCCGGCCGGTGGCGCGTTGGTACTGCAGGCACATCTTGACCGCCACCTCGACGCCGACCGACCCGCTGTCGGCCAGGAAGACGTGCTCCAGGCCGTCGGGGGCCAGCTCGACCAGGGTGCGCGCCAGCCGGACGGCCGGCTCGTGGGTGAGCCCGCCGAACATCACGTGGCTCATCCGGCCGAGTTGCTCCACCACGGCCGCGTCGAGCACCGGGTGCCGGTACCCGTGGATCGCCGCCCACCAGGACGACATGCCGTCGACCAGCTCCCGGCCGTCGGCCAGCCGCAGCCGTACGCCCTCGGCGCCGCGCACCACGTACGGCGGCGCGGCCGGCGGCAGCGCCGCGTACGGGTGCCACACGTGCGCCCGGTCGGCGGCCAGGATCTCCTCGGGCGTCACGTGCCCTCCCTCGTGCCCTCGACGGCCGCCGGCCGGGCCGGCCGCCTCACCCGACCGTGGCGCCGGCGGCGGCCGCCGCGCGCGCCGCGGCCCGGACCAGTGTCGGACCCCGGTAGATGAAGCCGGTGTAGAGCTGCACCAGGCTTGCACCGGCGTCGAACATCCGGGCCGCGTCGTCCGGATCGAGAATGCCGCCCACCCCGATCACCGGCAGCCGCCCACCGGTCTCGCGGTGCACGAAGGCGACCACCTCCCGGGCGCGCCCGGTGAGCGGCCGGCCGGAGAGCCCGCCGGTCTCGGCGCCGCGGTCCCGGTCGGCCGGGGCGAGGCCGTCGCGGGACAGGGTGGTGTTGGTGGCGATGACCCCGGCCGCGCCCCGGGCCAGGCAAACCTCCAGCAGCTCGGCGATGGCCGGTTCGGTGAGGTCCGGGGCGATCTTCACCAGCACCGGCTTCTCCCCCACCAGAGCGGCCAGCAGCGCGTCCAGGTGCGCCTTGTCCTGCAGGCTGCGCAGGCCGGGGGTGTTCGGCGAGGAGACGTTGACGGCGAAGTAGTCGCCGTGCGCGCGCAGCGCCCGGTACGAGGTGAGGTAGTCCTCGACCGCCTCGTCCAGCGGGGTCACCTTGGACTTGCCCAGCGAGATGCCCAGGGGCACCCCGAGCGGGCGGGGCAGCGCCGCCAGACGGCCCGCCAGGGCCTGCGCGCCGGCGTTGTTGAACCCCATCCGGTTGATCACCGCCGCGCTGTCGCGCAGCCGGAACAGCCGGGGCCGGGGGTTGCCCGGCTGGCCGTGCGCGGTGACCGTGCCGACCTCGACGAAGCCGAACCCGAGGGCCGGCCAGGCCGGCAGCGCCACACCGTTCTTGTCCATCCCGGCGGCCAGCCCGACCGGGTTCGGAAACTCCACCCCGAACACGGTCCGCGGCGCCCGCACCAGGTAGCGGGCACGCAGCGCGGCCAGCGCGGCCGGCCGCCGGGACAGCCCGGCCAGCCGCCGCAGGGTCCACTCGTGCGCCGTCTCGGCGTCGCCGCCGCCGATCCGGAACAGCAGCGGCCGGAGGGTCTGCTCGAACATCACTCGCCGGCTCGCAGGGCGGCGTGCAGCTCCTGCAACGGGCGGACCTGCATGTCGCCGCGGATCCGCGCCTCGATCCCCATCACCGCCGCCGCGGCACCGGGAACCGTGGTGATGCAGGGGATGTCCGTGGTCACCGCCGCGCTGCGGATCTCGTACCCGTCGGAGCGGGCGCTCGCGCCGGAACCCTGCGGGGTGTTCACCACCAGCGCCACGTCCCCGCCGAGAATCATCGACACCGCGTCGTCGCCCTCGCCGGACTCGTAGTGCTTGCGGATCTGCTCGCAGGCGATGCCGTGCCGGCGCAGCACCTCCGCCGTGCCCGTGGTGGCCACGATCTCGAAGCCCAGATCCGCCAGGCGCTTGATCGGGAAGATCATCCCGCGCTTGTCCCGGTTCGCCACCGAGACGAAGACCCGGCCAGCGGTGGGCAGCGAGCCGTACGCGGCGGCCTGCGACTTGGCGAAGGCGTGCCCGAAACCGGTGTCGATGCCCATCACCTCACCGGTGGACTTCATCTCCGGGCCGAGCAGCGAGTCCACGCCCTTGCCCGACGGGGTGCGGAACCGCTTGAACGGCAGCACCGCCTCCTTCACCGCGATCGGGGCGTCGACCGGCATCACGCCGCCGTCCCCGGCGGGCGGAAGCATCCCCTCGGCCCGCAGTTCGGCGATGGTGGCGCCGAGCGCGATCCGGGCCGCCGCCTTGGCCAGCGGCACCGCCGTGGCCTTGGAGACGAACGGAACGGTACGGGAGGCACGCGGGTTGGCCTCCAGCACGTACAGCACGTCGTCCTTGAGGGCGTACTGGACGTTGAGCAGGCCCCGTACCCCGACCCCACGGGCGATCGCCTCGGTGTAGCGGCGCACCTGCGTCAGGTGCGAGCCGGCCAGGGTGATCGGCGGCAGCACACAGGAGGAGTCGCCGGAGTGGATGCCGGCCTCCTCGATGTGCTCCATCACACCGCCCAGGTAGACCTCGCCGTCGGCGTCGCAGAGCGCGTCCACGTCGATCTCGATGGCGTCGTCGAGGAACCGGTCGACCAGCACCGGGTGGTCCGGGGAGATGTCGGTGGCCCGGCCGATGTAGTCGCGCAGCGTGGCGTCGTCGTAGACGATCTCCATGCCCCGCCCGCCGAGCACGTACGACGGCCGCACCAGCACCGGGTACCCGATCTCGTCGGCGATCGCCTTCGCCTCGTCGTACGAGGTGGCCGTGCCGTGCGCCGGGGCGCGCAGCCCGGCCCGGGCCAGCACCGCGCCGAACGCGCCCCGCTCCTCGGCCAGGTGGATCGACTCCGGAGAGGTGCCGACCACCGGCACGCCGGCGTCCTTGAGCCGCTGCGCCAGGCCCAACGGGGTCTGCCCGCCGAGCTGGACGATCACCCCGACCACGCCGGGCCCGCCGGCCGCCTTCCCGGAGGAGTCCTCGGCGTGCCAGACCTCCAGCACGTCCTCGAAGGTGAGCGGCTCGAAGTAGAGCCGGTCGGCCGTGTCGTAGTCGGTGGAGACCGTCTCCGGGTTGCAGTTGACCATCACGGTCTCGAAGCCGGTGCCGGCGGCGCCGGCCGCCACCACGCCACCGGTGGGCGCGGCGCGCAGCGCCTGAACCGCGTGCACGCACGAGTAGTCGAACTCGATGCCCTGGCCGATCCGGTTCGGCCCGGACCCCAGGATGATCACCTTCGGCCGCGCCGAGGGCGCCACCTCGGTCTCCGAGTCGTAGGTCGAGTAGTGGTACGGGGTGGTCGCCTCGAACTCGGCGGCGCAGGTGTCCACCGTCTTGTAGACCGGGCGCACGCCCAGCCGGTGCCGCAGGGTGCGTACCCCGTCCTCGGCGGCCAGCTCCGGGCGGAGCGCGGCAAGCTGCCGGTCGGACAGGCCGGCCCGCTTGGCCCGGCGCAGCAGGTCCGCGTCGAGCACCGGCGCGGCCACGATCTCCGCGCGCAGCTCGACCAGCCCGGCGATCTGGTCCAGGAACCACGGATCCATCCCGGACGCCTCGGCCACCTCGACGACGGAGGCGCCCAGGCGCAGCGCCCGCTCGACGGTGTAGAGCCGGCCGTCGTGCGGCGTCCGCAGCGCGTCGAGAGTGTTCGCCCTGGTGGCCCCCGCCGGGTCCGCAGTGGTCCAGAAACCCGATGACTTGGTTTCCATCGACCGCATCGCCTTGTTGAGCGCCTCGGTGAAGTTGCGACCGAGGCTCATCGCCTCGCCGACCGACTTCATCGTGGTGGTCAGTTCCGGGTCCGCGCCGGGGAACTTCTCGAACGCGAACCGGGGAATCTTCACCACCACGTAGTCCAGCGTCGGCTCGAACGCCGCCGGGGTCTTGCGGGTGATGTCGTTCGGGATCTCGTCCAGGGTGTAGCCGATGGCCAGCTTCGCGGCGATCTTGGCGATCGGGAAGCCGGTGGCCTTCGAGGCCAGCGCCGAGGAACGGGACACCCGGGGGTTCATCTCGATCACGACGATCCGGCCGTCGACCGGGTTGACCGCGAACTGGATGTTGCAGCCACCGGTGTCCACCCCGACCTCGCGCAGCACCGCGATACCGAGATCCCGCAGCCGCTGGTACTCCCGGTCGGTCAACGTCATGGCCGGGGCCACGGTGACGCTGTCGCCGGTGTGCACGCCCATCGGGTCGACGTTCTCGATCGAGCAGACCACCACCACGTTGTCGTGGCGGTCGCGCATCAGTTCGAGTTCGTACTCCTTCCAGCCGAGCACGCTCTCCTCGATGAGCACCTCGTGCACCGGGCTGGCCGCCAGGCCGGCGCCGGCGATGCGCTGCAGGTCCTCGTCGGTGTGCGCCATGCCGGAACCGAGGCCACCCATGGTGAACGACGGCCGGATGACCACCGGCAACCCCAACTCGGCCACGGTCGCCTCGACCTCGGCCATCGAGTGGCAGACCCGGGAGCGGGGCACCAGCGCGGCGGGATCCTCGACGCCGAGGCGGGCACCCGCCTTGGCGACGATGTCCTTGAACAGCTGCCGATCCTCGCCGCGGTGGATCGCCTCGATGTTCGCGCCGATCAACTCCACGCCGTACTTGTCGAGCACACCCGCCTCGTGCAGGGCGACCGCCGTGTTCAGCGCGGTCTGCCCGCCCAGGGTGGGCAACAGGGCGTCGGGGCGTTCCCGGGCGATGACCAGCTCGACGAACTCGGGGGTGATCGGCTCGACGTAGGTCGCGTCGGCGAACTCCGGGTCGGTCATGATGGTGGCCGGGTTGGAGTTGACCAGGCTGACCCGGATCCCCTCACTGCGCAGCACCCGGCATGCCTGGGTGCCGGAGTAGTCGAACTCGCATGCTTGACCGATGACGATCGGCCCGGAGCCGATCACCAGGATGTGGTTGAGGTCGGTGCGCTTAGGCATTCTTTCCGCCTTCGATGAGCTCGGCGAAGCGGTCGAAGAGGTAGTCCGCGTCGTGCGGGCCGGCCGCCGCCTCCGGGTGGTACTGGACGGTGAAGGCGGGCACGTCCTTGGCCCGCAGCCCCTCGACCACGTTGTCATTGAGGCAGACGTGCGAGACCTGGACGCCGCCGAACTCGGTCTCGATCACCTGATCGGGCACCACGGTCCCGGCCTGCGCGCCCGGCACCTGCACCGCGAAGCCGTGATTGTGGCTGGTCACCTCGACCTTGCCGGTGGCCCGGTCGAGCACCGGCTGGTTGATGCCCCGGTGGCCGTAGCCGAGCTTGTAGGTGCCGAAACCGAGCGCCCGACCGAGGATCTGGCTGCCGAAGCAGATGCCGAACAGCGGGATCCGCCGGCCCAGCACCTGCCGGGCCAACGCGACCGGGCCGTCGGCGGTGGCCGGGTCGCCCGGGCCGGGCGAGAAGAAGACCGCGTCGGCACCGGTGGCGAGCAGGTCGTCGAGGGTGGAACCGGCCGGCAGCACGTGGGTGGTGACCCCGCGCGCGGCGAGCCGGCGCGGCACGTTGCGTTTGATACCCAGGTCCAGGGCGGCGACGGTGAACCGGTGCGTGCCCTGCGCCGGCACCACGTACGGCTCGGCGGTGGTCACCTCGGCGGACAGGTCCGCACCGACCATCTGCGGCGACTGGCGGACCCGGGCCAACAGGGCGCGCGGGTCGTCGTCGACGCTGGAGATGCCGACCCGCATCGCGCCCCGCTCGCGCAGGTGGCGGGTGAGCGCCCGGGTGTCCACGCCGCTGATGCCGACCACGCCCTCGGCGGCGAGGCGGTCCTCCAGCCCGCCGGTGGCCCGCCAGTTGGAGCCGATCCGGGCCGGATCACGCACCACGTACCCGGCGACCCAGATCCGGGACGACTCGTCGTCCTCGGTGTTGACGCCGGTGTTGCCGATGTGCGGCGCGGTCTGCACCACCACCTGGCGGTGGTACGACGGGTCGGTCAGGGTCTCCTGGTAGCCGGTCATGCCGGTGTTGAAGACCGCCTCGCCGAAGGTCTCACCGACGCTGCCGTACGCCTCGCCGTGGAACGTGCGCCCGTCCTCCAGGACGAGAATGGCGCTTCTACGCTTGACACTCACTTGACAGCCTTTCCGTCCAGGACCGTCGGCTCGCCGCGCAGGAAGGTCGCCACGATGCGACCGGGCAGCGTCATGCGGGCGTACGGGGTGTTGCGACTACGGCTGGCCAGCTCCGCCGGCTCGACGACCCGACGGGCGGCCGGGTCGACCAGGGTGAGGTTGGCCGGTACGCCGGGCGCCGGGTCGACGCCGTGCCCGTCGAGCCCGGCGATCCGGGCCGGGACGCGGGACATCCGCTCGGCGATCAGATCCCACTCGGGGCCGAGCACGTCGAGGGCGATGGACAGCGCGGTCTCCAGGCCGAGCATTCCCGGCCGGGCGTACGCCCACTCGCACTCCTTGTCCTCCACCGCGTGCGGGGCGTGGTCGGTGGCGACCACGTCGATGACACCCTCGACCAACGCGGCGCGCAGGGCGGCGATGTCGCTGGCGGTACGCAGCGGCGGGTTGACCTTGTACACCGGGTCGTAGGTCTCGGCCTTGACGTCGGTGAGCAGCAGGTGGTGCGGGGTGACCTCGGCGGTGACCCGGACCCCGCGCGCCTTGGCCTGGCGCAGCACCTCGACGCTGCCGGCGGTGGACACGTGGCAGACGTGCAGCCGGCTGCCGACGTGCTCGGCGAGCAGCACGTCCCGGGCGATGATCGCCTCCTCGGCGACCGCCGGCCAGCCGATCAGGCCGAGCCGGGTGGAGACCTCACCCTCGTGCATCTGCGCGCCCTCGGTGAGCCGGGGCTCCTCGGCGTGCTGGGCGATGATCCCGTCGAAGGCCTTGACGTACTCCAGCGCCCGGCGCATCAGCTTCGGGTCGGCCACGCAGTGCCCGTCGTCGGAGAAGATCCGCACCTGCGCGGCGGAGTCGGCCATCGCGCCCAGCTCGGCCAGCCGCTCGCCGGCCAGGCCGACGGTGACCGCCCCGATCGGCTGCACGTCCACCAGTCCGGCCTCGCGGCCGAGCCGCCAGACCTGCTCGACCACCCCGGCGGTATCGGCGACCGGGGAGGTGTTCGCCATCGCGCAGACGGCGGTGTAACCGCCGAGCGCCGCCGCCCGGGAACCGGACTCGACGGTCTCGGCGTCCTCCCGGCCCGGCTCGCGCAGGTGGGTGTGCAGGTCGACCAGGCCGGGCAGGGCGACCAGCCCGGTCGCGTCGAGCACGGTGGCGTCCGGCGCGGTGAGGCCGGCGCCGGCGTCCGCGACGACGCCGTCGCGGATCAGCAGGTCGGTCGGCGCGGCGCCGACGACGCTCACGCCCTTGATCAGGTACGGGGTCACAGGTTGTTCCCTCCGAGCAGCAGGTAGAGGACGGCCATCCGCACGGAGACCCCGTTGGCGACCTGTTCGACGATGGTGGAACGGGGCGAGTCGGCGACCTCGGGCGTGATCTCCATGCCCCGGTTCATCGGGCCGGGGTGCATGACGATCGCGTGGTCCGGCAGCCGGCGCATCCGCGGGCCGTCCAGCCCGTAGCGGCGGGCGTACTCCCGGGCGGAGGGAAAGTACGAGTCGTTCATCCGTTCCCGCTGCACCCGCAGCATCATCACCACGTCCACGTTCGGCAGCACCGCGTCGAGGTCGTACGAGACCAGGGTGCCGGGGGCGAGCGCGGCGGCGATGTCGACCGGGATGAGGGTCGGCGGGCCGACCAGGGTGACCTTGGCGCCGAGGGTGGACAGCAGCAGCACGTTGGAGCGGGCCACCCGGGAGTGCAGCACGTCCCCGACGATCGCGACGTGCAGGCCGGCGAGGCGACCCAGCCGAGACCGCATCGTGTACGCGTCGAGCAGCGCCTGGGTCGGATGCTCGTGGGTGCCGTCGCCGGCGTTGACCACCGACCCGTCCACCCAGTGCGCCAGCCGGTGCGGGGCACCGGAGGCGGGGTGCCGGACGACCACCGCGTCGGCGCCCATCGCCTGCAGGGTGAGTGCCGTGTCCTTCAGGCTCTCCCCCTTGGCCACGCTGGAGCCCTTGGCGGAGAAGTTGATGACGTCGGCGCTGAGCCGCTTGGCCGCCGCCT
The DNA here is from genome assembly GCF_004348325.1 of Micromonospora sp. KC213. GTDB lineage: Bacteria > Actinomycetota > Actinomycetes > Mycobacteriales > Micromonosporaceae > Micromonospora. Next base: position 15,847 of record NZ_SMKF01000064.1, on the reverse strand, counting down.
CGAAGGAGATCCGGGTGCGAGTGGAGTCCTCGTAGAAGAGGTTCACCACGGTCCGGCCGCGCAGGGCCGGCAGCTTCTTGACCTCGCGGCCGGCGACGGTGGCCATCTCGGCGGCGGTGTCGAGGATCTGGGTGGCGGTGGCCAGGTCCGGGTCGGCCCCGGAGAGCAGGTGCCGAATCACAGGACCGGCCTTTCGTTCGCGACTGCGGGGCTCCGCTCCGCTGCACTCCTCGCGCTCACCGGAGCCAACCTTTCGTTCGCGACTGCGGGGCTCCGCTCCGCTGCACTCCTCGCGCTCACCGGTTGGCACCCCCGTAGAGCTTGACCTCGTCGACGCCGTCGGTCTCGACGAGGGTGACCTTCACGCTCTCGACGAGTGACGTCGGGATGTTCTTGCCGACGTAGTCGGCGCGGATCGGCAGCTGGCGGTGGCCCCGGTCGACCAGGACGGCGAGTTGCACGGAGGCGGGGCGGCCGACATCGCCCAGCGCGTCGAGCGCGGCCCGGACGGTACGGCCGGAGAAGAGCACGTCGTCGACGAGGACGACCCGCTTGCCGTCGATGCCGCCCGGCGGCAGCTGGGTGGGGCCGACCGCGCGCGTGGCGTGCCGGCGCAGGTCGTCGCGGTAGAGGGTGATGTCGAGCACGCCGACCGGAACGTCGATGTCCTCGAAGGTGCTGATCCGGGCGGCGAGCCGCCGGGCGAGCGGGGTGCCCCGGGTGGGGATGCCGAGCAGGACGGTGTCGGCGGCGCCCTGGGTCTTCTCCAGGATCTGGTGGGCGATCCGGTCGACGACGCGTTGCACCTCGGCGCTGGTGAGGATCACCTTCACCGAGGGTTGTGGAAGTGGTGACGGTTGGGCAGCCGGTGGGCAGGCCACGGCGGACCTCCTTCCCCGCCTCACGGGACGGGTCGTTAAAGGACGTCTGGCGCCTCCGCCCGGCTCGGTGAGCTGGGCCGAGGTCTCACGCCACGTTACCAGCGGTCACGCAGGGGGCCACCGGGCACCCACTGACCCCCGGATCAGGACGACCAAATGCGGATAACTTTCCCCGCGCCCGCCAACGGGAAGGACACCACCACTTGACCACGTGTCGCAATCCCCGTACCGTCACGCTCCGTAGCGATAGCTGGGAGAACCCCCGTAGCAGCACTGGGAGTGTCCGAATGCCCTCTGAATACGCCAAGTCGCTGGGCGCCCGCCTGCGCTCCATCCGTCAACAGCAGGGTCTGTCCCTGCAGGGGGTGGAGGAGAAGTCGAACGGGCGGTGGAAGGCCGTGGTGGTCGGCTCGTACGAGCGCGGCGACCGCGCCGTCACCGTCTCCCGCCTGGCCGAGCTGGCTGACTTCTACCGCGTTCCCGTCTCGGAGTTGCTGCCCGACGGCAGCGGGGTGCGCCACGAACCCACCAGTAAGATCGTCCTGGACCTGGAGCGGCTCTACGACGAGGCCTCCGAGGACCTGGCCTACGTCGCCCGGTACGCCCGCGCCATCCAGCAGCAGCGCGGCGACTACAACGGCCGGGTGCTCTCCATCCGCGCCGACGACCTGCGGGCCCTCGCCATCGTCTACGACGCCTCGCCGTCGGGCCTGATCGAGCGGCTCACCGAGCACGGTGTGCTGGTCGCCGACCCGCGGGCGTTCTTCGCGTCCTGAGCTGTCGTGCCGTGAAAGGGCCCGTGCCGTCCGGCACGGGCCCTTTCCGTCGTCGCCACCGCGAGCAGCCGGTACGCCGGTCGGCGCAGACCCTCGGTCAGCGGGTCGCGTACTCGGCGATCCGGCCCAGCACGCCGTTGAGGAAGCGCGGCGAGTCGTCGGTCGACATCTGCCGGGCCAGCTCGACCGCCTCGCTGATGGCCACCGCGTCGTCGATCTCGTCGACGTAGAGCAGCTCGTAGACGGCGATCCGGGCCAGGTTGCGGTCGACCACCGGCATCCGGTCCAGCGTCCAGCCCTCGGCGTAGCTGGCGATAATCTCGTCGATCCGGTCGAGGTGCGCGGCCACCCCCTCGACCAGGCCGACCGCGTAGTCCAGGTGCTCCGGCCGGGGCTTCTCGATCCGCTCGACGTACCCGGCGAGCACCTCGACGGGAGGGCGGTTCCGCAGGTCGGCCTCGAAGAGCACGTCCAACGCCCGCTTACGCGCCTTGCGGCGCGCCGGCATCTGCTGTTTCGGACCCTCGGCCATCAGGCTCGGCCGAGGTAGCGGCCGTCGCGGGTGTCGACCTTGATCTTCTCGCCGGTGGTGATGAAGAGCGGCACCTGGACGCTGGCGCCGGTCTCGACGGTGGCCGGCTTGTTGCCGCCGGTCGACCGGTCACCCTGCAGGCCCGGCTCGGTGTAGGTGACCTCCAGCACGACGGAGGTGGGCAGCTCGACGTAGAGCGGCACGCCCTCGTGGGTGGCCACGGTCGCCTCCGCCTCGGGAAGCAGGTAGTTCGCGGCGTCGCCGACCGTGCTGTCGGGGACGGTGATCTGGTCGAACGTCTCCAGGTCCATGAAGACGTAGTCCTCGCCGTCGGCGTAGAGGTACTGCATGGTGCGCTTGTCGACGGTCGCGGTCTCGACCTTGGTGCCCGCGTTGAAGGTCTTGTCGACCACCTTGCCGGACAGCACGTTCTTCAGGGTGGTACGCACGAAGGCGCCCCCCTTACCGGGCTTGACGTGCTGGAACTCGACGACGGACCAGAGCTCCCCGTCGAGGTTGAGTACCAGGCCGTTCTTCAGGTCGTTGGTGGTGGCCATTTCCTGCCTTGATCATCAATTGGCGGACAGACCTGGAAAGTCTACTAGCTGCGCCACACCGGCGACGGTGCCGTCACCCGCTGCGCGGACGTCCGGGTCGCTGGGACGGAGCACACCCCCGCCCCATCGTCCTCGGCCATACGCCCGCCGCGACCGCCAGCCATGGGCCGGACCCTTTGCTCTGCTGCCACCCACGCGACGGTCACGCTGCGTTTCGAGCGGCACCCCGACCGCTCGCGCAGCCTTCAGCGTTACAGCAGTTCACACCGGTGTTGGGGAGGTGGCAGCAGAGCAGAGCGCGGACCCCAGGAGCGGCCGGGTCACCAGCCACGTCACGGTGAGTAAGAACACTGGCGGTAACGTTCGTCACCGGTGGACGCGGTGGGCCGCCAGCGGGTCAGGACTGCGGGACGGAGCGGTCGGCCAGATGGCGCAGGGCGAGCCGGTAGCCGTCCACCCCGAGACCACAGATCACCCCGGTCGCCACCGCGGAGACCACCGAGTGGTGCCGGAACTCCTCCCGGGCATGGATATTGGAAATGTGCACCTCGACCAGAGGGCCGCGCACCATGGCGCAGGCGTCCCGCACCGCGATGGAGTAGTGCGACCAGGCCGCCGGGTTGAGCACCACCGCCGCACCCTCGTCGGCGGCCTCGTGCAGCCAGCCGACCAGCTCGTGCTCGGCGTCGGTCTGCCGGACCGTGACGTCCAGCCCCAGCTCCCGACCGGTTTCCACGCAGAGATCCACCAGATCGGCGTAGCTGGTCACGCCGTACACGTTCACCTGTCGGGTACCCAACCTGCCCAGGTTGGGGCCGTTGAGCACGTACACCCTCATGCGGAGATCTCCCGGTACGCGGCGTGCAGCAGCTCGTCGTCCGGTCCCTCCAGGATCGCCGGCCGGGCCAAGCCGTCGAGCACCACGAACCGCAGGGTGGAGCCCCGGGTCTTCTTGTCGACCCGCATCGCGGCCAGCAGCGCCGGCCAGGCGTCCGCCGCATAGCCGGTGGGCAGGCCCAGCGCGGCCAGGACGGTGCGGTGCCGCTCGGCGGTCGCCGCGTCCAACCGTCCGGCCAGCCGGGCCAGCGTGCCGGCGTAGACGGTGCCCACCGACACGGCGTGCCCGTGCCGCCAGCGGTAGTCCTCCACCTTCTCGATCGCGTGCGCCAGGGTGTGCCCGTAGTTGAGCACCTCCCGCACCCCCGACTCGCGCAGGTCACCGGAGACCACGTCGGCCTTGACCCGGATCGCCCGCTCGATCAGCTCGCGGACCACCGGCCCGGCCGGGTCGGTGGCGGCCGACGGGTCGCCCTCGACCAGGTCGAGGATCACCGGATCGGCGATGAAGCCACACTTGACCACCTCGGCCAACCCGGCGGCCAGGTCGGCCGCGGGGAGGCTGTCCAGGGTGGCCAGGTCGGCCAGCACCCCGGCCGGCGGATGGAAGGCACCGACCAGGTTCTTGCCGGCGGCCGTGTTCACCCCGGTCTTGCCGCCCACGGCGGCGTCGACCATGCCCAGAAGAGAGGTCGCCACCGGCACCCAGCGCACCCCGCGCAGCCAGCAGGCCGCGACGAAGCCGGCCAGGTCCGTCACCGCGCCGCCGCCCACACCGACCACCGCGTCGGTACGGGTGAAGCCGGCCGCGCCCAGCCGCTCCCAGCAGTCGGCGGCCACCTCGATCCGCTTGCCCGCCTCGGCGTCGGGCACCTCGACCAGCAGCGGGCTCACGCCGGCCGCCCCGAGCCGCTCGGCCAGCCCGTCGGCCAGTTCCTTCAGCGGCGGCGCGTGCAGCACCGCCACCCGGCTCGCGCCGGGTAGCAGACCGGGCAGCTCGCCCAGCAGGTCACGTCCGACCAGTACGTCGTACGGCCGCTCGCCGCCGACCGGAATCCGGGTCACCTCGTCCATCGCCGCGAGCCTAGTGCAGAACCCGGCGCCGGCCGGGCAGCCGTCCATCTGGTGGCGCCCGCGATGACGGCGATCGTGACGGCGGTGACGGCGGGGACGTTTCACCGGTGAGCACCGGGGCAGGGCGGAACGGGACCGGACCACACGACGGGGAGGACCCCCATGACCAGCACCAGGATCAACGCCACCGACATCCGGCTGCCCGCGATCATCCTCGGCGTCGGCCTCGGCGGGTTCGTCGACGGCATCGTCCTGCACCAGGTGCTCCAGTGGCACCACATGCTCAGCAGCACCGGCGACGACACCATCGGAGTGCCGGCGTACCCGGTGGACACCGTGCCCGGTCTGCAGATGAACACGCTCTGGGACGGGCTGTTCCACGTGGTGACCTGGGTCGCGGTGCTCACCGGGCTGGCCCTGCTCTACGCCCGGGTCACCCGCTCCCGGGGCCGGCTCTGGCGCTCCCCGACGCTGTGGGGATGGGCCCTGGTCGGATGGGGTCTGTTCAATCTCGTCGAGGGGATCGTCAACCACCACCTGCTCGGCATCCACCACGTCCGCGGCGGACCGCACCAGACCGCCTGGGACCTCGGCTTCCTACTGCTCGGCGTCGCCCTGGTGGCGGTGGGCTGGGCGGTGCAGCGGCGGGCCAGCACCGTCGACCTCTGCGCACCCGACCGGCGATGAACGGGCACCACGGGGCCACCGTCTGGCCGCTGCTGCTCGTACCGCTGGTGGTTTTCTGGGTGTACCTGGCCGCCGCGCTGCGCGAACGCGACGCCGGACGCGGCGGCTGGAGCCACTGGCGGACGGCGAGTTTCGGCGCGGGCACCGCGCTGCTCGCGGTGGCGGTGCTGGTGCCCGGCCACGATCTGGTCGGGCACATGTGGCGGCACCTGCTGGTCGGCATGCTGGCACCGCTCGGGCTGGTGCTCGGCGCACCCGGGACCCTCGCCCTGCGGGTGCTGGACCGGCGACGCGGCCGGGCGCTCGTCCGGGCGCTGCGCCACCCGGTCGCACGGGTGGTGGCCCACCCGGTGACCGGGCTGCTGCTCACCGCCGGCGGGCTGTACGCGCTGCACCTGACCCCGCTGTACCGGGCCAGCCTGGACCACCCGCCGCTGCACACGCTGGTGCTGGCCCACTTCCTGGCCAGCGGATACCTGTTCACCTGGGCGATCGCCGGTCCCGACCCGGGCCCGCACCGGCCGGCGGTGCCGCTCCGGCTGGTCGTGCTGGGCGTCTCGGTGGCCGCGCACGCCGCGCTGGCCCACCTGATGTACGCCGGGCTGGTCGACACCGCGGCCACGGTGGCGCAGACCCGCACGGCTGCGACCCTGATGTACTACGTCGGCGACCTCGCCGAACTCCTGCTCGCGCTGGCGGTGCTGGTGACCTGGCGGCCCGCACGGGTTCACCCCGGGGTGCGGTCCGCCCAGCTCACCAGCCGGCCGGCGTGAGCGCGTACGGCGTCGCGCAGCGCGGCCGGCCGCCGCACGGTGAACGGCCAGCCGAGCCCGGCGAGCAGCTGGGCCATCCCGTCCAGCCGGTCGACCCGGGTCCGCAGCAGCACCCCACCGTCGGTCTCGGTCAACGAGGCCACGCCGGGCGGGATCCGACGCCGGGCGGCCGGCAGGTCGGTCTCCAGCAGCACCTCGACGGCGTGCGCGTAGGGCACGCCGGCCAGGGAACGGGTCACCTGGGCCACCGGGTCGAAGCCGTCGGGCACGGTGAACGTCGCCGCCTCGGTGGTGACCGTGCCGATCCGGTCCAGCCGAAAGATGCGCACCTCGTCACGGAGGTGGTCGTGGCCGGTGACGTACCAGCGGCCGGCGTGGAAGACCAGCCCGTACGGGTCGAGTTCCCGGCGGGAGGCCCCGCCGGACCAGGAGCGGTGGTCCAGGGTGACGCGGCGGCGCTGCCGGACGGCCGTGCCGAGGGCAAGCAGCGTGCCGGTGGCCGGTCGGGCGGTCGGGTCGGGGTCGCGCAGGGTGAAACCGAGGTGTTCCCGTACGGCCGCGAGCCGGTCGGCGAGCGCGGCCGGCAGCACCCGGCGGATCTTGGCCAGCGCGGTGGCGGTGGCGGACTCCTCGGTGCCCAGGCCCAGCCGGTCGGCCGCGACCAGGCCGAGCAGCACCGCGACGGCCTCGTCGTCGGTGAGCATCAGCGGAGGCAGCTTGTAGCCGGGGCGCAGCCGGTAGCCGCCGTACCGGCCGCGTTCGGCGGCGACCGGAATGCCCAGGTCGGCCAGGGTGGCGGCGTACCGGCGCACGGTGCGTTCATCGACGCGCAGGTGGGTGGCGAGTTCGGTGCCGGTGAGCCGGTGGTGGCTCTGGAGCAGCTCCAGCATGGCGAGCACTCGACCTGCGGGATGTGACACCGGCCACTCTCCAATACCGGGCGGAAACCGTCCGGAATGCAGTCTACGGTGATCCCGAATCCGAGACGAGGGAGATCGAGATGGCGACGTTCGTGCTGGTTCCGGGGTTCTGGCTGGGTGCCTGGGCATGGCGGGAGGCGACCGGTGAGCTGCGCCGACGCGGCCACGAGGTGTACCCGCTGACGCTGACCGGGGTCGCCGAGCGGGCACACCTGGCCGGCCCGGAGGTCAGCCTGGAGACGCACACCCGTGACATCACCGCGCTGGTCGAGACGGAGGAACTGCACGACGTGATCCTGGTCGGGCACTCCGGCGGCGGGATGCCGGTGACCCAGGCGGCCGACCGCCTCCCCGACCGGCTCGCCCGGGTGGTCTACGTCGACAGCGGACCGCTGCCCGACGGCGTGGCCCAGTTCGACACCAACCCGCCCGAGGAGCAGAAGAGGCTGCGGCGGCTGATCGGCGACGGACACCTGCTGCCGCCGCCGGCCTGGAACCCGGCCGACGCCCCGGAGAACCTGGCCGGCCTGGACGAGTCCGCGCTGGCGCTGCTGCGCCGCCGGTCCACCCCGCAGCCGCTGCGCGCCGCCACCGACGCGGTGCGACGCACGGGCGGGCGACAGGTGCCGACCGCGCTGGTGGCGTGCACCCTCCCGGTGGAGATGGCCCGGACGATGATCGCCGAGGGGCATCCGTTCTTCGCCGGGCTCGCCGGCGCCGAGCTGCACGGGCTGCCCACCGGTCACTGGCCGATGCTGAGCGAGCCCAAGGCGCTCGCCGACGTGCTGGACACCATCGCCGCCGGCTGACCGGGCAGGGCTCGGCTCCGTCTCCCGAACCGGCCAGGCCCCGGTCAGGGCTTGAGCAGGCCGGCGATCTCGGCGGCGATCTCCTCCGGGGTACGCCCGTCGGTGACCACGGTCGCGGTCGCCACCTGCGCGTAGAGCGGGCGGCGCTGGTCCATCAGGTGCTTGAGGGTGGCCCGGGGGTTCACCGCGAGCAGCGGCCGACCCGCGCCGAGCCCGACCCGCCGCACCGCGTCGGACAACTCCACCGACAGGTGCACGACCGTGTGCCCGACCAGCGCGGCGCGGTTCTCCTCGGCGAGGATCGCGCCGCCACCCAGGGCGAGCACCCCGTCGTGCGAGGCCAGCGCCGCCGCCACCGCCGCCCGTTCGAGGGTACGGAAGTGCGCCTCCCCCTCGTCGATGAAGATCTCCGGGATCGGCTTGCCGGCCATCGCCTCGATGTCGGCGTCGGTGTCCCGGAAGGTCACCGTGAGCCGGGCCGCCAACTCCTCGCCCACGGTGGTCTTGCCGGAGCCGGGAGCCCCGACCAACACACAGACCGGCTTCGCACTCACCGGGCCACGCTCCGCCGTCCGGTGCTCACCGGATCACCAGGGCGTCGAGGTAGCCGGCCAGGTTGCGGCGGATCTCGGCCACCGAGTCACCACCGAACTTCTCGGTGGCCGCCTCGGCGAGCACCAGCGCCACCATCGCCTCGGCGACCACCGCCGCGGCGGGCACCGCACACACGTCGGAACGCTGGTTGATCGCGGTGGCCGGCTCGCCGGTGGTCACGTCCACCGTCGCCAGGGCCCGGTTCAGCGAGGAGATCGGCTTCATCGCCGCCTTCACCCGCAGCGGCTCGCCGGTGGTGATGCCGCCCTCCAGGCCACCGGCCCGGTCGGTGACCCGGCGGACCCCGGTCGCGCTCGGGATGATCTCGTCGTGCGCCGCGGAACCGCGAGAGCGGGCCTGCTGCCAGCCGTCACCGATCTCCACACCCTTGATCGCCTGGATGGACATCAGCGCGGTGGCCAGCCGGGCATCGAGCTTGCGGTCCCACTGCACGTGGCTGCCCAGACCCGGCGGCACCCCGTACGCCAGCACCTCGACCACGCCGCCGAGGGTGTCGGCGTCCTTCTTCGCGGCGTCGACCTCGGCGACCATCCGGGCGCTGGCCTCCGGGTCGAGGCAGCGTAGCGGGTCGGCGTCGATCCGGGCGGCGTCCTCCGGGGTGGGCCGCAGGCCCGGCTTGGCGGCGACCGAGCCCAGCTCCACCACGTGCGACACGATCTCGATGCCGAGAGCCTGCTTCACCAGCGCCTTCGCCACCGTGCCGACGGCCACCCGGGCGGCGGTCTCCCGCGCGCTGGCCCGCTCCAGGATCGGCCGGGCGTCGGTGTGGCCGTACTTCTGCATGCCGGCGAGGTCGGCGTGGCCCGGCCGGGGCCGGGTCAGCGGCGCGTTGCGGGCCTGCCGGGCCAATTCCTCGGGGTCGACCGGGTCGGCGGCCATCACGGTCTGCCACTTCGGCCACTCCGAGTTGCCGACCCGGATCGCCACCGGGCTGCCCAGCGTGACGCCGTGCCGCAGGCCACCGATGATCTCGATCTCGTCCTGCTCGAACGCCATCCGCGCGCCCCGGCCGTAGCCGAGCCGGCGACGGGCCAGCTCGCCGGCGATGTCGGCGGAGGTCACCGCCACCCCGGCGGGCACCCCCTCCAGCAACGCGACGAGGGCGGGACCATGCGATTCACCTGCAGTCAGCCAGCGCAACACGACGGTCAGTCTGTCACGCCGGTCGCGCGGCCCGGCGTGCCGCCTGCCGTGTCCCGCCCAGCGGACGATGCCAGACGTCAGTGGCCGGACGTTGATGCGCGGGCAGTCCGAGATACTCAGGCAGTCCGGACCGCGATGAGCGATTTGGTGAGGCCGAGCATCCGCTCCGCCCGAATCATCGAGTCCGGAAACAGGTAGCGCATCTCGGCGCGGCCGATCAGCTCGGTGGTGAGCACCTGCTTCATGGCGGCGTCCCAGGACTTGCCGGGCGTGTACGCCAACGGCCACTTCCGGGCCACCGCCACCCGGGCCGGCACCGGCAGGAATTGCATGCCGGGCGCCACCCAGTGCGGCTCGACCGGAAAATACCGGTACGGGGTCTGCACCCAGTGCCGGGGCGCCAGTTCGCGGATCGCCTCAGCCATCCGCCGCCGACGTTCGTGCCCGCCCACGTGCTCCAACACACTGTTGCTGAACACCAGGTCGTAGCGGCGGGACAGGATCGACGGGGGCAACTCGCACGCGTCGGCGTGATCGGCCTCCATCCCGTCGGGCAGTTCCGCCGGCAGCGGTTCCAGGTTCACCACGTGCACGTGCTTCGGCCGTACCGGCACCTTGGTCCAGCTGTTCACCCGGCCACCCAGGTCAAGCACGGACATCTCGGCCAGCTCCGGGAAGGTCTCCGACAGCCACAGCGCCCGCTTCGCCCGGCGCTTCGCGCCGTACGAGTCCGGGGCGTCGACCAGTCGAAATCGCACCGCGTGCAGCGGCCCCCGGCTCCGGTGCGCGGGAGCGCTCTCGTCGTTCGTTCCGCTTCCGCTCGCCACGGTCAGCTCCCCCAGTCGAAGGTCATGCCCAGCCGGGTGGCGAGGGCGTCGTTGTACGGGGCGTAGTAGCGGGTCAGCTCGCCCCGTACGGCCGGATCCATGGCGCTGCTGCGCCGGTCGTTGAACACCTCATACCGGTCGAGCTGGTACGGAGGCAGGCCGAGGAAGTCCAGCACCCGGCCGTAGGTGGCGGCCGGCTCCCGGTACAGCGTCTCGCTCGGCAGGATCAGCAACTGTTCCCGGTCGAAGCGGTCCAACCAGGGTTCCAGGTGCTCCAGATAGCGGCCCCGAGCACGGTAGCTGTACCAGTCGTAAGCGTTACTCACGTACGTCGGGTCCGCGACCAACCTCTCCCGCTCCCCCGCCGTGCGTTCCTCCTCGGCGTCAAGCGCGGCGGCGAAGCCCAACGGCTCGACGCCCTCGGTACGCCGTTCCTTCCAGTGCGAGTACGCCCGCTCCACCGGATCGCGCAACAGCACGATCAGCTTCACCGACGGGATCAGCCCGGCCACCCGCTGCGGGGCGAGCGGGTGGAACATGTAGAGCGGTGCTGCCTCGCCCACCCGGGTCGGCCCACCGTGCCGGTGTTCCAGTGCCTGCCGCTGCCGCACGGTCGGGAAGTGCGACCGGTACCAGGCCTCGCCCCGGGTGTAGGTGTCCTCGAAGTAGTGCGACGTCTTAGTGTTCCAGGCCGGGAAGAGCCGGGGCACCAGCGGGTGCGCCAGCAGGTAGCGCCAGAGCGAGGTGGTGCCGCCGCGCTTGGTGCCGATGATGAGAAAGTCTGGCAGCGGACGCCGGTGGCTGGTGTGTTCTCCGTACCGGACCAGGGAGTGCCGCACCCCGGTCACCACCGGTGTCGGCACCAGCGCTTTGACCCGGTCCCGCAGCGTCGTCATCGCGTCCTCCTCGTCATAGCGGCCCCCGACCCAACAGTGCGGGCGCCGCCGCGCGTGCCTGTCGGCGTATCCATGGGTGCAGCAGGGGTACGGCGGCGAGCAGCGCCATCGCCCCGAGGGTCAAGGCCAGCCCGATCACGCCGCGGCCGGCGACCGCCACCACCGCCCCGGCCAGCACGGCGGTGCCGGTGCCGGCAATCCCGGCGGTGACCAGCACCGTTCGGGTGACCAGCGCCGCACCCACCACCCGGCGGGCGGCGAGGGTGGCGAGCAGGTTCTCCGCCACGATCCCGGCGGTCCACGCCACGGCCGCGCCCAGCGCACCGTACGCGGGGATCAGCGCCACGGCGAGGCCGACGTTGAGCAGCAGGCCGGTGGCGGCGGCCAGCAGGTGTTGCCCGCTGCTCCCGCTCATCAGCAGCAGCGTCTGCACGATCCCGGTACCGGAGTTGACCATCATCGCCCCGGCGAGTATCACCATCGCGGTGGCACCGGTGGTGAACTCCGCGCCGAACAACCGCAGGAAGCCCGGCGCGAAGAACGCCAGCAGCAGGTAGCCCGGCCAGGAGAGTGCAATGATCACCGAGGTGGTCCGCCGGTAGACGGCCACCGCCTCGGCGGTGCGGCCCTGGCCGAGCAACCGGGACAGCTGCGGCGCGACGGCCACCCGCAGACCCTGCATGATTAGCAGGCCGGCCAGGGCGTACCGACCCACGGCGCCGATCAGACCGGCCTCGCTCTGATCGGCGAGCGCGGCCGTGAGCAAAACCGTCAACCACATGCTGCTGGCGTCGATGGTGGCGGAGGCGGCCCGGGGCAGGGCGAAGCCCCACAACCTCCGCCAGTCCTCGCGGATCGGGCGCAGCCGTGCTCCGGCGGTCAGGCCGAGCGGACGCAGCAGCAGCGCCACGCCGGCCAGCACGGCCAGCGCCACCGGAGTCAGCCAGCCAGCGAAGGCGACGGCCGCTCCCGCGCCGGCGGCAAGCGCGGCCAGCACCAGGGCCGGGCGGGCCGCCGGGACGAGCACGTACTGCACGGCCACCAGTGCGGCGACCGGGCGAACCGCCCGTACGGCAGCGAGCAGCACGGTCATCGCGACCACGACGGGCAGACTGCCGAAGGCGAGCCGGAGCAGATTGTCGCCGTCGGCCGTCCCGGCGTCGAAGAACACCAGTGCGAGCATCCCGGCGCAGGCAATGCCGGTGGCCGCCACGACGAGGGCGAGCAGCAGCGTCGGGGCCAGAGCCACCGTCAGCAGCCGGGCCGCGTCCCCGTCCGGACCGGGGGTACGCCGGGGCAGCATCCAGACCAGCGCGGTGTCCGCGCCGGCACAGCAGAGCACCCCCATGATGGCCACCACACCGATCGCGGTGAACATCGCGCCCGAGCCGGCCGGCCCCAGCCCGTGGACGATCACCACGGTGAGCAGGAAGCCGAGCAGGCCGTTGACGGCGGCCCCGGCGAGCCCGACCAGGCCGTTGCGGGTACTGCGCCGTACCTCGCGGTCACCGCTCGCCGAGCCTGCAGTGGGGACGGCCGTGGTCGGCGTACCCCCGGCGGTCATGTCGCCCCTGCCCCGGGTGAGGCCCCGCTGCCGGGCTGTGACGCGGGTGCCGGCCCGGACGGACCGGGGGTGTCCTCGGCGGGCCGGGACGGCGACGGGATGGCGGGGGTCGGATCGGGCGCGGGCATCGGATCGGGCGCGGGGGCCTGCTCGGGCGCGCCGGTCACCCGGCGGACCGCGCGGACCGCGGTGCGCAGCGGGACGGCGGCGATCCCGGTCGCCCGCCTCGGCCCCGCCGGCACGGCGGCGCGGCCGATGCTGCGGGTACGCCACGGGGTCAGCGGCACCGGCCGGGCCATGCTGGACGGGCCGACCGAAGCCCGGTTGACCGGCCCGGCGACGGCGGCCAGCCCGGCGCCGACGGCGAAGAAGATGATCGACAGGTTCGGGTCGATGTACGCGTAGACGGGGATCACCACCAGCGCGATCACCGGCACGGTGCTCAACCAGTGCCCGGCCGGCGAGACCGCCGCGGCCAGTCGCCGGGCGACCAGCACCAGCCAGCCGAGGAAGAGCACCAGCGCCGGGATGCCGTGGCTGTAGAGGATCTGCCAGATCAGGCCCTGGGTGCCCAGCGGTTCGGCGGCCAGGGTGGTGTCCACGCTCTTCGGCGCGCCGTAGCCGAGCAGTGGTGACTGCTGCACCGCCTGCCAGGTGCGCACGTACAGGTCCAGCCGGTCGATGTTGGTGTCGGTGGTGCTCACCCGGGCGTTGATCATCTCTTGGACGGGCACCACCAGGCTGACGATCCAGACCAGCAGCACCAGCCCGGCGATCGACACGATCAGCCGGGCGTTGCCCCGGACCAGGGCGCGCAGCGCCAGGTAGAGCAGGCCGGCGCCGAGACCGACGAACATGCCCCGGTTGAGGGTCAGGAACGCCGGCACCACCGACAGCGGCAGCGACACCCACAGCACCGTCCGGAACCGGCCGGTACGCACCGAGGTCAGGTACGCCAGCACACACGGCACCAGCAGCGCGTACGCCGTTCCCCAGTTGTTCGTGTAGGGGTAGGGCGCGGCGGTGCGGTAGATCGGCGTGCGGGACCACGGGTTGAACTCGTTGAGCCGGACGTGGGTCAACGCCTGGAGGTAGCGTTCGTCGGCGACGCTGGCCGGTAGCGCCATCTCCACCGGCGTGGTCAACGCGAAGTCGGTGGCGAACACGGCCAGCCAGCCCAGCCCGACGAGACCCAGCCAGTACCAGCCGAGTGGGCGCAGCACCCGCTCCCACGGTGCACCCTCCCGGAGCAGGGTGTACACGTAGACGCAGACCACCAGGGCGGTCACCAGGAAGCCGTAGCGCAGCCCGAAGGTGAGGTACGCGGTGACCCGGTCCAGTCGGGTGGCGCTGAGCAGCACCAGGACGAGGAAGACCAGCCACCAGGCGGCGCCGGCGGGCAGCGCCACCCGCCCCCGGGCCACCAGCAGGGCGAGCAGGACGGCACCGAGCATCGCCCAGCCCAGATAGAACGCGCCCAACGCCCACCAGAGCGGGACCAGGGCGAACATGACGGTCAGCGGCCAGACGGGCAGCGGCGGCGCGCCGGCCGTCGGCGGGGCGACCCGGCGGGTGCCCGGCGTGGTGCTCCCCGGCGACGGCGGCGCGGCGGTCCCGGGCCCTCGGTCAGACACCCCGCCCCGTCCGCTGGGCCAGCCGCAGCACCTGCTCCCCGGAGAGCAGCCCGAGCACCACGGGCACGGTCACCAGCACCCGCTTCTCCCGAGGGTTGAGCCGCAGCACCCGGCCCAGCTCGCGGATCGCCTCCCGGCGGCGTCGCCCGGAGGCCAGCGCGAAGGCGATCTGCCCGTGCAGCCGGGCCAGCCCGGTACGGCTGGCGGCCAACTCGGGGTGCTTGTCGAGCAGATAGCGGGTGGCCTCCACGATCATCGCCCAGCGGCCGAAGAAGAACGAGCCGCCGTGCCAGTCCACCACCACCAGCACCTCCGGCACGATCACCACCGGACCGTGCGCGGCGATCCGCAGCAGCCACTCGTAGTCCTCGCCGTAGCCGCCGGGCAGCTCCTCGTCGACGGGGCCGACGGCGTCCCAGGTGGAACGGCGGATCAGCAGGGTGCTGGAGTGCACCTCCATGACCCGGTCCGCGACGAAGTCGGCCAGGGTCACCTCGGCGGCGGCGAGGCGGCGCTCCTTGGCGATGCCGGGGCCCTCGAGCCGGATGCCGCAGCTGGCCGCGGCGGCGTCGGGCCGCTCGGCAAGCAGTCGCACCTGGCGGCGCAGTTTGGCCGGCAGCCAGAAGTCGTCGTCGTCGCAGAAGGCGATCAGCTCGTGACTGGCCACCTCGACGCCGGTGTTCCGGCCGCCGGGCAGGCCCCGGGAATGGTGGTTGGTGACGTAGCGCAGGGTGCGGTTGGCCGGTACCGGCAGGTCGAGCGGGCGGATGTCGGTGTGGTCGTAGACCACCACGCATTCCACCGGGCCGGGATGGTCCTGGTCGAGCACCGCCCGGACGGCGCGCTCCAACAGCCCGGGTCGGTCCCGGGTGGCCACCACCACGGTCACCGGCGGGTACGCCGACGCCGCACCGGCCGCTGGCCGGTCAGTCACGTCCCGCTCCCGTCACCACGAAGCCGAACGGCTCCACGCCCACCGCCCGCAGTCGATCCACCAGCTCGGTCAACTGCTGGGTACGGGTGATGTCGCGGGCGGTGACCAGCACCGCCCGGCCCTCCCGGGCGGCCCGCACGCCGCGCTCGTCGTGCAGCGCCGGCGGCGCGTCGAGCAGGGTGAGACCCGGCGAGGTCGGGCTGTCCAGGCTCACCACGTGCACCTTGCCGGGGCCGATGCGCAGCTCCACCCCCTCGGTCGCGCCGCCGGGAGCCGGGGCGGACCGGGGGATCTGCTGGGTCTCCTCGCTCGTGGTGGAGCGGTACACCCCGTTCGTCTCCGGGGTGCTGGGGAACGGGCGGGGCTTGCGGACCGCCGGGATCACCAT